>NZ_JAAORJ010000002.1:0-333170 GCF_017696315.1 Prochlorococcus marinus XMU1412 | reverse complement strand
AGATAAATCTAAATACCAGTTAGGAACTTTTGTTTTTCTTGAACTTAGTTTATCTTCAGCTCTCTTATTCATTGTAAAAGGACTTAGTCCAGGCGGACAACTTAATCCTTTCTGGCTACAACTATACGCTAAATCTATTTTCCATTCATCTATCAATAGTTCTAGAGCCCCAAGGGAAGTAACGGCATCAACTAAAAACAAGCAGTTATTTTTTCTACATACATCACCAATTCCATTAAGAGGTTGTAAAACACCACTAGACGTTTCAGCGTGAACAATTGCAAATATAGCTGGTTTTTTAGTCTCTATTTCATACTTAATTTCTTCATAAGAAAAGGATTCACCCCAAGGTTTTTCCATAACAGATACATCTGCTTTATATCTAGTTGCCATATCAACAAGTCTGTCTCCAAAATATCCTTTTTTAGCGATAAGAATTTTTTCTCCTTCCTCTATAAAATTAGCTATTGAAGCTTCCATAGCTGCACTACCAGTACCACTCATTGGAAGAGTCATACGATTATTACACTGCCAGGTATATCTTAGAAGTTGTTGAACATCAGACATCAATGAAATGTATGCTTCATCTAAGTGACCAATTGGATTTAAGGAAAGAGCATTTAGAACTTCTGGATGTGCGTTTGAAGGACCTGGACCTAATAAAAGCCTAGAGGGAACATAAGTCTTTGAGAAATGAGATAAATTCTCTTTATTTAAAGCTGTAATAAGTTTTGCTTCTGTCAAAGCATTACATTCAATTACCTTTAAATTAAACTAATATGGTCGCTTAAGCGATATTTATTTAAAGAAATTAATTCAATTTAAATAATTAAGTAAATAATTATTAAAGTTATGACTTGAAACACTGAAAGAAGACGTCTAGTGTTGAAAAAAGTGACGGTTGATACATAATAAGAATCATCAAGTTATTAATTTCATAGAAGGTATCTCAATAGTTATGTCTAAGTCTCCACAAGATGTTTTAAGTCAAATTAAAGATGAAGGAATTGAACTCATCGATTTAAAATTCACAGACATCCATGGTAAATGGCAACATTTAACTCTTACATCAGACATGATAGAAGAGGATTCATTTACAGAAGGTCTAGCATTTGATGGTTCATCAATAAGAGGTTGGAAAGCAATTAATGCCTCTGATATGTCAATGGTGCCCGATGCAAGTACAGCTTGGATAGATCCTTTTTATAAACATAAAACCCTAAGTATGATTTGCTCTATTCAAGAGCCTAGAAGCGGAGAGCCTTATGATAGGTGTCCAAGAGCTTTAGCCCAAAAGGCATTAAAATATTTAGATTCAACTGGTATAGCAGATACTGCATTTTTTGGACCAGAACCAGAATTCTTTTTATTTGATGATGTTAGATATGACTCTAAAGAAGGAGGTTGTTTTTATAGTGTAGATACTATTGAAGCACCATGGAATACAGGGAGAATTGAAGAAGGGGGAAACTTAGGATACAAAATACAATATAAAGAAGGATATTTTCCAGTAGCTCCTAATGATACTGCGCAAGATATCAGATCTGAAATGCTTCTTCTTATGGGTGAATTAGGTATTCCCACAGAGAAGCATCACCATGAAGTTGCTGGTGCCGGCCAACACGAGCTAGGAATGAAATTTGATTCGCTAATAAATGCTGCTGATAACGTTATGACTTATAAATACGTTGTCAGAAATGTTGCAAAAAAATATGGAAAAACTGCAACATTTATGCCCAAGCCTGTTTTTAACGATAACGGTACCGGAATGCATGTTCACCAAAGTTTATGGAAAAGTGGACAGCCACTATTTTTTGGTGAAGGAGCATATGCAAATCTATCTCAAACAGCAAGATGGTACATCGGAGGCATACTTAAACATGCCCCTTCATTCCTAGCTTTTACTAACCCAACTACAAATAGTTATAAACGATTGGTTCCAGGATTCGAAGCACCTGTAAATCTAGTTTATTCTGAGGGTAATAGATCAGCTGCAGTAAGAATACCTTTAACAGGTCCAAGCCCTAAAGCTAAAAGATTAGAATTCAGATCAGGTGATGCATTAGCAAATCCTTACTTAGCCTTCTCTGTAATGATGCTTGCTGGTATTGATGGAATTCAAAATCAAATTGATCCCGGTGATGGAGTAGATGTAGATTTATTTGAGCTTCCAGCTGATGAACTTGCAAAAATAGACACAGTACCTTCATCGCTAAATGACTCACTTAATGCGCTAAAAGCAGATAAGGATTATCTATTAGCTGGTGGAGTATTTACTGAAGATTTTATTGATAACTTTATCGATATAAAATACGAAGAGGTACAACAACTAAGACAAAGGCCTCATCCACATGAATTCTTTATGTATTACGATGCATAATTAAAAGAATACATTAGTTTAAATTAATCAATTTGAGAAATATCACAAAATATTCTCAAATTGATTTTTTTTTTGTTGGAATATAGATATATAAATCGAAAAATGGCTAGGGAATCTATTTCAAAAATTGCATATAAAACGCTACAACAAAGTAAAAGCATTGCAGGTTTCGCTCACAAGCAGATAAGTTCAAGATTAATGAATTTTATTCTTCCCGATTCAAAGCTTGAAAGTTTTGATATAGATAAGGATCTTCTAATACAAATCCAAAATTCAATGGATATTTTAAGAGAAGAAGATTGGAATGATGCCGAAAAAAATATATATCCAAAAAAATTATTGTTTGACGAACCATGGCTTAGATACCTAACTCAATATCCTAAAATTTGGCTCGATATGCCAAATACATGGGATCGACGCAGAAAACAAAACTTTGATGATCTTCCAAAATCAATTGATAAAGATAATTATCCTCAATATTACTTGAGAAATTTTCATCATCAAACAGATGGGTATTTATCAGATTTTTCAGCTAGCATTTATGACCTCCAAGTAGAGATACTTTTCAATGGAAGTGCTGACTCAATGAGGAGAAGAATAATTAAGCCAATAAAAAAAGGACTCGAGACTTTTAGTGATAGAAAAAAAAGTTCTATAAAAATACTTGATGTCGCTACAGGATCAGGAAGGACATTAAAACAATTAAGAGCCGCATTTCCTAAAGAAAAAATTACAGGAATTGATTTATCTGATTCATACTTAAAAGAGGCAAGTAGATATATTTCAGATTTAGATGGGGATTTAATTCAATTAATAAAAGGTAATGCTGAGGAATTACCTTTTGAAAATGACAGTTTTCAATGCATTTCTTGTGTTTACTTATTTCATGAATTACCTAGAACAATCAGAGCTAAAGTATTAAATGAATTTTTTAGAGTTCTTGAACCTGGGGGGGTATTAGTTTTAGCTGATTCAATTCAAATAAGTGATTCACCTGACTTTACATCCGTGATGGAAAACTTCTATAAATCTTTTCATGAGCCTTTTTATTGTGATTACATAAAAGAGGATGTAGATTCTAAAATACAGGAAGTAGGGTTTAAAGATGTAAAATCAAATTCCTTTTTTATGACCAAAGTATGGTCTGCTGTAAAGTAAATAAAAACTTCTATGACCTATTGGGATAAAGATACTATTCAGCTTGTTCAAAGTCTTAATGACAAATTAAAAATTGATCATTCTAAATGGCACAAAGATAAGGGAAACAAATATAAACGATCTGCTGAACTAATTTCGGCAGGATTATGTCATTTAATTATTTCTTGCAATGAAAAGGAAACTATTGAGTATATAGAAGAAAGTATTAAATGGTTAAAAGAAATTAACGTAGATCAACCTTGCCCTAGTAAAAATCACCTTTTTAAAGCCAACTGAAGCCTATTACCTTTACTACTCCATCTAATGTCATCAAAACATTCATTAATAATATATAGGCCACGGCCATTTACACTACTTATTTTTTTTGGTAATTTGTAGTCTCTTTTTTTTATTTCTAAACCATTGCCTTGATCTTGAATTTGCCAAACACACCAATGAGGAGTAATTATTCTCCTTACTCTAATATTTTTTTTGGGATCTAATTTATTTCCATGTTTTACTGCGTTGACAAGAGCTTCATGTAAACCAAGTTTGATAACATAGCTTGATGGAGAATTTTTAACAGGTTCTAATAATTGATCGACAAATTCATTTAACTGTAATGATGATTCGAATTCGTAGTTTGACCAGTTAATCTTTGGTCTTTTAAAAAATCTTTTTAAAATATTTTTGCCCCGGAATAAGGACATAATAATATTTTGATACTTTCTTAATATTAACTTATTAAATACCTCAATTTAAAGAATATTATTATGTCTTTCTGCAATAGCTGGATGCCGTAGGATGGAGTCCATAAGTCTTACTCCTCTTAGTTGATTTATTAAAGGCATATGTCCATCAGGAGCATCCAATGACCAACGAAAAGATCCCGGATATCTAGTCCATAATCCCTCTTTTTTCCAACCTATTTTTGGCCACATTAGTTCATATTTTTTTCCTACTGATTTTAATATCTTTGCTTGAATTGAGAATCCAAATCTACCAGTAGAATAAATAGTCCATAATCTATCTATTGTTTCTAAATCCTTACCTGACATATTCTTAACTTCACTATAGAAAACATATCCACGTTTTTCAGCTAATTTTCCAGCTAATTTTCGTAAGTAGGAACTTGTTAATCTATCTGCCTCCTCAAATTTTTGCTCAACCAACATTAATTGCAAATCTTCATAATTAATATCAATATCTGAATATGTATTAAACCAATTATTGAATTTAGAGTTTTCAAAGAATTCAGGCTTAAATTTTTTTAATACTTGCAATATCCAACCAGCAGCCCAGTCATCTCCATCTCTATCAAAGATATCAAACAGTGAAGGTCCAATATTAAAAATATTTTCGACTTCAGATTCTATTTGACTTAATGAATTTATCCTTTTTCTTTGATTGGAATCTACAAATTTTTTTATCAGATCTAAGGTAGCATTACTATAGTTATCGTGTTCTTTGTTATTCATTTTAAAAAATCAATCTAAAAAATAAAAACTATCCATGTATTTCAAAAGAAAAGAACTAGAGAAATTTAGAAGTTTTAAAGGACCACTTATAGATGTTAGGAGCCCGAGTGAATATTATAAAGGACACCTGCCTAATTCTATTAACATTCCACTATTTGATAATGATGAGAGATCTATAATTGGTACGTTTTATAAAAAAGAAGGAAGAAAAAAAGCAGTAATAGAGGGATTAAAATTTTTTGAAAAAAAAATGGAATTACTTCTTGATAATTTGTTCATGAGTATTGAATCTTATAAAACTATTCCTAATAAAAATAATGAATTTATTATCAAAATATATTGCTCTAGAGGAGGAATGCGTTCACAAAGTATTGCATGGTTATTAGAAAAATTCAAATTAAATCCTATAACACTCGACGGAGGATACAAAATATATAGAAGATGGGTATTAGATACTTTCTCAAAAAAATTTAATATAGTGGTTATTGGCGGAAAAACAGGAACAGGAAAGACAAGATTATTATCATTACTAGAGAAAAATAAATATCAAACTATTGATCTTGAAGGATTTGCTTGTCATAGAGGTAGTACATTTGGAGGTTTAGGAATGAAAGAACAACCTTCAAATGAACAATTTGAAAATATAATTGCAGAAAAATTAAATTCTTTTACATGTTCTAATAATATTTTTGTAGAAGCTGAAAGTGCAAATATAGGTAAATGCAAAATTCCTCATGAATTCTTCAATCAGATGAAACATTCTAGGAGAATTGAAATTATAAGAAGTGAATCTAACAGGTTAGATGAGTTGATAGATACTTATAGTGTTTTTAAGAAAGAGGAACTCCAAGAATCTGTATTAAGGATAAAAAAAAGACTAGGACCGCAAAGAACAAAAATAGCTCTTGAATCAATTAATCATGAGAAATGGGACTTAGTTTGCAGAGCAGTTCTAGATTATTACGATAAGTGTTATGAATTTGAAAAGGTTGGCAAAACAAATATAAAGTTTTTAGATTTAACCGATAAGAAATATGATGAAAGGATTCTAGAGTTAATAAATAATGTTTTATAAAATAATTACAAACGAATGTAAAAAATATTTCCTAAGATAAAAAATTATTAACCGAATATTATGACAGCAAATAACACTGCAAAAATACAATTTTATGAGGGAACAGATGAACCAGTAGTGCCTGAAATAAGACTGACTAGAAGTAAAGATGGTACCACCGGCCAAGCATTATTTTTGTTCGAAAAACCTCAAGCATTATCTTCAATTACAGACGGAGAAATCACAGGTATGCGTATGATTGATTCCGAAGGTGAAATATTAACTAGGGAAGTTAAAGTAAAGTTTGTTGATGGAGAACCCATTTTCTTAGAAGCAGTTTATATTTGGAAGAACACATCAGACTTCGATAGATTTATGAGATTTGCAAATAGTTATGCCAAATCAAATGGATTAGGATATTCTGAAAAGAATTAGAATATTTTTAAAAATTGAGTAGTTCATCATATTTCAAGTTAGTAGTAATATTAATCACTTTGTTAATAATATGGACTTTAAGGGATTTTCTCCTACTAATAATTTGTTCTTTAGTAATTTCAAATATTGTATGTAATTTATGTAATCAAATGCAAAAGGGATTGAAAATTCCTCGATCACTTTCTTTGTTTCTTGTATTAACTGTTATATCAGTAATCGTATTTACTATTTTTATTCTTGTATTGCCTCCGTTCATAAAAGAATTCAATGAAATACTACTCGATATTCCAAATGGTTTATCAAAAATAAATATTTTGATTAATACAAATCTGAACAAACTTAATAATCTGTTTTATGGCGAAAAATCAGAAAACGTTATAGACATATTCAATCTTATAAATAATGTAGTTACCATTCCAGATGTCTCAACTATTGCAAAAGCTATACAAGAAAGCTTTAAGAATTTAATAAATATAGCGGGTAATCTGGGTTCAGGTCTCTTGAAATTAATATTCGTATTAGCTGTAAGTTTGATGATTTCTATTGAACCAAAACAATATAAAGAAAATATACTTCTATTAATACCAAAAAATTACCGTAACAAATTTAGAAATATTCTGGAAAAATGCAATATTGCATTAGCAAATTGGACCTTTTCTATGGTAATAAGCTCATTATCAGTAGGTTTATTATCATTAATAATTTTATCTATATTAGATGTCAAATATGTTGTCTCAAATGCTTTAATAGCAATGGTTCTTAATGTGATTCCAAATATAGGTCCAGTTATTAGTGGTATATTTCCTATCTCAATTGCACTACTAGATAATTTTTGGAAGCCATTGGCCGTATTAGGAGCATATGTAATCATTCAAAATATTGAAAGCTATATAATAATGCCATCTATAATGAAAAGAAAAGCGAACTTACTTCCTGGCCTAACATTAATTTCGCAATTTGGATTCACCTTCATTTTTGGTCCATTAGGCTTAATTCTATCTCTTCCATTAGCTGTAGTAATACAGGTTATAATCAAAGAATCAATTAAAGATATTTAAAAACTACTTATTTAATTTTTTATATAAATATGGATATGAAAAAAGTATAAAGAAAGCTAAGGGATGTTTACCAATAGCAAAATATAGTGAACTAAAAGTAAAATGATCAAATAATATTCTTAACTCAGTAGAAAGATCTATTAAAACCAAAGAAAATAAAATTATCAAATAGTAATTTAATTTCATAAAATATGAAGGTTAAGATCAGTCTTGCAGCAACAAAGATGGAGCCAATAAAATACTTGAATAACTTCCAACTATAATTCCTAAAGATAAGGACAAAGAGAACCAAAATAGTGAGTATGATCCAAACAAAATTATGCTTAATAAAGGGAAAAGAGTTGTAACACTGGTAAACGTTGTTCTCCTAAATGATTCGTTAACTGATAATTGAATAGTTTCGTTATAGCCTTCTTTATTTGATTTTAAATTCTCACGAATCCTATCAAATATAACAACAGTATCATTTACAGAATAACCGGCAATAGTTAACAATGACACAGCAAATAAACTATTTACCTCGACAGATAATATAATTCCCAACCAAGAGAATATACCAAAAACAATTACTAAATCATGGAATAAAGCTAATAGTGCAAATAATGCATACTTTTTGTCAAATCTAATTGTTATATATAAAGATATTGAAAATAAAGAAACTAACAAAGAAGTAACGCAATTAGTAAGTAATCTTTTCCCAAGCTTTGGACCTATTAATCTTGAATCCTTACTCTCATAATTTAGAGGCCCAACGATATTATCAAGATTATTAATAAGATTATTTGATTCTTCGATACTCAAATAAGGAGTTCTTATTGAAATTAATTTATTATTATTTTGGAATTGTAATTTAATATTATTTAAAACGTTTTTATTTGTAGAAATCTTTCTTAATTTTTCTAAAACTGAATCAGGGGAAAAATTAGAACAATCTTCTTCACAAACTCTCTCTATTCTTAGTTCATTTCCCCCAACAAAATCCATACCTAAATTTATAGGTTTCTTATAAGAAGTATTAAAAGTAGAATATAAAATACCTAAAAGACTCAACAATATAAGAACAGTTGATAAACCAATTATCTTTCTTTTATTTTTTATTAGTTCAAGATTATATTTCATGAGAAAATTAGAAAAAATTTAATTTGAAAAATTATTCCTGGGAAGATAGAGATTTTTTTGTCTTAAAGATTGATATGTTGTAAAAAATCGCAAAATAGTTTTTGAACAATTTAATGAGGTAAACAAGCTTATTAAGACTCCAATGCCTAATGTTGCCGCAAAACCTTTAACAAAATTTGTACCTAATAAAAACAATACAAAACAACTTAGAAGAGTTGTAATATGGCCATCAACTATGGATGAATTAGCTCTTTGAAAACCGCTATCAATAGATCTTGTAAGAGTATTACCATCATATAATTCTTCTCTAATTCTCTCAAATATTAGAATATTCGCATCAACAGCCATACCAACACTAAGTATAAGCCCAGATATTCCTGGTAAAGTCAAAGTTACAGGAATTAAAGAATATAGGGCTAAGTTAAAGAAACCATAAAGTACTAGAGAAAGAACTGAAACAAAGCCTAAAATTCTATAATTAAAAATCATAAATATACCAACAAAAATCAATCCAGTAATAGCTGCATAAAGACTTTTTAAAATATTATTGGATCCCAACAAAGCTCCTATGGTGTTAGTTTCTACTATTTCAATTGGCAATGGCAATGAACCTCCTTTAAGTTGAACTTCTAACTCTCTAGCATTTTCAGCAGTAAAATTACCACTTATTGTTGCTGATCCACCTGTAATCCCAGTATTAGCAAATTGATTACCAACACTGGCTTCACTTATTGATTCGCCATCTAGAATGATAGCCAATAGTTGATTAGTGCCAGCAATTGACTTTGTAATTTCTGCAAACTTTTCACCTCCTGAATTACTAAAAGTCAATAAAACTTCCCAATTACTATTTGTTTGTTCTTGTCTCCTTCCTGCGTTAATAAGATCCTTTCCAGATAAATCTGTTTTAACAAATAAATTTGTAATTTCTTTATCAATATACTTTTTAATTTCAATTAACTTTCCATATAAATCATTACTAGTAGATAAGTAATTTGATTCTTGCTCTATCTCTTTAAGCTCATCTTGAATGCTTTTTAAAAGATTATTATCATATTGACTTTTTTCTAAAGAGGAATATTGTTCAATTAATTCTTTAATACTCAATCTCTGTAGTTGCAGGTTTTTTAAATCTGTAAATGTTCCTTCTTTTTGAGTTCTAAATTCTAATAATGCAGTCTTACCTAAAACCCTTGAAGCAACTAATGGATTTTGTTCGCCAGGTAATTCTAAAATTAATTGATCACCACCCAAAGTTTGCAAGTTAGACTCAGAAACCCCTAAATTGTTTACACGTTTATCTATAACCGAATTAACTGCTTCAAGTTCATCCCTTGTTACCTTACCTTCGTCTTTAATAATTTGTAGTGTAAGTTGAGATCCACCTTTTAAATCCAATCCCAACTGTAAGGGATAATTTATTAATAGATAAACAGATAAAGTAAGTAGAAATATAATAAAGAAAAGCCAACCTTGCCTTCTTTTCATTGCCTATATACTCCCACTAATTAAATCTTCAACTTTTTCAACTATTTGATGTGGTTGGATTATTGTCAAATTCTCAAGATTTCCATTATACGGAGTTGGAATATCCTGACTTGATAATCTAATTGGTCGGGCATCAAGATCATCGAAACACTCTTCTGTTATCAAGGCAATTAATTCTGCACCAATACCTCCAGTCTTCATACATTCCTCAACAATAATTACTTTATTTGTTTTTCTTATTGATTTTGAGATAGTTTGCATATCAAATGGTTTTAAACTTATTAAATCGATTAACTCAACATCAATTCCGTTTTTTTCTAATTCTTCGACAGCTTTAAGGCAGTGATGTCTCATTCTTGAATAAGTCAATAAAGTAATATCTTTACCTTCTTTTACTACGTCAGCCTGATCTAAAGCGCAAGTATAATCTCCCTCAGGTAATTCTTCAGACAAATTGTATAGGAGAACATGTTCGAAAAATAGAACCGGATTATCATCTCTTATAGCTGCTTTCATTAAACCTTTAGCATTTGTAGGTGTACTGCATGCAACAATCTTTATACCGGGAACTGCATGAAAATATGCTTCAAGTCTTTGACTATGTTCAGCACCAAGTTGACGACCAACCCCTCCAGGTCCTCGAACTACTGATGGAATTTTATAATTTCCTCCGCTTGTATATCTAAGCATCCCCATATTATTAGATATCTGATTAAACGCTAAAAGCAAAAAACCCATATTCATTCCTTCTACTATTGGTCTTAGCCCAGTCATTGCTGCACCTACGGCCATTCCTGTAAAACTATTTTCCGCAATTGGAGTATCTAAGACTCTTAACTCTCCATATTTCTCATATAAATCCTTAGTAACCTTGTAAGATCCTCCATATTGACCAACATCTTCCCCCATAACGCAAACATTTACATCATTTGCCATTTCTTCATCAATTGCCTCTTTCAAAGCATTAAATAATAATGTTCCAGCCACAATTAATTACCTAATTAATCACATATATAATCCTACCACTTTGATTAATTTAACCTCCTTCAGCAAATGTTATAAGAAGTAATATTGACAAAATCATTCCTGGTGAAAGCAAAAGTATTAAAAGTCCCAAGTCATGTAAAGACATTCAAAGAAAGAGTTTTCTTAATGATATGCCCAATTCAACTTTTCTTCAGAAAAAAACTTCGAATAAATACAATAAAAAGTCCTATACCTATAAAAGCAAAAGAAAAAGTTAGCAAAAAAGATAATCCAATTATTAAGGTATTAATACTAGAAGAAATATTTTGGACTATTTCAGAAGAATTAGATGGTTTATGTATTGAAAAATAAATTGCAATTTTATTACTTAAAAAATAAAAAAAAATAAATAATAAAAGACTGGTTAATGATCCTACAATAAAATTTAATGGTCCTTTTTCGGGAATATTTTTTTCAATATTTTCATTACTATTATCTGCCACAATAAAATTTTGTGAAAAAAAATTTAAATAAATGTTATTCCCTTTTCAAGGAAAGTGCAAACCCATGAATCGTAACCATTATCCTTAAATAATTTATAATTTGCAGTTAATTCTTTTTTAGCAGTCTCTACATCTTTAAAAAGTGCAAAGCATGTGGGGCCTGACCCACTCATTGAAAATGACAGACTATTCTCTAACTTAGAAAGTAAATATAATGCCTGCTTTACAGAGTCATTTTCATTTTCAACAACTAACTGCAAATCATTTTTTATAGTTAAATGTTGATTATCAAAATTTAAGTTATTTAAACCATTATCTCTTAAATTTTTTCTTATGTTCTCAATCATTTCTCTACTAGTAAGATATTGATCACAAAATCTATTGCTATATTTTTTATAAGTTTCAGCAGTAGATACTGATACACTGGGATTTTTTAAAAGAATTACTCCATATTCAAATTTTGAATCTAATTTCTCCAGAATTTCGCCTCTTCCAAAACATAATTGGATACCTCCATTTATAAAAAAGGGAATATCAGATCCTAAAGTTGATGCTAATGAACATAATGTTTCTTGATCTAAGTTCAAATCCCATAATTTATTAAGACCAATTAATGTTGCTGCTGCATTACTGGAGCCACCAGCTAATCCTGCACCAATTGGAATATTTTTTCTTAAAAATATATTCGCACCTAAATCTATTTTTGAATTTTTCCTTAAAAGATTTGCAGATTTAACAATTAAGTTATCACTAGATAAGCTTAAATCATTACAATCAGAATCAAGCTTAACTAAACCTTCATTGTTTATTTGAAATTCTAAATAATCAGAAAGATCAATATTTTGCATAATCATTGCTAACTCATGGAATCCATCCTCTCTTTTACCAATAACCTCAAGGTGTAAATTTATTTTGGCAGGAGATTTTATAATAATTTTCGTGTTAGTTATATCTTGCATATACTTAAATTTTTAATTTTTTAATTTTAATACAATTTTCTGCAAGCTTTATCCATTGGTCAATTGAAATATCTTGTGGTCTTAAATTAAAACAAATTTTTGAATCTTCAGATAATTCATTTAACTCTTCATTTGAAAGTATTGAGTTAAGAGTATTTCTAAGCATTTTTCTTCTTGAATTAAATGAAATTCGAAGAAGTTTATCTATATATTTTTCTATACTAATATCTAATCTTAAATCATTTTTAATTGGTTCGAAAACTACTAAAGAAGAAAAAACTTTTGGAGGCGGACTAAAAGATGAAGGCGGTACATCACAAATTTTTTTTATTTTTGATAAGAGTTGCATCCTTACACTAAGCGCACCAGCGTTGGGGCTTCCTTCTTTTGACAAAATCCTATCTACAACGTCTTTCTGCATTAAAAAAATTATTTTATCGTAATTATAGTTTCTTATAATGCCCAATCTCCCTATAAAAATATCTAATATTGGGCCTGTTATATTATATGGAATATTTGCAATCACTTTTGTAATCTTTTTATTAATTGAATCTAAATTTACGGTAAGAATATCTCCCTGCTGAAGTGAAAACTTATCATTATTATTGAATTTATCATTCAATAAATTTATTAAATCTTTATCTAATTCAATCGCATGTAATTTTTTAATTTCTGAATCTAATAACTTAGATGTTAAAGCTCCTTTACCTGGACCAATTTCTAAAATAAAGTCATTTTCATTAAGAAAAGCAATTTCTTTGATTTTTTCTAATATTTTTTTATTTACCAACCAGTGCTGTCCAAACCTTTTTTTTTGATGATGGTTTTTAAAATTCATCTAAAAGATAAATAATATGTTTAAATTAAATATGAATTTATTTAATACTTTATATCATGAGCTTATCAAAAAAAAATTTAGATAAACTCAATAAATTAAAAAAAAATAAAAATTTAAATAACGAAAATAAAAATATAAGTAATTACGCAAATATATCTAACAATGATAATTTAATCTCTAATCCACTTAATTCAGAAGATCCCAATAAAATTTTTTATTCGTTAATTGATAATTCAGAATCTTTAGAAGAGACTTCTAGCGTTAATAATTCACTAAGAAAAAGTGAGCTTAATCAAATTAATAAGAATCCTAGAAAACCTAATTTTTCTAAAAAATTAACAAATGAAGAGGAACTATATGATGAATTTAATTATCTTCTTGATGAATAATTAGTTTTAATATTTACTTATGCTTCAGAGTAATAGATTAACAATTTATGCTATCGGCAAAATAAAAAAACTTTGGATTAGAGATGGAATTAATCAATACAAAAAAAGAATGCCTGAACTTATCATTAATGAGTTAAAGACTTTTAATTTAAATAATCTTAGATCTAATAACAATATTATTATCTGCCTAAGTGAAGAAGGGAAGCAGTTCAATTCAGTTGAACTATGTTCTTTTCTCTTAAGTTTTAAAAATAAAAAAATTAATTTCTTAATCGGTGACACCGATGGAATAAGTTCAGATATAAAAAATAATTCAGATCTTATACTAAGTTTGTCTCCTTTAACTTTTCCTCATGAATTAGCTAGATTAATTCTAATCGAGCAAATCTATAGAGCTGTTTCTATATCTAACAACTCCCCTTACCATCGCTCCTAAAAAGATTAAATTTAACCTAAAATTAATCTATAAAACTTTAATAACTAACTATTTTTTGAATTTTTATTATATAGTACATATATACTATTAATTTAAATCTTGGATTCCTTTGGTTCAGCTACTAGAAAATTTAGAATCCCCTTATTAAATGATTCGGTATCTGCAGGGTTTCCTTCTCCCGCAGATGACTATACGGAAGAAAATATTGATTTAAATGAACATTTAATATCTAATCCGTTTAGCACTTTTTTTCTTAGAGTTAAAGGTGACTCAATGATAAACGCAGGAATTAAAGATAAAGATTTAATAATAGTAGACAAGAGTTTAATCGCCAAGCCAGGGGATATTGTTATCGCAATGATAGACGGAGAATTTACAATAAAAAGATTATCTATAAAAAATGATGAATTATATTTAAAGGCAGAAAATCATAATTATCCTGATTTTAGCTTTAAAAACCATATTGATGTACAGATATGGGGGGTTGTTATTTACTCAATACATAGCTATTTATGAAAATCTCAAGTAATGTTGCTATAGCTCTTATAGATGCTAATAATTTTTATGCGTCATGTGAACAAAATATTAATCCGAATTTGAGAAATAAACCAGTAGTAATTTTATCTAATAATGATGGATGTATCATTGCGAGAAGTCCTGAAGCACGAGCTTTAAAAATTAAAATGGGAACTCCTTATTTTAAGATCAAAGAACAATTAAATAAATTAGATGTAGCAGTCTTAAGCTCAAACTACTCTCTTTACGGCGATATGAGCAGAAGACTAATGAATTTACTAAAAAACTACTGTGAAGAAATAGAAATTTATTCCATTGACGAAGCATTTGTCTCAATTTCTAGACCTAATGATAAAAATCTATATCCTTGGGCAAGAAATATAAGATCATTAATATATCAGAATCTAGGGATTACCATAACAGTAGGAATAGGAGAAAATAAAGTAAGAGCAAAAATTGCTAATAAATTAGCTAAAAATATTGATTATTCAGCTGGAATATTTGATTTAGCTAGAACTAGAAATGAGAATAATTATTTAAAAAGAATTAGTGTAGATAAGATATGGGGAGTCGGGAAACAAACCTCTAATTGGTTGCAAAGTAAAGGTATTAAGAATGCGAAAGAATTAAGAGATATGGAAGAAAATGAAATCATCAAGAAACTTGGCATAGTAGGAAAAAGATTGCAATTAGAACTGAAAGGTTATAAATGTCTGCCTATAGAAAAAAACAAGAAATCAAAAAAAGAAATTCAGGTAAGCAGAAGTTTCGGTACTCCTGTCACAAAATTGGAAGACTTAACTCAAGCACTAGCGGCTCACGCAATAAAAGCATCTGAAAAAATGAGAAGTCAGAATTTGCAATCATCTAATATTAGAGTATTTGCAAGAACCAGTAAATATTCAAGTCAAAATTATCAAAGAAGTGCTCATAGAAAACTTACAAATGCAACAGACGACACAAACAGCATTTTAAAAATAGTAGTTGAATTATCTAAAGAAATTTATAATCCCGAGCATAAATTTTCAAAGGCTGGTGTTTTAATGCAGGATTTAACTAATAGCGAATATTTACAGCAATCAGTTATCAATTACAAATCTCAGAAAGACCTAAAAAAATCAGCAATTCTCATGAGAACTATCGATTTATTAAATAAAAGATTTAATAACAATGCAATTACATGGGCTATTACGAAAACACCAAAAAGTTGGACGATGAATAAGAATTTCTTAAGTCGCTCATCTACAACTGATATAGAACGGATCCCAACTATAGTAAAGTAAAAAAATAAAATGGAATTTATTATATTTTTAAGCAAATTAGATAAAGAGATTCTTGACTTATTAATAAAAGCAAACTATGAAGTTGAAGAAAATAAAATTGAATGTCTCTTAAATAAAGAAATAAAAGGCCTACATAATTTTGTAGAAAATAAAATAATAATATGTACTGAAAATGCAAAAAAGAAAACAAATTACAGAAATGAAACACAGCGAGTAAATAAAGACAACTTCAAAACAAAATTGGCAATAAGAAAAGCATTAAGACATGAAGCTACTCATGCTATACAAAAATGTAACAACAATAAAACAGTAGGGGATATAAAAAATTTAGAAGCTAAATTACATCAAAGTAAGAGGAGATCATTAGAGTTTTCTACTTCCAATTTTTCTGGAACTTATGCAAAAGAAGTGGAAGCTTATATTCTTGAAGACAAGCCCAAAAAGGTAAAAAATATGATTAAAAAATACTGCCTATAAATTTAAATAAAATATACTAGCTAGCAATAAAATTACCACAGCGTTGTTTATCTAAAAAACTTATATGTTGTCTTTCTAAGTAATATAATTCCTGAAATTTAATCGCATCTGAGTTTAAATCCTTAAAGAGATCATCTATCTCTTTATTAGTCTCTGAGGAACCTGAAGAAGGATTATCAATTAAAATAGAAATGCAATTTTCTAAAGTTTTTAATCTTTGTGATCCCCAAGATTCGATCAAGTGTCTACATCTTTTTAAAGAATTATATTTTTCAAGAAGTGATAAAGTTCCAAGTAAATTATCTTTAGGATTAGTCAGCAATGTTAAAAACAACTCATTTGGATTAACAAAATTATTAATTTTATTTGATGAATCAGGATTA
The DNA here is from genome assembly GCF_017696315.1 of Prochlorococcus marinus XMU1412. Classification (NCBI taxonomy): domain Bacteria; kingdom Bacillati; phylum Cyanobacteriota; class Cyanophyceae; order Synechococcales; family Prochlorococcaceae; genus Prochlorococcus; species Prochlorococcus marinus. The sequence continues at coordinate 316,271 of NZ_JAAORJ010000002.1, read as the reverse complement.
TAAAGAGCTAAGTGATCAGGAAGAAGTGAAATTAAGTCAATAGCAAAAAACTCTTTTTGAAGATTTTGACTATTAGATTCTTTTAATTCATTTAAATAATTTAAACCTAAATTATTTTGTTCAATTTTTGAAATAGCTTCCCATAAATTTTGAATATGATTGGTATTAAAACTATTAATTTCTCTTTTGAGAAATTCATCGCGAATAAATAAGCGAAGATCAGGGCAATGCAAATAATAAAAAATTATTTCTGATTCATTTTTCTCACGCCGAGAAATTTCATTTGGTTGTTCAAATTTTTTCGATCTGCCATGCCAACGAAATCCCTTAACTTGGTTTCTTAAATCTTGTTCAAACTGTATTGCTAACCTTGCTTGTCCCTTACTCAATCGTTCGGAAACTTTTTGTAAGTAATGAGTTCTTGTTGATGATTGAGGTAATTTGCTCAACAATTTTACCAATGAAGAAATAACACTCTGGAAATTTTCAGACTTAGTTAAATCTTTATCTTTAAAGATCTGATCAATCTCCCAATCAATCCAAAAGGATGAATTATCAATTTGGTTAATATAGTCTTCAGGAGTATGACTATTCAAAAATTCGTCAGCATCCTTAAAATCATTAACTTGAAGTATCTTAAGATTAATTTGATCATGGAGAGATAGGCTTTCGACTTCTTTTATTACCCTTTTTGTAGCTAATATCCCTGCATTATCAGAATCAAAATTCAAGATTATATTTTTATTATCTGTACATCTACATAGTTGAGAAATTTGATACTTATTTAATGCTGTGCCGAGGGAAGCTACAGAATTAGCAATACCTTTTGAATGAAGAGAAATAACATCAAAATATCCCTCAACAATAATAGCTTTGTCACTTTTTCTTATATTGCTAGATGCTTTTTCAAATGCAAACAACATTTTCCCTTTTTCAAATATCTCTGATTCTGGAGAATTAAGATATTTGGGTTCTTTTCCATCAAGAGATCTTCCACCAAAGGCAACTACACGTCCCTGCATATCATGTATTGGAACGATTAATCTATTTCTAAAACGATCATAAATCTTGTCAGAATTATCTTTAGAAATTGCAAGACCTGAAGCCAATATTAGATTTATAGGAAATTTTTCAACCTTTGAAAGATAGTTAAATAAATCATTCCATGAATTTGGAGCAAAACCTAATTCAAAGTCATCAATAATTTTATTACTCAAGTTTCTCTTGGATGTTAAATATTTCATAGCTTCAAAACCTAGAGAATTATTTAATTGAGACTTAAACCAATTTTTGGTGACTCTTAATATTTTATAAAGCTCTTCCTTTCGAGATAATTGTTTTTTATAAGCTTCTACTTGGGGACCCTCAAGATTTTCAACATTAACATTATTCTTTTTAGCAAGAGAAAGTACAACATCTGAAAAATTTGCACGAGTAAATTCCATTAAAAATTTAATAGAGTTACCACCAGCCCCACAAGAAAAACAATAATAGAATTGTTTACTTGGTGATACTGTCATAGATGGCTTAGTATCATCATGAAAAGGACAAATGCCAACGAATTCTTTGCCTTTCTTCTTAAGAACAATATGTTCAGATATAACGTCAACAATATCTGCTTTTTCCTTAACCTCTTGAATAGTTCTTGGGTGTATAGAATGAACCATTGAGATTTTTATCAACAAATAAATAATGATTTATTTGTTATAGGTCAAAATGAAATAAGAATCTACTTAATTTCACAAAAAAACTATTTTTTAAATGATAAATATCGAAAAATTAGAAAACCGATTTAATTCATTGAATAAGTTTAATTTAGTATTTGCCTCATTCTTCTTCAGTTTGATGACTTTGTGTGTAAAAAATATTGATAAAAGGATACCTATTTATGAATTAGTATTATTCAGATCATTGTTAAGTTTAATAATTACATTTTTTATAATTAATCTAAAAAAAATAAATCCATGGGGAAAAAACAGACCTTTACTCATTTTAAGAGGTGTTTTAGGAACTTTAGCTTTAGTTTGTATTTTTTATGCAATAAGAAATATGCCTCTTAGTATATCTACCGTCATTCAGTACACATATCCTATTTTTATATCTATATTTGCTGGCATTTTTATAAATGAAAAAATAACTCGAAACATAATTTTTGCTTTAATTATTGGCTGGATTGGAATATTAGTAATATTAAATCCAAGTCAATTATCAAATATAAACGTTGAAATTGAAAATGTTTCAATTTTAATAGCATTTCTTGGAGCAATCTGTACCGCATTGGCTTACGTTACAGTTAAAAAACTTTCATTTACTGAAGATGTTTATGTAATTATTGAATATTTTCCACTTGTTTCTTTTATAACTTTATTACCAATTGTATTATTGAACTGGGTTACCCCAAATTGGAATGAATTAGTTTGGATAATAGGTATTGGCTTATTTACTCAATTAGGACAGACTTTCTTAACTGTAGGATTAAAAAATTTACCTGCTTCTGAAGCATCAACAATTAACTATTTACAAGTTTTATTCGGTTCAATTTGGGGGATTTTGTTTTTTAGTGAAATAATAAACATAAATTTTTTATTTGGTGCATCACTAGTTTTATTAGGAACTATTATAACTACTACCAAAATAATCAAAAGGACATAGAATATCAGTAGAGTAAAAAAAAACGGTGAAATTTTACTATTTAGCTTTATTATTTTGTTTTTCTCCTATTGTTCAAGTTAAAGCAACAACACCAAAGTCAGTAACTTGTACAAGAACTGAATATAGAGAAGAGTATATTCCTGGAACGAAATCAAACCCAGGCTACGTAAAAAGTTATGAAGTTGACGTTGTAATACCTTGTGGAGGTCAAAGTAAAGCCGAAAAAATAGATGACAATGACTGTAGTGAAGGCTCTGTTATTGGAGGTATTCTTGGTGCTGGAATAGCACTATCCTCCTCCAGGGGTAAAGACAGATTTTGGGCCGTACCTGCTGGTGGGACTGCAGGAGCGCTAATTGGATGTCAGGTGGATGGTGGTTAATTGATTAGTTGGATAAATGGGGATTTGGTTGATTTATGGCAAACTAATCAAAAGTTTTTTGTTTTAATAAATTGTCAAGGATTAGGATATGAAATACAAATACTAGAATCTTTTTTTCTCAAATTAAAAACAAATCAGATATCTAATAAAAAAATCACTCTTTGGTTAAAACATATAAAGAAAGAAGATTCAGATTTATTATTTGGCTTTACATCAAAGAATCAAAAGAATTTCTTTATTGAAATTTTAAGTATCAGAGGTGTTGGATCTCAAATCGGTATGGGGATATTAAATAAATTTTCCATTACTGAAGTTATCAATGCAATAAAGTCACAAAACAAAAAGTTAATTTGTACGGTACCTGGCGTAGGACAAAAAATGTGTGATCGGTTAATTTTAGAATTAAATAATAAATTTAAAAATGAAATAAAATTTGAAGATAAAAAAGGGAAAGATGAATTTGAGATTAAGGATCCTGAAACTAATCAAATGATCGAGGACCTTCAGTTAACCCTTCAATCATTAAATTACAAAAGTAAAGAAATCAAGAATATTTTGCCAATTATTTTTAAAGAAATAGATCTCCTTGCTAAAAAAGAAAATAATTTATCATTTGAAAATTTATTGAAATTAGCTATGAATCATCTAGATAAGGATAGTAGTAATTTAGCTAGATGACGTAGTATCATAGTATATAAAGAATTAAATTTTTATGTCATTAGATACAGCTGAAAAACAGAAGCTAATTGAGACTCATCAAGTACATCCAACTGATACAGGTTCAGCTGAAGTTCAAGTAGCACTGCTTTCAAAAAAAATATCGAAATTAAGTGACCACCTCCAAGGAAATATTCATGATTTTGCTTCAAGGCAAGGATTATTAAAAATGATTGGTAAAAGGAAAAGATTACTATCTTTCATTAAAGACAAAAACGTTCAGAAATATCAAGAACTAGTAAAGAAAATTGGAATCAGAGGATGATTTCAATTAATGAAAAAAAAGCAATCTAAAAAAAAGACTCAATCTAAAAAGAAAAAAAATTACTCTGAGAAAACTGCGTTTGCTAATCTAGAAAAAGCTTCTAATACTGAAACTAGACCAAAGATATCATCAAGTGGGATACCTAAGTACGTTGCCGATAGAATGGCAAGAAGAATATTTTTTACAGCAGGAATTCCCACAATACTAGGGATGTCGGTTTTTGTTGTTAGCTACATTATAGTTACAAGAAATATTGCTGAAATACCTCCTTCATCAACAATTGCAATTTCAGCATTGTTTTTTTTGTTAGGACTAGCAGGATTGAGTTTTGGAATATTATCAGCTAGTTGGGATAAAGAGCCTGGATCTTTTTTTGGTATTGAAAATATTCCAATGAACATACAACGTGCTAAAGCAGCCTTCAAACCTGCAACTCAAAATTTCGAGGATAAAAGTTAATCTAGGAAACTAAAGATTTCAAATTAACTTGAAATGATTTTTCTTCTAATAATTTGCATACTCCTTGAATATCTCCAATACAGAATTGATCACCAAATTTAACGTAGGTAACACTGTTTTTATTTCTTACTGCAGCTAAAACAGGAATCTTGATTCCACATCTATCTTTATCAGGTTTAAATTTAGTTAAACAGTTTCTTAATGTATTTTGTACTCTTACATCTGATGCTTGAGAACTTTCAAGATTAATAATAAGCAATTTAAGATTATCTATTTCTCTACAGTCATCAATTATTAATTGAGTCTTATCACTTTTTTTGTCTATTGTTCCCCACAACAATAATCTAGTATCAGTCAAAAGAAATTCTGATAATCTGACATAGGTTTTTGGAAAAACTATTGCTTCGCAACTTCCAGAAAGATCTTCAAGCTGAACTATAGCCATCCTATCTCCTTTTCTCGTTGTAATTTGCTTCAAATCAGGGATCATTCCAACTAATGAGACTTTGGTTCTATCTTTTGTTTCTTCTAACTGTGAAATGCTTATAGGTGATATAAGTTTTGCTGGCTTAGTTAAGTGCTTTAGAGGATGGTCAGATAAGTAAAAGCCTAATAGCTGCTTTTCTAACTTTAATTTCTCAATGAGTGAATAATCATCAACCTTAGCTAATTGTGAATCTGAAAAAGCAACATTAGAAAATTCTTCTTTAGAGTCAAATAGATTTCCTTGCCCTGATAATCTATCACGATTTCTTGAAGAGGCCCACTCAACAACATGTTCAAGATCTGACAATAACTGAGCTCTATTATTATCATTTGAAAACTCATCTAATGCCCCACAATGAATTAGAGATTCAAGACTTCTTTTGTTAAGAACATTAGAAGGTAAACGGTCACACAAATCTGATAAAGACTTAAAGGTTCCAAAACTATTTCGGTTTTCAATTATATTTCTTATTGCAGAATCTCCTAAATTCTTAATTGCAGATAACCCGAATAAAATCTGATTATCCTTAATAGTGAAATCAACACCAGAAAAATTAATGCTCGGTGAAATAACTTCTATTCCCATGGAATAACAATTAGAAATATATCTTTGCATCTTGTCGCTAGAGCCAGAATTAACGCTTAAAAGGGCTGCCATATATGCAACAGGAAAATGGGCTTTCAAAAATGCAGTTTGATAAGTTACGGCACCATAAGCAGTTGAATGGCTTTTGTTAAAACAATATTCAGCGAATAAAACCATTTGATCAAAAAGATCATTTGCTAATTTTTCATTAACACCTTTCTTCATGGAGCCGTCTACAAAAATATTCCTATGCTTTACCATTTCAGAAACTTTCTTTTTCCCCATTGCTCTTCTAAGTAAATCGGCATCACCTAGAGAATAACCGGCTAGGTCTTGAGCAATTTTCATGATTTGTTCTTGGTAAACCATAATTCCATAGGTTTCTGTAAGAATTGACTTAATAAAAGGATGAGGAAAATCAATCTTTTCGTTTCCATTTTTCCGATTGATGAATTTAGGTATAAGGCCTGCATCAAGAGGACCGGGTCTATAAAGAGCCAGTATTGAAGAAATATCCTCTAGAGAGTTAGGTTTGAAATCCTTAACGACCTGCTTCATGCCGGATGATTCAAGTTGAAAAATACCTTCAAGATCACCTCTCCCAATAAGCTCAAAGGTTTTACCATCATTTTGTGGTAATTCATCAATATTTATTTTTTTTCCAGTAGATTGATTAATAAGAGAAACTGTCTTTTCAATCATCGTAAGATTCTTAAGACCCAAGAAATCCATTTTCAATAATCCAAGTGATTCGATATCGTCCATAGAATATTGGGTTATTATCTGTCCTTCATTATTTCTTTGAAGAGGTACAAGTTCGTCAAGAGGATCTGATGCAATAACAACTCCAGCAGCATGAACTCCATATGTTTTATTAGTTCCTTCAATTCTTAAAGCCAAATCAACCCATTTTTTCACCCTATTATCATTAATATATTTGTCTCTAAACTCTTGGCTAGGAGAATTCTTATCAATCATTTCATTTAATTTATGAGGTTTCCCTCTTACAACCGGTATTAACTTAGCCAATTTATCCGCCTCTCCATATGGTATGTCTAGAACCCTTGCAACATCTTTTAAAACTGCCTTAGAGGTCATCTTATTGAAAGTAATTATTTGAGCAACTTTATCCTCTCCATAACGATTAGTAACATAATCAATAACTTCATTTCTCCGATCAATGCAAAAGTCGGTATCAATATCTGGCATTGACTTTCTTGCTGGATTTAAAAATCTCTCAAACAACAATCCATGCTCAACAGGATCTATATTTGTAATTTGAAGAGCATAAGCTACTAGTGAGCCTGCTGCAGAACCTCTACCAGGTCCAACAGGGATAGAGTTATCTCTAGCAAATTTGATATAGTCCCAAACAACTAAAAAATAATCTGGGAAGCCCATATCTTTAATAATTTTTAATTCGGAAGATAGTCTTTTTTTATAGTTCTCATCAACTTCTGTAAGATCATTTTTTTTAAGTCTTTTTAAAAGGCCTTTATTAGATAATTGTGTAAGGAAAGAAAATGAATCTGTATCTTCGTTAAGAGGGAATTTTGGCATTCTATAATTACCAAACAAATCAAATACTTCAACTTTTTGAGAAATTTCTACTGTATTGTTCACTGCCTCAATAATTGATTCTTCATCAATATGATCTTTAAAAAGTTCAAGCATTTCATTTTCACTTTTAATATATTCTGTACCGGTATATCTCAATCTTTTTTCATCACTTATTAGTTTTCCTGTTAATACACAAAGCAAAGCGTCATGTGCTTCAACATCCATACTTGATAAGTAGTGGGCGTCGTTGGTAGCGATGACTTTTATTTGGTGTTTCTTCCCAATTTTTATTAATTCAACGTTAACAATTCTATCCTCAATAGAGCCATGATCTTGTATTTCTAGATAAAAGTCATCTGCAAATAAATTTTTATACCAAAGAGCTATATCCTCTGCTACGTCTAATCTACCTTTTAAGATAGCCTGAGGTATCTCTCCACCAAGACAAGCTGTAGAAACAATTAGACCATTACTGTATTTGCTTAAAAGTGATTTATCAATACATGGTCTAGAAAAAATGCCTCGGCCTCTCATCCCATTTAGGTGACTAATTGTTGTCAACTTCACTAAATTCTTATAACCAGTAAAATTTTTTGCTAGAACCACCAAATGATATCTTTTTTCTTTTTTAGGTTGAGGATCATCAATAGAACCATTAATCACGTACATTTCATTACCAATAATTGGTTTTATACCTTTCTCTTTACACTTCTTGACCAAATCAAGAACACCATACATAACTCCATGATCAGTAAGAGCTATCGATTCCATTCCAAGATCACAAGCTCTATCTACAATTTTTGAAATTTGACTGGCACCATCAAGTAAGCTGTAGTCACTGTGATTATGAAGCGGAACGAAAGCCATATTCAAATAATTTATATATATAAGATAGAGAAAATTTCTAAAAGATCTATACTTTGTGATTACAAATTAATTATTAATACAAATTTAAAATAAAGGTCTGTTCTTAATTACCTGAGCATCAATTTCAAAGATATTTGCGGAATTCAATATTCTATCTTCTTGTAATACATTGCCTATTAATTGCATTCCAATAGGTAATCCTTTAGTATCAAAACCACAAGGGATACTGATTGCTGGGAGGCCTGCTAAATTAGCAGGAACAGTTAATAAATCAGACAAATACATTGAAAGTGGATCATTGACAAAATCTCCCTTCAAAAAAGCAGTGGTTGGGCAAGTTGGAGTTAATAAAACATCTACTTTCTTAAAAGCATTATCAAAATCTTTTCTTATGAGTGTCCTAACTTTTTGTGCCTTCTTGTAATAGGCATCACTGTATCCAGCTGACAAAGCATAAGTACCTATTAAAATTCTTCTTTGTACCTCATCTCCAAAACCTTCAGCTCTACTTTTGGAAGTCATATCTATAAGATTTGAACCTTCATTCGATCTGTAACCATATTTAACACCATCATATCTAGCTAAATTTGCGGAGGCTTCAGATGGTGCAATTACATAATATGTCGCAATTCCATCGTTAAATCTAGGACATTCAACTTCTATAATTTCAGCCCCTAAAGCTTGAAATCTATCAACTCCAGAAAGAACAGATTCCTTTACTTCTGGATTAAGCCCTGGGTGTTCAAAACATTCTTTAATGATTCCAATTTTTAAACCCTTTATAGATTTATTTAAGTCAGTCAAATAATTTGGTACTGGCTTATCAAGACATGTTGAGTCATAGGGGTCTTTACCAGATATGGAATAAAGAATTTCAGCCGCATCTGAGACAGTATTTGTAATTGGGCCAATTTGATCAAGAGAGCTAGCAAATGCTACAAGTCCCCATCTGCTAACTCTGCCATAAGTGGGTTTAAGACCTACGACACCACAAAAAGAAGCTGGTTGCCTTATTGATCCTCCTGTATCAGAACCTATAGCCGCTGCACAAAATCCAGCGGCAACTGAAGCAGCACTACCGCCTGAACTGCCTCCTGGCACTCTATTAATATCCCAAGGATTTGAAGTGACACCAAATACAGAAGTTTCCGTTGAACTACCCATTGCAAATTCGTCTAAATTTGTTTTCCCTAAACAAATTGCCCCTGAAGTCCATAATTTACTCGAAGCGGTGGATTCGTAAGGCGCAACAAAGCTTTTAAGCATTTTACTTGCACAAGTTGTTGCAACTCCTTTGGTGCAAATATTATCCTTTATCGCTATTGGCATCCCCGCGAGAGGAGGAAGTTTTTCTTTATTTTGAATTAATTTATCAATCTTTTCTGCTTGCGAGATAGCATTATCTTTTGTAGTACAAATATACGAATTAATTTCAGGATCTTTATGATCGATTTTGGCAAAGATATCATTAACTAATTCCTTAACAGAAGCATTATTGCTAGTAATTTCTTTTCTTAAAGAATTAAAATTCATTTCTTAATTTATTTCTTAAAATCAAAGTCATCAAATAGTTAATGGTTCTTCTTTTTTGCAACGTACTATATTGTGCTTAATATTTTTGGACCCTTCATCAGAAAGTTCTTTAATAAAAGAAGACATATTTTCTTTTAAACTACGTTTAGTAATAAATGGGCCAAACCAGTAGGTAATACTTGGTTGATCTGTCTCGATTTTAGCCCACCAAGCTAAACCAAGTTTGTTTCCAAAGTTTCTAATCAATTTTTTTGGGCTGTTAAACCCTAAATTCTTGTTAAATTCTATACAATTTTGTAGCGAAAATTCAATATATTTTTATTAATCATATAAATGTATTGAAACAACCACATTTTAGTGGTGCTTAAAACAGTGATTAATCACAATAAAATTATTTACTTGTCAAGTGAAATAAGGATATGGCGGCCGCTACAGAGGCATTCAAACTTGAAGTCTTACCTTTAAGAGAAATTCTTAATATAAAATCGCATTTTTTTTGAGTAAGCAAAGAAATACCTTTATCTTCAGAGCCTACTACAACTACCAAAGGTGCTCTTTCTTGAAAATTTGAGATAGCTATTTGACCATCTCCTGATAAGCCAGCGACAAGAAAACCATTTTTCTTAAGTTCTTCAAGTGATCTATTTAGGTTAACAACTCTACTTACATGAAGGTGTTCTAAGGCTCCTGCAGCTACCTTGGCGACTGTTCCAGTCAATCCTGCAGACCTTCTCTGAGGAATAATTACACCTTTGCAATCAAATGCTTCCGCTGATCTTATAATCGCACCCACATTATGAGGATCAGTTATACCGTCTAATGCGACTATTATAGGATTTGGACAATTTTTTTTAGAAAAATCGATTAATTGTTCTAGGGATATTGTTTTAGAGCATGCTAACTGCAAAGCGACACCTTGATGTGAAGCACCATATGTCAATTGCGAAAGCCTGTTCCAAGAAACTTCTTCAATAAGAACTCCTTTTGATTTAAGATCCTTAAGCAAGATATAGAATTTGTCCGAAGAAAAAATTTCCGAAGTACACCAAATCCTATTAATCGCACTATCACTTCTTAGAGCCTCATATACCGAATGTTTACCCCATATCCAATCATCAAAATTTCTCTTATTAGTAAACTCCTGATGCATATCAGAATTTTTATTAGGAAACTCTGTATTAGTTTTATATCTTGGATTTCTCCTTTTCAAAGAAGAAAAAGTATTATTTTCATCATTTTTTTTTAATTTTTCAACTTTCTTATTTTTAACTGAATTGTTCAAAAATCTATCATTTTTTTCTGAACGATGTGTATTTTTAGAGTAATAAGCAAAATCTGAATTTTTTTTGTACTCTTTATTATTTTTTCCGTGAAATTTATTTGAGGAGTTTTTCATAGATTCAATCCATTTTTAATTCTAAATATTCAAAAAGTGTTGATAATCTTTGAGGATCTTTTAAAAATAGCCAGCCAATAAGAGTTTCAAAACCAGTTGCTCTAGAGTATATGGTGGGGTCTGAAGATTTTGGATATCTCTTTGTTTTATTTCTAGCACGCCTAATTAGATCCATTTCATTTGAATTTAATAAATGTTCAATATGACTTAATGAATTTGACTGGGATTTTGCTTTTACTTCGTTTACTACAGATAAATGGAGGTCTTTAGATTTTAAAGGGAAATGAACATACCTTAGTCTTTGGTGGAGCTCCCATACCGAATCTCCAAGCCAAGCAAGTTGGATAACACCTATATCCTCGGGAGATCCATATGGAACCATGTTTTGAATCCAATAGTTCAATTCTTTAAATAATTTAATGCATCTTCAAGGCTTGACTTCAAGTTAAGAAAATCCCCTAAACGAACAAGTTTAATTGTTTGGGCCACTCTCGAATTGCCAACGACAGTGAACCCAAGTTTCGACTTTTTGCATTCTTTTGCAGTTTGAACAAGTGCTCCAAGACCCGAGGAATCTAAAAAATCAATTTTTGTAAGATCAATAACGAATGGAAGGTCATTTTTTAAATTATTAGTAACGAAAGTCTTAAATTGTTTTTCTGAGAAAGCATCAAGTTGGCCTTTAAAAGTAAAAACAATAATGTTTGTATTAACCTCAATGTTTCCTCTTAAAGAAACGGTTAACTTCTGGAAATCTTCTATGATCTAATACCTCCAAAAATTAATATATCAAATGTAATTATCAAATCAAAAGAAAACAATATGTCAACATCTTTCTAACATTAGAGAAACAAATTTTTTAAATAAATAATCTGAATCATGTGGGCCAGGTCCTGCTTCTGGATGATATTGCACACTAAATATAGGCTTATTATAAACCTCTAAGCCAGCTACAGTATTATCGTTAAGGTTATAGTGGGTAATTCTAACTATGTCCTTTGATAGTGAATTTGGATCAATAGCAAAACCATGATTCTGACTAGTTATCTCAATTTTATTATTTTCACCACAAGGATGATTTAAACCACGATGTCCAAAAGGTAATTTATAAGTTGAACCTCCTAATGCTAATCCAAATATTTGGTGGCCAAGGCAAATACCAAACATAGGTATTTCACCATATTCTATAAGTGATTTTGCTAAGTCTATACCTTCAGAAACAGAAGAAGGGTCGCCTGGACCATTTGAGAAAAATATACCATCTGGCTTATTAGAAAGAACATCATTTAGAGAAGACCTTGAAGGTAAAACCAAAACTTCACAACCATGGGATACAAGTCTATTTAGAATTGAATTTTTAATTCCAAAATCAATTGCTACTATTTTTAACTTTTTAGAAGATTCATCATATCTTTTTCTTAAATCAAAAATTGTTTGCGTATGACTTTTCCATAAATATTCTTGCTTTGTTGAAACAACTTTTGATAAATTTAATCCCTCCATCTTGGGCGTATCACAAATTATCTTTAAACAACTTTCATCAGTTTTATCAAGAGAGGTAATAACTCCATTCATCGCGCCACTAGATCTTAAAATTTTAACAAGAGCCCTTGTATCAATTCCATATAGACCTATAATATTTTTTTCAACTAACCATTGATTAAAATTCTTTTTAGATCTCCAATTGCTGTTATTAGATGAAAAATTTCTAACAATTATACCTTTAACATTAATCTTAGATTCTGAATCTTCAAAATTAATACCAGTATTTCCAATCTCTGGATAAGTAAATGTTAATATTTGCCCATAATAACTTGGATCAGTAATAACTTCCTGATATCCGGTCATTCCTGTATTAAAAACTATTTCACCAATGGCTGTACCAGAGGCGCCAAAAAAGAATCCTGGGAATACAACTCCATTACTTAAAACCAATTTCGCGTTTTTCTTATACGGATTGATCATCAATTTGAAATTAATTAATTTGAATGTAAATAATTTTTTAAAAGTAAAAACTTTTTCCAAGGTTCTCCTTGATTTATCGAAAATAAAGCTTTATTAAATCCTTCATTTAAATCATCCTCAATGCCTGCGGCCCAAAGCACTAAAGCAGAGTTCAAGGCAACTACATCAATGTGAGATTTTTGTCCTGAACCATTTAAGACAGACTGTAATATTTCCTCGTTAGAATCAGGATGAGAAACCACAAGCTTTTCGTTAGATATATTCTCATGGTTAAAGTCAGAAATATTTATTTCTGAAAACCGTAAATCACCATTCTCAACAAATACTAATTTATTTTCTCCTTGAAGCGAAGCTTCATCAAGTCCACCAGACCCATGAACGACTATTGCTCTATTCATACCCATTTTCAAAAGAGCTGTCCCCATAGGTTTTAAAAGATCCTCAGAGGCAACACCCAAAACTTGTGCATTGGGTCTTAAAGGATTTACCAATGGTCCAAGTTGATTAAATACTGTCCTTATGCCAAGAGTCTTTCTTAATGGAGCAAGTTTTATTAAAGATTTATGCCAAACAGGTGCGAACAAAAAAGTTATCCCAATTTCACTTACTGCTTTGATTACTTTTTCTAATGAACAATTTAAATTCAAACCAAGATTCAACAAAACATCAGCAGAGCCAACTTTGCCACTAGCACTTTTATTTCCGTGTTTTGCAATTTTTACCCCACAAGATGCAGCTACAAATGCAACTGCAGTTGAAATATTGAATGTATTAGCTCCATCACCCCCTGTTCCACAAGTATCTACCATATACAAATTTGGTCTTGCTACTGGCAATTCGCAAACATTTAAGAGTTCCTGAGCCATAGAACTTAGTTCGACACCTGTAGAACTCTTTGCTCTCAAAGCACTCAAAAAAGCTCCAGTTTCAACATCTGAAATTTCATCATTAAGCCATCTTTGCATTAAAGATCGAGAAGTTAATTCATCAAGGTCCCTTCCCTCCAACAAATTATTTAGGATTTCAGCGTTTGATAGATTATAAGACATTTTTTATGGAAGAAAAATTATGCGGATAAAATTCAATTTGAGGTATCAAAACCTGAGCCAACTAAACCCTTATTCGTATTAGAAGGCCTAAAGCTTTTTGACCAAATAGTTTTTGTTTTTGAAAAAAGTTCATTTTTAGAGATCCTCCAAAAATTTAAAATTTTTTCAATATCGGCTTTAATTTCAATTTCTCCGGGGAAATTGGTATAACGATTTATTAATCTAGCTAAATTTATATAATCAAGATCTTCAGGTGTTTTTTTAGTGATAAGGGAATCTATAATGTTCTTGTCTGTTTCATGTAATGGATGAGTTTGCTCGTTACCCATAAATTAAATACTGAATCATTTATAAAATTAGCTCACATATTCAAAAATGAAACATTATCTTAATCATATCGGCAAAATAAAATGAAAAATTTCAAGATAAAAGTTATATCAAAATACCTAAGACCTTACAAAAAAGAATTCTTATATGGAGCTTTAGCTCTCTTATTAGTAAATATACTAAGTGTTGTAATACCCTTAGAAGTAAAAAATATAATTGACCAATTACAAAATGGGTTTTCTTCTGATTTTGTTATTTCTAAATCTTTATGGTTAATATTTTTAGCAACTTGTATGGGTTTAATAAGATTATTTTCAAGACAGATTGTCTTCGGCATAGGTAGAAAAGTAGAGGTAAATCTTCGACAAAAACTTTTTGACCATTTACTTATTCAAGATCCAGAATGGATTCAAAAAAAAGGTAGCGGAGACATTATTAGTAGAGCTACAAGCGATGTTGAAAACATAAGAAGACTTTTAGGTTTTACAGTTTTAAGCTTGTGCAACATTGTCTTAGCTTATTCATTCACTATTCCTTCAATGTTTTCGATTAATAAAACATTAACAATATCAGCGTTAATGATATTTCCCTTAATCCTTGGAATTGTAAGTCTATTTGGCGGCAGAATGGTTAAACAAAGAAAAGCTCAACAAGAATCATTATCAAAACTTAGTGATCTAATACAAGAAGATCTATCAGGTATAAGCGCAATTAAAATTTATGCCCAAGAGAATGCTGAGAAAAAAGAATTTAACATACATAATAATGACTATCGAAATTCAGCGATAAAACTTGCAAGAACAGCAAGTACCCTATTCCCTTTGTTACAAGGAATTTCCTCAATTTCATTATTAATTTTATTATCATTAGGAACTTTTCAATTAGAGAGTGGATTTATTTCGATAGGGGGTTTAGTAGCTTTAATTCTTTACGTAGAAAGACTTGTCTTCCCAACGGCTTTACTAGGTTTTACCTTAAATACTTTTCAACTTGGTCAAGTAAGTTTAGATCGTGTGGAAGAAATCTTTCAGAACAATCCGAATATTGTAGATAGAGTAGAAACTAAATTTTTAAAAAGAAAGGTTAAAGGTTTTTTAGAAGCAAAAAATTTAACAATCAAGTATCCAGGGTCAAAATTTAATTCATTAAATAGACTCAATTTTAAAATTTATCCTGGAGAACTTATTGCAATAGTTGGCCCAGTAGGTTGTGGGAAGACTACACTAGCAAAGTCACTAGGACGGACTATTGAAATTCCAGATAATCAATTATTTTTAGATGAAATTGATGTAAAAACATTAAAATTAAGCGATCTTAGAAAAAATATTTCAATCGTTCCTCAAGAGGCATTCTTATTTACTTCTACAATCTCAGAAAACCTAAGTTTTGGAGAACCCAAAGCTTCTAAATATTTAGTTAAAGAAAGTGCTACAAAAGCTGGATTAATTGATGATATCAATAGTTTTCCGCAAAGGTTTAAAACTATTGTTGGTGAAAGAGGTATTACATTAAGTGGTGGCCAAAGGCAAAGAACAGCACTAGGAAGAGCACTACTTGTTAATTCTCCTATTGTTGTTCTTGATGATGCTTTAGCAAGCGTAGATAATAAAACAGCAGCAAAAATAATAGATGAAATGAGTGCAAGAAGTAATAAAACAATCATAATGATTAGTCACCAACTATCTGTTGCCGCAACCTGCGATAGGGTTTTAGTAATGGATAAAGGAGAAATAGTACAAGAAGGAGCTCATAAAGAATTAGTAAAAGTGAATGGGCTCTATAAACAACTTTGGGAAAGAGAACTAGCTACCAGAATTGTTAAGAGCTAAAAGTAATTTTTCTACTTATAATAAATAGATTTAAATTATGTTTAAATTTCTAAAAAAAATTATGAATAATAAGGAAGTAAATTTAACTGATGATGCTTATTCATTACATAGAATATTAAAAACAGATATCCAAAAAGATCCTAATTTAGAAGAAGATGAAATAATTTTTGGATGTGGTTGTTTCTGGGGATCTGAAAAATGTTTTTGGAAACTTCCTGGAGTTGTCACAACTTCTGTAGGTTATGCAGGAGGTGAAAAAAATTATCCAACTTATTATGAAGTATGTTCCGGCTTAACTGGTCATTCAGAAGTTGTAAGAGTTATATGGGATAAAAGGGAAATTGATATAAGTGATTTATTAAAAATGTTTTGGGAATGTCATGACCCTACTCAAAAAAACAGGCAAGGTAACGATATGGGAACACAATATAGATCTGCAATATATTACAAAAATGAAAATAATATAAAAATTATATTAGCCAGTAAGGAACAATATCAAATGGAACTTAGCAAAAAAAATCTTGGTTTAATTGAAACGGAAATAAAAATGATTGATTCATATTATTATGCAGAACAATACCATCAACAATATCTAGCATCAGCTGGAAGCAGGCAGTATTGCTCCGCTTCACCTACAAAAGTTAAGTTAGGAGTTTTCACTGGAAGCAACTATAAATTAGAAGACCATGTATGGGAAAACTTTAATTGGGAAGTTGACAAATGTGTATTGAGATCTGATAACAATCCTATAAAGAATAACATTTAAATCAATCTAATCTTTATAGTAAAGACACGGGGCGTAGCGCAGTTTGGTAGCGCACCACTTTGGGGTAGTGGGGGTCGTGGGTTCAAATCCCGCCGTTCCGATTATTTATCGTCTTCATTTATAAGAGATTTGTATAGTTTATATGAACTTATGCCTACTGCTATGAATGTAAAAGAAGAAAAAAAAGCTAAAACCAATATAGTAAAATTTGAAACTTCCACTTCACCTAATTGGAATGATATAAAAATGTTCATTAGAAAGAATTTTTTAAAACACTAACACAATTGCAAAATTTTTTTTTTCATCTAATTATAAATTCAAAAGAATTACAACACCAAAAATTACTCGATAGATGATAAATATTTTCAACCCATTTGAAGAAAAATACTTTAATAAGAAATCTATTGCTAATAAAGAAGAGAAAAATGTCGTAACAAGTCCAACAAAAAGAGGGAAAAACCCTAATGAAAAAAAATCATTAAAAGAAGAAACAAACTCAACAATCGCAGCAAGAGAAATAGCTGGCATCCCTAAAAGAAAAGAAAATTTCGCAGCATCGCTTCTTTCCCATCCTGATATTAAAGCGCTAGAAATAGTGACCCCAGATCTTGAAACACCAGGAAAAATTGCAAATGCTTGAAAGAAACCTATCAAAAAACTATTTGAATAATTATGGTTTCTAATATTAATAGAACCTCTTTTCGAACTGTCTGCCAAGTACATAAAAAAAGCCATTAGAAATGAGACCAATGCTATTGATAAATTTGAACGAAGAACGTTTTCAAAAAAAGAAGGGATAAATATTTTTACACTCCCACCAAGCAAAACAATTGGTATAGTACCAATCAAAATAGACCTTAATAATCTTTCATGTAACAGATATTCAAGAAATTTTTTGGAAGATTGACTTCTAAAATTAAAAATATCATTCCTAAAATACCAAGCTATCGCTAGAACACTTCCAAGTTGAATAGTAGCGGACAAAGATGCTCCAGGATCATCAATACCTAAAAAAAGGGATATAACTTTTAAATGAGCTGTACTACTTACAGGGATAAATTCTGTCAATCCTTGAATTAATCCATATAAAACAAATTTTAAATATTCCAAAAATTATTAAATTACCTAATTAATTAATAGCAATTTACATTTAAAAATTAAAAGCTAGTATGTAAAAATGAAAAAAAATTCTTTTTTAATATTATTTTTTCTTTTTTCCTTAATCATTTCTGGTTCTGCGAAAGCTAGCTATTGGTTAATAATTGGAACTTACAGACAAGGTCCCGGAGGAAGGCCAGAAGTTAGTGGAATAACAAGTCCTTCCTTGCATTCTATTCCTATGAAAGATTTAGATACCTGTAATAAGGCAGGTGAGAAAATTACTAATGAAATATACAAACCTGTTTGGCAATTTGATAGTAGATGGACCTGTGTATTTAGAGGTGATTAGTAACAAAGTTACCTTTTAACATCGTGAGCACAACCATCTCCTTTATAGTTTTCACTCTCGTAAAAATCATTTTTTGTCCCGAAATAAACTGTTAATAAAACGAAAGGTAAGCTTAATATAAATAAAATAGTTGTTAGATCCATAATGTTAACTTATTCAAGAAGGCTATGATAAATTGAAATTACAATTTGTCGATAAACTCATATTTAATAATCTGTAGGTCCTTTAATACCAAGATAAAAGAAGGCTCCTAAACCCAATAAAAGTAAGACTCCAGCGATAGCTGCAGAAGGAACAAACCCTCCTATTGCAAAGGAAGAAAAATAATACATCTATAAAACTAAAACTAGTTTGATAATATCAATAAAAACTAGGTATTTGTAAAAAATTTTGACTCGAAGACAATTAGATATTGTCTGTTCTATGCCACTAAAGGCGAATCTTCGCTATCAGCAGAAATTCTTATTCTCTCTTCCAACTTAGGGCCATATAATTCATTTCCCCAAATTTCAACTCTTGAATCGTTTGGGGCCATAAAAGTAAGAATGTCAGTTGGGAATAAAACTCTCTCTAAGAAAAAATTCGATGGACCAATACATCTCAAGACAACCATTCTACAGCCTTCATTTTTGTAAGAAAACTCAACCATCCTTTAACAGAAAATATCCTCAATTAAACACTAATAAGAGCTGAAAAAAATGTATAAAAAATTACTGAAAAAGAAGAAATTTAGAAAATTCTACAAATTCAATCCAGCCTCAACTAAATTTCTTTCTTGATCAATTAATAAAAGCGCGTAGGATTTTATAACATCAAAACTTTTATGAGGAATTGAGACATTAAGCATTCTCAAAAAATTAGATAATTTTTCATCTTTAAGGGCGTTACCTTTCTGTAAAAACATTTCTTTTTCCTGATTTGTTTTCCATTTATTCATATATTCAATCTTCAAAGGCTTTAAGTGCCAAATATTATCTATCAAATTCCAAATATCTAAATATTCCTTTAGGTTATTTTGAATTTTTAATACGTAAGAGGATTCATGAAGACTCAAATTTGCTGTATTTATGAGTCGATCACTTGTGTCAATAGGATAAGGTTTTATTCCCAAAAACCATCCCTCAAGAATTAATAAATCAGGATTATCTAATCTCCAATGAGATCTATCTCCTAAACCATTTCTTAAAGATTTATCGAAAACTGGTACATTTAATTCTCCATTTATCTTCCAATTTAATAATTTTTCATGCATTAATTTTACTGAGTGACTTCCAGGAAACCCTCTTGAAACATTCCAAGGGTTATTCTTAATTGCTAATTTCATTTCATTTGAAGGGAGATAAAAGTCATCAATTGAAATAACCGCAATTTTGAAGTTTAATTTTAAAGATATAGCTTCGAGCCATTTACCTAGTGTTGTTTTACCTGTACCTGGTAAAGCTGAGATTCCAATAATTTTTCTGTCAGAAAAATTATTTTGAAATTTATAAGCCTGAGATAAAAGAGGTAAAGCCAAACCCCAAATCCAATCATCATTTACTTTATTAATCCAATATTGATCAATTGAAAGAATGTTTCTTTTACTTTCCCAAAAATTGAACCAATCATCCAAGGATTGCCAACCAATATCAATAATTAATTTTTCAAATTTATCAAGAGGAAAATTAATATCTAAATCTTTCATCTTTCTAACTTAGTTCTCGCTTATTTATCAATTTATTTATTTCATTTTTCCAACCATATCCATTTGGTTCAGAAGCTAAAATAAATTCCAAATCTTTTAATTGATCAAGTAAATTTAAGTTAGGTCCATCTATTCCAGGAATAACGATTTTAATATCTGAGTTTAAAAGTAGTGGCAAATCATTTGGAGAATCGCCTAAGCCTATAATTTCAATATTTTGAACGTTAGAATATGATTTAAGAGCATTTATTGCTTTACCTTTATTCGATTTAGTAGATAATAAGTGACTCATTCTATTGCCCTTAAAAATATCAACATTTAATTTTTTACAACAGATATTAATTTTCTCTTCTAAATAACTTGGCGGATTTAAGAAAGGCATGCTCCAGTGTCTATCACGCATTAAATTCAATGAGTTACCTTCTAAACCTGTAAGCTGAGTGGCTTCTTGATCAGTGAGACTATTAAGAGGAGTAAGTTTGTAATCAATTTCATTAGAAATAAAATTTAAGATTTCTTCAAGAGTTTCGTATTTTATCCCAAGAATAATTTCTCCATTTACTCTTTGAAGAGATTCACCATATATTGCCGCACCATTCTCAACAATATAAGGATCAGTTAAGTTCAGTTCCTTTCTAATAACTTTTACTTCAGATGCGGTTTTGCTTGTACAAAGAATTACGGGTATAGATAATCTTTGTAATTTTTTTATAGTTTCTTTAGCAGGTGATAAATCATATGAGTGATCCATTAAAGTACCATCTACATCACTTACTACCCAAATAGAAGAATTTTCTATCATTTTATAAAGCACTAAGCCAAATTACTTGAAAAGGATCAAGACTAATATTTTTGCAATTGTATTTAGTGGATGTTAAAAAATCATGGGTATTGAAATCATTATCAATTATTTTTGGTAGATCATTATCATTCAATTGATAATTAATTTTATTTTCAGTCATATTATGGATTGCAAAAACAGACTCAGGACCTTTACCTCTTTTAATTACAACAATATCACTCCTACCTTTAGACAAACATTTCATTTGTGAACAAGGGTGAAATTGCTTTAAATTTGATCTGACATCCATAGCATTGCAAAGATATTTTAAGTTTTTATTAGCATTTGATTCAGGATTATTTAAAACAGCTAAAAGATTTTCTGATTTAAACTTTTCTCTATTAAGGTCTCTCCTTTGACCTGTCATAGAAAAACTTTTGATATCATTTTCTGAAGCTAGTAATGCTGGCAAATAAAATGCAGGGACCCCTTTCAGAGCCATTACTAATAATTGACTCAAAATAAATCTCTCATATTGAAATCTTTTAGCATCTCTACTGGAGTCTTCCATTGCGCTCCACCAACTAATATTCAATTCATAGGGTTTATCATCACCATTTGATAAGCGTCTATGACTTACTAAACCTCCCCTTTTTTCACAATTAATTAATAAATCTTTAATTCTCTGCTCATTCATTAAACCCTCAAGAGCTCTTAAACCAACTCCATCATGTGATGCAGTGAAATTAAATAATGTAGTATCGTCAGGTAATATTGGCCAATCAAATATCCATGAGTTTAAGATATCAGCTCTTGAAGTAATAATTGCCTCTAGGAGAAGAGGGGGCAATGGGAAATTATATGCCATATGAGCTTCATCATCAGGAATCAGATAAGATAGATTTTCCTTCTGAGGAACATTAGTTTCTGTTATTAAAACTCCATCATTAAGAAGATTATTTAAAAGAACTCTTAAGAGTTTCACAATTGAATGTGCTTTAGGTAAATGCAAGCAAGTTGTTCCTGATTCCTTCCAAATAAAACCTACAGCATCAAGCCTAAACCATTTAATTCCATTAGATAAATAAGTAATAATCAAATTTAAGAACTCAAGAGTCATTTTTGGATTATGCCAATTTAAATCAATTTGATCTGGACCAAAAGTTGTCCAAACTTGTTTAGGACCATCTTCAGTATTTATTTGAGAAAACAAAGAGGAACTTCTAGGCCTAACTACATTTGACCAGTCAAGATTTTGTTTCGGTGAAAAAACATTTGATATTCCCGGTTCTTGCGATTTAATAAATTGTTGAACCCATGGGTGAGATGATGAGACATGGTTTAGTACTAAATCAGCCATCAAATCATGATTTTTAGAAATACTTTTGAGATCATCCCAAGCACCAAATTTTTCTTCTAAAGAATCATAACTTGAGACTGCAAAACCTCCATCACTTGTAGATTTTAAAAAAGGAAGAATATGTACAACTTTAGAAAGACTGCCAAAATGTTTACTTAACAACTCATTAAGAGTTATTAATGTTGCTTCACCATTTTTATAAATACTATCTGCATAAGTTATCAAAACCGAATGAGATTCATTCCACCTTTCATTATCTCTTATTTCTTCATAAGCAGATTTCTCTGAGAAATCATCTAAAATCTGTAATAATTGGTTTGAAATAAAATTAATTTCTTCTGTAGTATTATTTGAATAAATTGTTTTTAACAATTTATCAATCTTTAATCTATCTAATTTTTTCTCTGAATCAATTTGCTTCACTTTGAAAAAATTAACGAAGTATTAATACTATTCTGCACATCAATTAGAAAATGGACTTTCAACAGGGTTTAATCACAACAATACATGAATATGGAGTTACAAGAAATTTACTTAAAGAATTAAACAAAAGACTTAAAAAAAGATCAACTAGTATTCTAATACCCTGCTTATATGAAGAATTTGAGCGTCCTGCATTAAAAGACATAAGAGAAGTTTTAAAAGACCTTACAGGCTTAAATGAATTAGTTATTGCTCTTTCTGCAAAAACTGTTGAACAAGTTAAATCAGCAAAATCATTTTTTGACTCAATGCCATTTCCAGTTCATGTTCAATGGACTAATTCTCCCTCTGTAATAGAACTATTAAAAAGTCAAGAAAAAAATGGGTTAGAACTTTTAGGAACTCCAGGTAAAGGATGGGCTGTATGGCAAGGCATAGGAGTTGCGACGAGAAAATCAGAAGTTGTGGCTCTTTTTGATGCTGATATAAGAACTTTTAGTCCTTTATACCCTTCAAGAATGATACTTCCACTTCTGGATGAATCATATGGAATATCATATGTTAAGGCCTTTTACAGCAGATTATCCTTAGAGACCAATCAATTGCAAGGTAGAGCCACAAGATTATTTGTGGGTCCCTTATTGGCAAGTCTTGAGCAGTTAGTAGGGAAGGGTCCCTTTTTACAATATCTTCAATCATTTAGATATCCATTAGCAGGTGAGTTTGCTTTCACTAAAGACCTTGCTATGAATTTACGAATTCCTTGTGACTGGGGATTAGAGATAGGTTTATTATCAGAGGTTTATAGAAACGTAAGAACCTCCAAAATAGCCCAAGTTGACCTAGGATTGTTTGATCATAAACATAAGAATATTGGTGATTCTTCTAAAGAAGGATTGCAAAAAATGTGTACAGAAATACTTTCTAGTGTTTTAAGAGGTCTCATGGAGCATCAAGCAGAGACTTTAACAAGTACTCAACTAGCAACCTTAGAAGTTCTCTACAAAAGAGTTGGGGAAGATAGGGTAAAACAATTTGGATTAGATTCAGCAGTTAATCAACTTCCATACGATAGGCATGAAGAAGAGCTGTCAGTGCAAAAATTTGCGAAACTATTGAGACCTGCTACAGAAGATTACTTAGCTTGCCCTACGACACAGCAGTTACCAAGTTGGTCAAGGGTTCTATCATGTGAGAACAAACTTCAAGAAGATTTGGCAATTGCTGGGTCACAAGATATAAAGACAACTGAAAAAGAATTAATTAAAAACTTCTAAAGTAAAAAGTACCTTTGAGCCATTGGGACTTCATCAAGAGGTTCACAAGTAAGAAGTTCCCCATCAGAAAAAACTTCATAAGTTTGAGGATCAACTGAAATATTTGGTAGTTCATTATTAAGTTTAAAGTGTGATTTATTGATATTTCTGGTATTTTCAACGGCAATACATTTTTTGTGTAAACCTAATTTATTTGGAATATTTTGATCAATTGAATTTTTACTTAAAAAGGTAAAAGAACTCTTAATTAGAGATTGGCCGAAACTTGCAAACATAGGTCGACCATGTACAGGCCCTGGAGTAGGAATTGAAGCATTTGCATCACCCATTTGGGACCAAACTATAGATCCTCCTTTAACAACTAGTTCAGGCTTTACCGCAAAAAATGAAGGTTTCCACAATACTAAGTCTGCAATTTTTCCCTTTTCTATAGATCCAACATATTTATTAATACCATGGGCTATTGCAGGGTTAATTGTAACTTTAGAGATATATCGCTTTACTCTGTAATTATCGTTCCTATCAGAATCCTTTGATAGAGGTCCTCTTTGAACTTTCATTTTATGGGCAGTTTGAAAAGTTCTTGTTATTACTTCACCAACTCTTCCCATAGCTTGAGAGTCACTAGCGATAATTGAGAAGGCGCCCATATCATGTAGGATGTCCTCTGCAGCAATAGTCTCTCTTCTTATCCTTGATTCCGCGAATGCAATATCTTCTGGAATTTTAGAATCTAAATGATGACATACCATTAACATGTCAAGATGTTCTTCAAGTGTGTTTCTCGTATAAGGTCTTGTTGGATTAGTACTACTTGGGAGAACATTTTTTTCTCCACAAATTTTTATAATGTCTGGGGCATGGCCTCCACCTGCTCCTTCGGTATGAAAAGTATGAATTGTTCTTCCTGCAATAGCATTGATGGTATCTTCAACAAAGCCTGCCTCATTTAAAGTATCAGTATGAATACAAACTTGAACATCAAGGTTATCTGCAACATTTAAACAAGAATTTATCGTAGATGGAGTCGTTCCCCAATCCTCATGAAGCTTCAATCCACATGCTCCAGCTTCGACTTGATCAATAAGATTTCTTTCATTCGTTGAATTTCCTTTACCAAAAAAACCTAAATTCATAGGAAATGCTTCTGCAGATTGAAGCATCCTAGAAATATGAAAACGACCCGGTGTGCAGGTAGTGGCGTTAGTCCCAGTCGCAGGTCCAGTTCCACCTCCCAACATAGTTGTAATTCCTGAAGCAAGGGCTGTTTCAATTTGTTGGGGACATATAAAGTGTATATGAGTATCTATTGATCCTGCAGTAAGAATATGGCCTTCTCCAGCTATTACTTCTGTTGAGGCGCCAATAACAATATTAACGTTATCTTGGATATCAGGATTACCCGCTTTACCGATTTCAAAAATCATACCGTCTTTTAATCCTATATCCGCCTTAATTATTCCCCACCAATCCACAATCAAAGCATTGGTTATTACGGTATCTACAGCCCCTTCTCCTCTTGTTACTTGAGATTGTCCCATCCCATCTCGAATAACTTTGCCACCTCCGAATTTAACTTCATCTCCGTAAGTAGTTAGATCTTTTTCTACTTCTATAAATAATTCGGTATCCGCAAGCCTTACTCTATCCCCAGCAGTGGGTCCGTAAGTTTGAGCATAAGTTTTTCTGTCGATTTTATAAGACATAATTTTAATTATCTAAAGAACCATTAACTAATGAATTAAAACCATATGCATTTCTTAAACCTGAAAATGGCACTAATTTGACATCTGTTGTATCACCCGGTTCAAATCTAATTGCTGTTCCTGCAGGAATGTCAAGACGCATACCATGTGTTATTTCTCGATCAAAATTTAAAGCCTTATTAGCTTCATAAAAATGATAATGAGAACCAACTTGCACAGGTCTATCTCCAGAATTAGAAACCGTTACTGTTTTAACTTGCTTACTAAGATTTAGTTCGATTTCACCTTGTTCAGGAATTATTTCGCCAGGAATTAAATTACTCATAACTAATTAATCGGATTGTGAATAGTAACTAATTTAGTCCCATCGGGAAAAACCGCTTCTATTTGAACTTCATCAACCATTTCAGGAATGCCCTCCATAACTTGTGATTTTGAAAGCCAAGTACTTCCCTCTGACATTAATTGACTTACACTTTTGCCGTCTCGTGCTCCTTCAAGAACTTGAAAACTTAAAAAAGCTATCGTTTCAGGATAATTAAGCTTAAGACCTCGACTAAGCCTTCTTTCAGCTAAGAGTGCCGCTGAAAAAATCAATAATTTATCCTTTTCTTGAGGTGAAAGATGCATAATAAAAAATTAATCTATAAATTCTTAAAAAAGGTTCTTTCTGAACATAATTAATAATTCATAGAATCTTGTAAAGGCCATACACCTTGATATTTTGGCTTACAAAATCCACAAACAGACCTAATTTGTTTCCAAATACAAAAAAAACATTTTCTAGCATCTTGAGAAGAACTGCCTAGGAATCTTACGGAGATTCCATTTTCAAGGATTCCAATAGATAAATTATTATTAGTTTCATTGAAAATCTTTTTTATATTTCCCACAAGATTATTTATTTTTGACTTGGAAAAATCTTTCTCGCAAATCCAAATTAAGGATCCAAAAACGGGCATGTAATCCATACCTGACTTGGCCACAAAACTTGCCTTAGATAATTCAATCTGATCAACATATTCCCAATCATCAAGTAAATCATTATTTCTCATAATTTCTAATTTAGACCTGAAAACTCCACTTTCAATAGATTCCCCGGAAGATGATCTTCCAAGTCTTATTAAATCAGTAAATAAAAAACTTGAAGTTTCTGAAATAGATACTTTAAAAATTTGCTCATATAAACCATTTGCAAAGATGATTGTTTCTTGGGGAAGATACTCTAAATGAGAATTG
The DNA here is from genome assembly GCF_017696315.1 of Prochlorococcus marinus XMU1412. Taxonomy (NCBI): domain Bacteria; kingdom Bacillati; phylum Cyanobacteriota; class Cyanophyceae; order Synechococcales; family Prochlorococcaceae; genus Prochlorococcus; species Prochlorococcus marinus. The sequence goes on along the minus strand of NZ_JAAORJ010000002.1, from coordinate 289,512 downwards.
TCAAGAATGTTTATGAGATTCTTTTGCTTTGAAAAACTTCCTTTTGGATTGATTTTAGATCTTCCAACTGATCCATATACTTTCTGAGCTGAAGAAGTAGTCAACAAAACCTTAGAGTTTTTTTCAAGATTTACCTCAAAATCGAGTAAATCACCTCCTACCAATCCCCCTGCAGTATGTAGAACAGGCAAAATGCATCTGCCCTCTTGATCATGAGTAGACTTCAATAACTTATAAGGAGAAGTTGATTTAGATTTAAAGATTGTTTTATCAACATTTCCTAAACTTGCTTTATTATTGAAAAAATTTAAGAAACAATTACCTTCCCATGAAGTTTTAATCATAAATTGTTTTCTTTAATTACTAAATTAAAGTAACCAAAAATTTTGATAATGAGAATGAATAAACAAATTGTTGTAACTGATTGGATTAAGGAAAAACCAAAATTAGGTTCATTTTTAAAACTTACCTTAAGTTCAGATGAAAGAAGAATCTTAAGAGGCAAAAGATTAACTGATTGTGATCAAGAAATAATTTTACAATTACCTAGAAATGGCAAATTAAAAGATGGAGATATTCTTTCAACTAATGAGCCCAATTTTTATGTAGAGATAATTGCCAAAACAGAAGATTTAATTGAAATAAGTTCAAATTCTAAAATTGAGCTTATTAAAACTGCTTATCATCTTGGAAATAGGCATGTGGAAGTAGAAATAGAAGAGGGCATTCTTCTAACAAAAAGTGATTATGTTATAAAAAATATGCTTCTTAATTTTAAAGTAGATGTAAAAAATACGCAAAAGAAGTTCTTTCCGGAAAGAGGTGCCCATAGTCATGAGTAAAAGTCACTTATTAAAATATTTATTAATTAGTCCTAACTTACCAGTTGGAGGATTTTGTTATTCTGAGGGAATGGAGAGTTATCTTCATAATAAAAATTTAACAGATTCAAATTCGGTAAAAGAATTAATCATAAGTGAACTAAAAATTGGTCAGATAAGACTAGATGCAAAACTTTTACTAGACTTTTTTGATATTTTCAATGAGATAAACGACCGCAAAAATTTAAAAGGTAATTTGCAAAAGTTAATTAGTTTGGATAAATGGATCCTCTCATCAAAGGACTCTCTTGAAATGAGAGAACAACAAATTCAAATGGCAAACTCTCTCATTGATTTAACCAAAGAATTTGGATTTGAATATCCATATGAAAATAATAAAAAAAGCTCCTGGTCATTAGCGTGGAGTTGGGCTTGTTATTGTTTTGAAATTACCAAGTTAGAAATGGTTGAGAACTTTTTATATGCGTGGAGTGCAAACCAACTTAGTGCTGCAATAAGAATTATTCCCATTGGGTCAACAAAAGCACAACTAATTCAGAGAGACTTATTAGCAATAATTTCAAAAGTTTCTAAAGAAATTATGGACAAAGAAATTGATGACATCTATTTTGGCAATGTAGGTTTAGCTATGGCACAACAAAATCATAATGACCTTTATACAAAACTTTTTAGAAATTAATTTATGAGCAGCAAATTGAGAGTAGGTGTTGCTGGGCCTGTAGGTTCAGGTAAAACTGCATTAGTAGAGACTCTATGCTTGAGCTTGAAAAAAAATTATGAGATAGCAGTTGTCACCAATGATATCTACACCAAAGAAGATGCTAACTTTCTAATAAATAAAAATGTTTTAGAGGAAGGAAGGATTATTGGCGTAGAAACAGGAGGTTGTCCTCATACCGCGATAAGAGAGGATTGTTCATTAAATAAAAATGCAGTTTTAGAGTTAGAAAATAAATATAATCCTTTAGATTTTGTTTTTGTAGAAAGTGGAGGTGATAACTTAGCATCTAGTTTTAGTCCAGAACTTGTAGATTTATCAATATATGTAATTGATGTATCTGCCGGAGACAAAATCCCTAGAAAAGGGGGACCAGGAATAACAAGGTCGGATTTATTATTAATCAATAAAATTGACTTAGCAGATAAAGTTGGCGCAGATTTAAATATTATGAAAAGTGATGCAGAATTTATGAGAAAAGGGAAACCTTGGTTTTTTACCAACCTAAGTAGCGGCATAGGAGTTGAAGAAATAATTCAATTTTTAGAATCACATATACCCAACAATCGAAACTAGAAAAATGTTCATTACTAATATATTGGATTCAACAAAAAGTTACGACTGATACAAAACGAATCCTCACTCGTTAATAACTTTTACTTTATCCCCCTAATGAGGGTCAATTACCTAATTTATCCTAATTCATGAGAATTTCAAGGCGTATTTTGGCAGGTTTAGCTACTGCCTCACTTGCGGTCACAGCAACTTCGTGTGGTGGAGGCGGAACCTCCGGAAGTTTCGATGACACAGTAACCGTTGGTATTTTGCATTCGTTATCCGGAACAATGGCTATCTCTGAATCAACTCTTGTTGATACAGAAAAAATGGCTATTGAAGAGATAAATGCTGCTGGTGGTGTTACAGTTGGCGGCAAAAGCTACAAAATTGAATACATAGTTGAAGATGGTGCATCTGATTGGCCAACTTTTGCTGAAAAATCAAAGAAACTTATAGACCAAGACGGAGTTCCTGTCGTATTTGGTGGATGGACATCTGCAAGTAGAAAGGCAATGTTACCTGTCTACGAATCAAAAGATGCGTTCCTCTACTACCCAATTCAATATGAAGCTCAAGAATGTTCTAACAACATTTTCTATACAGGAGCCACACCAAACCAACAATCGGAACCCGCTACAGATTTCATGTATAAGCGTTCTCCCGCAGCTGGTGGAGATTTCTTCCTTGTAGGTTCTGATTATGTTTTCCCTAGAACTTCAAACACAATCACAAAAGCTCAGGTAAAACAGTTAGGAGGTAAAGTTGTTGGAGAAGATTATCTTCCATTAGGAAATACTGAAGTTGCTCCAATTATCTCAAAAATCAAAAAAGCGCTGCCTGACGGTGGAATAATCATTAATACTCTTAATGGTGACCAAAACGTTGCATTCTTCAAACAGATTCAAGACGCAGGTATTACACCTTCAAGTGGGTACTACGTAATGAACTATTCAATTGCTGAAGAAGAGATTAGTACAATCGGGCCTGAGTTCCTTGAAGGTCACTACGGAGCTTGGAACTATATGATGTCAATTGATACTCCTGCATCTAAGAAATTTGCTGCAAGTTTCAAGAAAAGATGGGGAGCAGATCGTGTTGTAGCTGATCCTCAAGAATCTGCTTATAACATGGTTTACTTATGGAAACAGGCTGTAGAAGATGCTGGGACATTCGACGACAACGCAGTAAGGGAAGCCCTTGTTGGACAAAAATTTGATGCTCCACAAGGTCCTGTTGAAGTTATGCCTAATCACCACTTATCTCAAACAGTGAGAATTGGAGAGATTAATGCAGAGGGTGGATTTACAATCCTTGAAGAGACAGGAGTTGTTCTTCCTCAAGCATGGAACCAAAAGCATCCAAGTTCAAAAGGATTTGCTTGCGATTGGACAGATCCTTCAAAAGGAGAAAAGTATAAGCTTTAATCTATTTAAAACCTATACTTCAAAATAAAGGGAGGTTAACGCCTCCTTTTATTTTATATAATCAAATATTTTCATTTTCTAAATTGGAGTTACTTCTCGATAGCCTTTTTAATGGTGTTGCAATCGGATCTGTACTACTTGTTGCTGCATTAGGTCTAGCAATTGTTTTTGGTCTTATGGGTGTAATAAATCTTGCCCATGGAGAACTTATGATGCTTGGAGCTTACACAACATACGTAACACAATTAATTTTCAAATTACCTATATTAAAACCTTTCTACAATTCGTACATAATAGTTTCTATTTTCCTTGCTTTTATTGTTAGTGGAGTAGTAGGAATTCTCCTTGAAAAAACAATCATAAGAAAGCTTTATGGAAGTCCACTTGAAACACTTCTCGCAACTTGGGGTGTAAGCTTAATTCTTCAACAATTTGTCAGAAGCGTACCTTTAGCTTATGGGACCGGTCTAGTTATAAGTCTGTTAATTGGTTTATTCTTACCAACAACATTCCCTTCAAAAATAAAAGAATCAATAAATTTCAAATATTTTAAATTTAGTTCTTGGATATTTGCTGCTTTAGCTGGGGTCCTGACAGGTAGCGTAATCTCTTCCTCTGTAAGCAAACTTAGTAGAGCAAGCGCTCGAAATGTTGATGTAACAGCACCCTCATGGATGAGAGGTCAAGTTGAAATTATTGGCACTGCATTTCCTAAAACAAGATTAATGATAATTGTCATTACTCTGATCTCTGTAATAGCAATAACATTATTTCTTAATCAAAGTGCTTGGGGAATGCGTATAAGAGCAGTTACTCAGAACCGACAAATGAGTGATTGTCTTGGTATTTCTACTGAAAAAGTGGATATAATTACTTTTGGAATTGGATCTGGCTTAGCGGGAGTTGCTGGGGTAGCGGTATCTCTTTTAGGTTCTGTAGGACCAAATGTTGGCGGAAACTATATAGTTGGTTGTTTTATGGTTGTAGTGCTGGGAGGAGTAGGAAATTTATTAGGAACAGTACTTGCTTCATTTGGGATAGGAATAATGACTGATTTAATTGGAGCTGGAAGGCTCTTATCAATATGGCCAGATATGCCTTTACCTTTATCAAACACAATTAACTTTTTTGCAACCACTAGTATGGCAAGAGTAATGATATTTGCACTAATTGTTATATTCCTACAATTTAAACCAACAGGTTTATTTCCTCAAAAAGGAAGGATGGTTGAGAACTAATGTCCTTAAGTAAAATTAAATTTGACAAAAAAATAGTATTATCATTTTGGATAATATTAATAGCTTTAATTATTGCGGCACCAACTATACTCCCTGTATTTAGACTAAACCTTTTAGGTAGATACTTATCCCTATCCATAGTTGCACTTGGTGTTGATCTTATCTGGGGATATACAGGTTTACTAAGTCTTGGACAAGGTATATTTTTTGCACTAGGTGGATATTGTGCAGCAATGTATTTGCAAATAACCAGCTCCTCTGAATTTCCAAATAATATTCCTGAATTTTTTGCTTTATATGGTGTTGAAAAATTACCTTTTTTCTGGGAACCGTTTAGATCTCCTGTTTTTACCTTCTTCGCTATCTGGATAATTCCAGCATTGGTTGCTGGTTTAATTGGATTTCTCGTTTTCAGGAATAGAATCAAAGGGGTTTATTTTTCTATACTTACTCAAGCTTCTCTTCTTGTATTCTTTAACTTTTTTAATGGACAACAAAAACTTATAAATGGAACAAATGGATTAAAAACAGATGTAACACAACTATTTGGTCAGATGGTTGGGTCTGAGTCTATGCAAAGAATATTCTTTTGGATAACCGCCATACTAGTAATAGCAGCATGGTTTTTTGCAAAGTGGGTAGTTAAAGGAAGATTTGGAAATATCCTGATAGGAATACGAGATGATGAACCAAGAGTTAGGTTTACAGGATACAACCCAGTTATATTCAAGACGATAATATTTTCTATTGCTGGAGGTCTCGCAGGAATTTCGGGAGCTTTATATACAGTTCAGTCTGGAATAGTATCCCCTCAATTTATGACGGTTCCCTTTTCTATAGAAATGGTTATATGGGTTGCTGTGGGAGGAAGAGGAACTTTATTGGGAGCAATACTAGGAGCAGTTTTCATCAACTATGCAAAAAGTCTAGTAAGTGAAGCTTTACCTGCTAGCTGGATGTTTATTCAAGGAGGGTTATTTATCTTAGTTGTAACAGCTCTGCCAGAAGGAGTTTTAGGATGGATTCAAGGAGATGGTCCTAGGAATCTTCTTCAAAGATTTGGTTTGAAAAGAAAGATTGAAACCTATCCAAGCTTAGAAGTTAACAATAAGGAGGGGAATAATGAATAATAAAGATCTTCTAAATTTAATTGATATTACTGTTAGTTTCGAGGGTTTTTTAGCCCTCAACAAACTTAATTTAAATTTGAAGAAAGGAGAATTAAGAGCTGTAATAGGACCCAATGGCGCAGGTAAAACAACATTTCTTGATGTAATAACTGGAAAGGTTAAGCCAACAAAAGGAGAAGTGATTTTTAAAGGGAAATCCTTAGTAGGTAGAAAGGAGCATAAAATAGCCAGACTTGGAGTTGGAAGAAAGTTCCAAAGTCCAAGAATCTTTGAAAATCTAACAGTTAAAGAAAATCTTGAAATATCGGTTACAACTCCTAAAAGTCCCTTAAACCTTATAAATAAAAGTATTAAGAATGAGCAGCTTAATGAGATTGATCGTCTTATGAAGATTGTTAATTTAGCTCAAAAAGTTGATTCTAAAGCTGGATCTTTATCTCATGGCCAAAAACAATGGCTCGAGATAGCCATGTTAGTAGGACAGAAGCCAGATTTAATGTTGGTAGATGAACCTGTTGCTGGTTTAACTGATGAAGAAACAGATCTTACTGCTGATTTATTAAAATCTTTATCAGGCGAAAATACAGTAGTGGTAATAGATCACGATATGGAATTTATAAGAAGACTTGATAGTAATGTTTCCGTATTAAATCAGGGCACAGTATTATGTGAGGGAACAATGGAAACCATACAAAAAGACAAAAAAGTAATTGATGTTTATTTAGGAAGACCTGAGGACTAGTTATGGAAAATTTACTCGAGATAAAATCGTTAAATACTTATTATGGCGAGAGCCATATTCTTAGAGATGTAGATTTAAACGTTAAATCAGGAGAAATGGTTTGTTTGATTGGAAGAAATGGAGTTGGCAAAACAACTTTATTGAAATCACTAATTGGTTTGTTAAAACAAAAAAAAGGAGATATTTATTTAATTGGTGAAAATATCAATAGAAAAGCACCTCATCAGAGGGCCAGGAAAGGAATGGCTTACGTTCCTCAAGGGAGAGAAATTATTCCATACCTATCAGTTGAAGAGAATCTTATGTTAGGGATGGAGTCTCTACCAGGTGGATTATCTAAGAACAAGAAAATAGATCCATTTATCTATGATCTCTTCCCAATACTTAAAGATTTTCTTCAAAGGAAAGGAGGAGATCTTAGTGGAGGACAACAACAGCAATTAGCTATTGCAAGAGCATTGCTAGGCAAACCTCAACTTCTATTGCTTGACGAACCAACGGAAGGTATTCAGCCAAATATAGTTTTAGACATTGAAAATGCAATTAACCAGATAATTAGAGATACAGGAATTGGTGTTTTATTAGTTGAACAACATTTGCATTTTGTAAGACAAGCCAATAGATATTATGCGATGCAACGCGGAGGTATTGTTGCCAGTGGAAATACTAGTGAGTTGAGTCAAGCGGTTATTGATAAATTCTTGAGTGTTTAAAAGATTATAATTTTAAATTAATAAAAATAAGTATTCATTTTTCGCATCTTATAAGGTCTATGCTGTTTGGATGCTCATTTATATACTTATTAAATTCCATTGCTAGTGTTCTAGCCTCGTAAGCGTCAGAAGCATAAAAACAATTTTCCAATCTTATATTTTGAAAATCGCGATAATGCACTGTATATGGCTTCAACATATTATTTTTGTTCATTTTAATTTGCTAAAAAGCAATTAAGTTATATCTCAACCATGCATATGTTCCTAAAATTAAAGCACTACTTTTGTTGTTATCAAAATATATTCACATAGATTATGTATTTAAAAATACCTAATGAAGAAAAAAAAAATTAATCTATTTTTTTTTAGGGTCCTGCTTCTTACCTTCTATTAAAAAAACAAATTTAGATAAAATATAACCAAAAACTGGTACCCAAAATCTTTCATAAAAAAATTTCATAAAAATTAAGCAGCTAATGATTCCTCATCTATAGTTTCATTTTTATTTATAAGCTTCAAATCTAAAGAATTAAATAAATATTGCATAAGAAGAAAATCAAGTTCCCCTTTTAATAAATTAACATCGGATGAAAGTAGATCATCAACAAAATCATCAAAAGTATCTGAAAGAAGATTCACAATAAAAATTTATTTTTGCCATTATCATCGCATTCACAATAAAAGTCAACCAAATTTAAATATTAATTTTTGATCTTTTTTTGAAAATTAATTAATTAATACTTAAAAAATTAAATAATAAATATAAACAAGCAAAATAACAGGTTTAATATCAAGCTTAAGGTTTTTGAATTAAATTTCATTTATCTCGCTTTCCTTAATTTAATATCACTCCTAATGTGCATTATCAAAACGATAATACACATATTTGCTAAAAAGAAATTTAAAGAATGCATCAACAAACCTTTTAATATATTTATAGCAAGACTATTGATGTGCCAATTAGGAAAGAATCACTAAAAAATATTTTAAAAGTAATAAATTTTTATAGCAATAAAATTTGATATTAATAGCTAATTTTAAATATTATTTTTTAATTAGCTCGAAGTAACCATTTTTATTTAATAAGTACTTATCAAACCAAAGGATTAATAGATTGTCTAATCCTATTCCATTCATTTTATTTATTTGCGAAGTCTTATAGTCTGAGAGTGCAAGCAATAAATACGGAAAAATCAAATCAGAAACTCCTTTTGGCAGTTTTTCTAAAGGTACTCCATGCGCTCTATCCCATAAAATTTGCATATCCTGAGAGAACAAAGAACTCCAATAACTAAAATTACAATATAACTTTTCTGGAGGAAGTAGATTTACAGATAGAACTGGGAGGGATGAATTCATAGGAATAAATATTTTTATAGATTGTTGAATTTAGATTTTTGAAATGGTGAAATAATTTTTATATGAAAATCTCCTAGAAAGTACAAATTAAATTTAACGCACAGTGCATCACTTATCAACACCTTATTAAGTGTTATATTTATCCATCATTTCCTGAAATTTTAGGAATGATAAAAACTTTTTATAAGTTTGCAAGTCAAAAGCCTCCTGATTCTCTTCATTTAAATAGGTTGATTTACTAGAAATAAAATGATTTCCTAAGTTAGTTTGCATTGAGAGTTTTGCATTATCTGGAAAGTCACCAGAATTATCAAATGAATTATTTGAAATATCCTCATTTGATTGATATGATTTGGTTACTTTACCATTTTTTTTATTAAATATACCTCTTTTAGAAAGTGCTTCTTCTACCAAAATACTTATTATTTTTGAATTACTTAAATTATTCTCTGTGCTTAACTTTTCAATTATTCTCATAACATCTTCTCTAGGAATAAAACCAACTCGTTTTTTCTTGGTAGGCATTTAAAAATTAATTAAAGTTCAGCACTTGACTGTAATAAGTGTTGCACTATATTCATTATAAGTCAATTTAATGCTAATGATTTTACCAACAACATTACTCTTAGGAGCCCTTGGATATCTATTCTATACTTCAAAAAAAGAACTTTCACTGGATAACCATGAACTTATAGAAAACCAAAAAGAGCATGATGATTTGTATAAAGATTTGGAAGATCTATTTATTTAAAATAACCTTATATGCATTAAAGAACTTTGTTTCTTGACTAAAGATATACAAAACCTTAAACATAATTAGAATTAAAGTAAAAAAGCTATTAATTCAATGACTGTCCATCAAGATTACGAAATAAAAATCAATCTAAATGAATTGATCGAGAAGAGAATCCCATGTTGTGATTTACTTCATCCAGATCATTGTCTAACAGAAAAACAAGTCTCTGAAATTGCACATGATATTCGTATGGATTTAAATTTGCATGATCTTTACAAGCAAGTGGATCGACATATTATGAATTATGTAAATGCAGCAGGAATTGATAACAAAGATCATTGGGTAGAACCTCATCTTCCAGATTTGGAGAGAGATTTAAAAGAAGAAGTTGGAATAGAATTTGATTAATCTTTTTTCTTATAAAAGAAATCAATATATGTATTTTTTTTCCAAATCATCTATTAATTTATAAATACTTTTAGCTGATCTCTTTCTTTTATTTAATATTCTCAATACTATAAATCCAATCAATAATGCAAAAATAGGTGTAAAAATAATAATTTCACGAATCATAACCCATCAAACAGAAGCCTATTATTTAAATTATTAAAATTTCTTCATCAATAAAATAGGTACTTTATACAAATATCCTTCGCTATAAATAATTAAGATATTCTATAAATAAGTGAATGGATACAAATTTTTTCATAAATTATGTAGAAATAAATTTTAAATCAATAAATATAATGATTAATTATTTTGCTTTAACAGTTACTGAGATGGGGATCGGTAAAATAGAGTTAGCAGTTATTGGCGCAGTAATTTTAATATTTCCAATTTTATTTATTTATGCTTCTAAAAACCTTGATGCCAAGGGAGTTTTCGAATGGATGATGGAGAAACCAAATGATTGGATAGGAAAAAAATAAGACTCATACAATATACATTTTCTAGTTAATCTTCAAATTTTCTAAATTACTAATATCGAAATCATAAACCTGGCAATTATTTTCTAAATCATTAACTATTGAATTTTTTAGTAAAGAATAATCTATCAACTTATTGAGTTTATTATTTTTAAATTCCTTATTAGTTTCTCCAATAGCAAATGCCAAAGCTCCTTCATAAGAAATACCGAAGTTGGAAGTGTTGCAGTAAGTTCTAGTGAACTTGCTAGAAATCTTTTTAGTATACTTTTCAAGAGTTTTTGAAGAAGTATCTAATGAGTGAACTGGACTACTAAATAGAAAAAGAAAAGTTAAAGTGAATATCGCAAAAACCCTTTTGATCATAAAATTTCAAAAATTGCAAATTTAATATAGTTTAAAATTTAACTTTGCCGACTATGTTTTATTAAAAATTATAGAAATTAAAAATTTATTAACCAGAACAGTTATTTCATATTTTGGATGATAAAAACTCTCTAAATGAGTATTTTATAGTTTGAATTTTTTTTGGTAATTTTTTTAAAAAACGCCTAAATGCTTTTGGCATCAAAAATCCATATCAATAATTAATAGATAACAAATAATACATGGGTATTCAATAAATATTTATATAAAATAAGTAAATTAATTATTAAATATATGTATTGAGCTATGGAAATGTATTTAAACATGAATTATTTTTAAATTAAGTATTAAATACAAAATTAATATGGCATTACCAGAACTTATTTATGCTCCTATAGATGGCGGAACAATACATAGATATGAAATTAGTGGTGGAAAGAGAAAATTTTTAAGATTTATAGGTTGTTATTTGGGTCAATGTAATTTCCACAAAAATATTGATGATGCTATTGATTACATAAAAAATTTGAAAGAATCACAAAAGATACAAAAAATATGAAATAAAGATACATAGATACGATAGAGACTCAATATTTTTCTATAGCTACATAAATATTGCTACAAATAATAGAGAATTTTCTTTTTATAAGAAATTGATTATTTACTTGGGTTATAGTTCCGAAAGATAAACAGTCATTTAAAAAAAGAAATTAATTTATGGAAAACAGACAAATTAATTTTTTTAAATCAAAAGACTTTAATACCGTTCTTAAGCCATTTAAAAAAGGAACGGTAGTAAAAATTGACTCGTTTGATATTAGAGAAACTCAAAAAGATTTAAATATAGGTTTATTTGGTTGGTATGCAATTTGTCCCTCTAAAGAACTAAAAAAAAATAAGTTATATTATTTTTCACTCTATGATGAGCCTCTTGTTCTTTATAGAGATGAAAATAAAAACGTTAGGTGCATTAAAAATATTTGTCCACATAGAGGGGCCTCCTTTTTTGGAGGGACATTATCAGATGGAGTAATAACCTGCCCATATCATGGAGCTAAATTTTCATCTAGAGGAAGTTGCCAAAATCTCGACAGAATAACATGTCGCCATATAGTTGATAATAACTACGATAACTACGCCAAAAGTATTCATTTATCTCAATACAAAACTTCAGAAAAAAATGGATATATTTTTGTACATTTTTCTAAAAAATCTGAGACTGATTTAAATAATATAAGTGAAGATACACCTATAAGTAACTACGAATTATATGAAAATGGTTTTTCATATATGGATTATGTCTTTGAGGAGGTATTAGTCGACTTCAAATGTGATTGGTCAAGGATCATTGAAAATCACCTAGATATCCTTCATATCTTTTGGGTTCATGGCGATACAATCCCAGATAAAGATGTGAATAAAAACGTATTAGTTAGTTTTACCCAGAAAATTAATATTAATCCCTCATACATTGAAAGTATTTATTATTACAAGAATGACCCTAAAAAAGAATTTATTCGCATTAAGTACATACCTCCAGGAAGAATATTAATTTACAAAGGCGATCCTTCCTCATCAAGATATTTACAAGTTTTAGATCATATCCCTCTAGGAAACAACAAAGCAAGAGTGATAGTAAGACATTACAGGAAATTTCTACAAAATAAACTACTTAATAACCTCTTATTATTTAAAGAGACTCAAAGAAAGATTTTTTATAAGATCTTCGATGAAGATTATATGATTTTAAAAACACAAACATATAATCACGATATGGGATTTATAAGTAAGGATGAAATAAAATTATTGGGAGAAGATAGGATAATAAATTATTTTTGGAAGTGGTACAAGAAGTCTGAAGATAAAGATGAACCATGGAAAAATATTAACAAAACCCAAAATCTTGATGTATATGACAAAGTTATATTGAAATATCCTCCTGAAATAAAGAAGTTAGAAATTGCAAATAATATAGATATTATTAGAAAAACATTTGTAAGATTTGCTGCTCCGCTTATATTTTTTATGTTAATAATATAATCCATGAAGAAAGTAGATAGACCTTCATGGTTGAATTGGCTTTATCTCTTTATATTTATTTTAAGCTCGATTCAATTGATTATATTTTGGAGTAATAAGTTTTAGTGTTTAATAAATTTTGGTTTGACGCAAAAAATATAAATTGTTTTAGAAATGGCTTTAGAGTAATTAAAGATTTAAATTTAAAGATATCTTATTCAGAAAATGTAATATTAATTGGACCAAATGGTTCAGGTAAATCATCTCTAATTGAAATAATTAATAGAAACTTATACCCAGTAGTAGCTAATGAATCGAAACTGAAGATATTTGACAAAGAACTTATAAATTTATGGGAACTTAGAAAAAAGATAAGTACCGTAAATAATGATATAAAAAATAGAATAAATCCAAATTTACAAGTATTTGATTTAATTTTAAGTGGACTGTATGGCAGATATTGTTACGTACAAAATAAATCTGATAGAGATTCTTATAAGGTGGAAGAAATCATGAAGAAAATGAATATATCAAATTTATCTAAAAAGAATTTTTCCTATTTATCTGATGGAGAAAAACAAATTTCCCTTATTGCAAGGGCATTAATCAAAAAACCAGAAATCTTAATCCTAGATGAACCAATTGCAAATTTAGATTATAAATCAAAGTTTTTTGTAGTTGATAAGGTTAATGAATTGTCAAAATTAAATACAAAAATTTTATGTGTCACTCATGATATTTCAACAATTACAAAAATTTATGATCGAGTCATAATGCTAAAAGATGGCAAAATAATCGCCGATGGAGATCAAAATGAGGTTATAAATAGTGAAAATCTTAATAAGTTATATAGTATTCAAGTAGAGGTTACTAATAATAATGGAATTTGGAATATAAACAGATTATCTAAATAACAATTATAAAAATAGCTATCGCAATAGCAAGAAATACTAATTTTTTACTTTTTAAAAATGAAGAGGATTTATTTTTAAATGAAGAAGATCCACATTTAGAGCATACAATCCTACCTCCTAAAGATCGATCTGAGACGAATGAAGAACTTCCACAATTAAAACAAACTCTATTTGCGCTCATAAAGAATAAAAAGTTTAGTAATTCTATCTAAATTATATTCCTAAAAACTATGTAAAGAAAAACATCAGAATTGTTATGATAATGAGAATCTATTGCAATAAGTAATTTTTTAGTCCATAATTGATAATAATTCTCATTATCAAATTTAAATTAATGAATTTCCATAGTTATGGAGAATCTCCGTCAAAATCGGTAAGGATAATAACTGGACAATCCGTATTAATAGATCCTTCATCAAGACCAAAAGGGACATGCTTAGAAGTTGAAAGTGGAATTGCAAGAGTTTATTGTCCTTGTGAAGAAACTGAAGGGATGACACTCGCATTTTTACAATCAGGTGATCAATTAAGAACGGACCTTTTATGTAGTGAAGGGGTCTGCGTTGAAGCACTAACAGATTTGTCGTTTCACAGCAATGTAAATATTGATGAGAATATCGGTTTCGATGCAGTAAATGAATGGACTTTGCAACTTCTTAGAATTAGACACTTAGGAAATGCAGAACAGCGATTACAAGCGTTGTTTTCAATACTAGTAAATCGTCTAGGTAGAAGATGTGGTCAATGGTGTGAGTTACCTTTTAGGTTAACTCATGAAAGGATTGGTGAATTAATCGGTTCTACACGAGTAACATCGACAAGATTAATTTCTAAATTAAGATCATCTGAGTTATTAATAGCTCCTATTGGAACCCAAACAGTAAGTGTTGCACCTTCTTTTATTGAAACATCGCCCCTATAAAAATATGAAGGAATCACAATCACTTACTAACAACTTGTTAATGGAAGTTGATGTTTTATCGAATAGACTCAGAAATATCAAGCAATCCTACAAAACCACAGAGAATAAAGCATTGAAGGGAAGGTTACTTACTGAAAACAAAAATATTTTTAAAAGAGTAAATGAGATTCATAAAATAGCTGAAACCTTAAATAAAAATAATGAGAAAATCAACTTTTCGAATTTACTTTTTGAAATAACCAAAAGGACATTGAATGAAAATAAATTTGAAAGTAATTTATTTTTTCTTTAAATCACTATCTATTAATAAGATCGCCGAAGGTTGATTAGAAGCAAACTTTACTTTGCCCAGTATGTTGGCAAATTCATCTTCTGATTGTGTTTGAGCCTCTATAATTGGATCTAAAAATACGTTAGTTCTTGTATCTGAAATTCTTTCTGATATTGAATAAAGTTGTTGTAGAGATGAAGTTAAATCAGCCTCCATGTTGAAAGAATAAGAAATCAGCTCCTCTATTGAATCCCATGTTTGAACGGGTGCAGGAATTTCATCTAATTTTACGCTTTGTCCTCTTGCGATTAAGTAATCTGCAAATTTCTGAGCATGTTCCATTTCACCTTGTGATTCACTTAGAAAATGAGAGGCAAATCCATTTAAATCACGTTCTTGAAACCATAGATACATAGAAAAATATTGAACATTGGCATATCTTTCCATTGTTAGATGTTCAAAAATGTTATCCAATAAACTATTGTCTATTGGTTGAGCGACAGCTCTTCCAGATGGACCAAAATTAATTAATTTCTTTGTTTTTAAATTATTTTCATTCATTTTCAGATAAGTATCTAACTAAATAATACAACATTTTGTATAAATTAGTAATTAATAAATACTTTAAATTAAATTAAATAATATGATAATGAAAATCACTCGCAATACTATAAATGAATTCAGAGTACAGTTTTTCTGAACTGCTATTAACTAAAAAAATATATAAAAGTAAAAAAAAGAAATGTAAAAAGAAAAAATGCTCTAATTGGAAGGGAGGCAAGTGTAATTGCCTATAAATAAATTCTATATATTTACCTTATGTGCTCCAGGATATAAAAAATAAAAACTATTTTTATTTATAGAAAGAGAACATTTATCACCATTATTTAGAAGATTATTAATATCAGTTCTAACCCGCAATATGTTTCCATTAATAGATACTTTATATATAAGAAATTCTCCAAGAAATTCTTTAGACATAACAATCGCCTCACCAGATTCTGATCTTTTAATTGAAATAAATTTAGGCGAAATTGACATACTTTTGATACCTGTATTTTTCAAATACTCTGAACAATTTATTTCACCTAAACAAGAAATATATGAATTACCATTTTTTTTGAGATTAATAATATTATTACCCAAAATAAAACTACTAACAAATATGGTCTTGGGATTATTTAGAAGGTTAATTGGCGTATCAATTTGATGTATTTTCCCATCATTCATAACGGCGACCTTATCACAAATTGACATCGCTTCTTCCGGATCATGAGTAACCATCAATCCGCTTGCATTACAACCTTTTAGGATATTAGGGAGTTCACTTCTCAATTTTAGTTTGACATGCATATCAAGACTACAAAAAGGTTCATCTAATAAAATAAAATTTGTACCTGGAGCAAGAGCTCTCGCAATTGCGAGTCTTTGTTTTTGGCCTCCAGACAGTTCATGTGGGTACCTTTCAACAAAATTATCAAGACCAACAACATTCAATAAATAGTCAACTCTAGATCTGTCTTTTTTGTTTTTCAACCCAAAAATTACATTTTCCAAAACAGTTAAATGAGGGAAAAGTGCATAGTCTTGAAAAACCATACCAATATTTCTTTTCTCAGGACTAAGAATTTTTTTCCTACTAGAAATTTCCTTATCATTTAGAGAAATCCTCCCTTTAGAGGGATATTCGAACCCCGCGATTAATCTTAAAAGAGTAGTTTTTCCGCAACCAGAAGGACCAAGTAACCCTAACAATTCGCCATTTTCAATTTTCAGATTAATTTCGTTTAATATCCAATTTGAACATTCTCTCTTATCGTATTTATGATGCAAATCATCAATTGTTAACGCATCATTTTTCACTAAGTTCTTCTTATTCAAATATATTAAGGTAGCAGAAAATATTCACCTAAAATATCCCATGTATAATTTTATACACCATTTTATTTTTAAATTTAATGAGAAAGTCTGAAAGAGCAGAAATAATACGCAAGGAACTCAAAAAGCTATATCCATCGCCTCCAATACCCCTTGATCATACAAATGCCTATACTCTTCTAGTCGCCGTAGTTTTAAGTGCTCAATCAACAGATAAGAAAGTTAATGAATTAACAAAAAGCTTATTTAAAGTTGCAGATAATCCAGAAAAGATGATACAGCTAGGTATTAATGGCATTTACGAATACATAAAATTTTTAGGTCTATCTAATCAAAAATCAAAGAACATCTATAACTTATCTAAATTATTGATTGAGAAGCATAATGGTACGGTCCCAGATTCTTTTGAGAAGCTTGAATCTCTTCCAGGGGTAGGTCATAAAACAGCCTCAGTTGTAATGTCTCAAGTGTTTAAAATACCCTCATTCCCAGTCGATACTCACATACACAGGTTGGCACAAAGATGGGGTCTATCAAATGGCGATAGCGTAGTTCAAACAGAAAAAGACTTAAAAAAAATATTTCCTGTTAATGATTGGAATAACTTACATTTGCAAATAATCTTTTATGGCAGAGAATACTGTACAGCAAGAGGCTGTGATGGAACAAAATGTTATTTATGTCGCACTCTTTATCCCAAAAGAAAAAAGAAATTTATATGTAAAAAGCCTTAAGAAATTTATATAATATTTAAATTAGTTCTTTAATCATGAAAATAGCAATTACTGGTGCATCGGGGAAAACAGGTTATAGAATTTCCGAAGAAGCAGTTAAGAAAGGATATAAAGTAAGGCAAATCATCAGAAAGAATTCAAAAGTCTCAGCAGGACTAGAGCGTTTAGAAACAATTAGGATTTCATTAGACAAAAAAGGAGAACTTGATGAAGCGTTAAAAGATATTGATGCTTTGATAATTGCGACTGGAGCGAGAGCATCATTAGATTTAACTGGTCCCGCAAAGGTTGATGCATTAGGTGTATACAGGCAATTAGAGAGTTGCAAAAGAGTTGGTATTAAAAGAGTTATTTTAGTTAGTTCCCTTTGTACTGGTAAATTATTTCACCCATTAAACTTATTTGGCTTAATTCTTATTTGGAAGAAATTAGGTGAAAACTTTCTACGCAATGCAAATTTTGAATGGACTATTATTAGACCTGGAGGATTAAAGGAAAATGAAGATATTAAATCAGAAAATATAAATTATTCAAAAGAGGATACTCAAATTAATGGATCAATCCCAAGGAGATTAGTTGCGCAATGTTGTATAGATTCTTTAAAAAACAAAGAATCCATAAATAAATTAATAGAAGTTACAAGTTCGAATGATAATAAAAAGATATCTTTTAAAAAAGCTATGCAAATGATTTAAAAGATGTAAATATATAAATTAAAACTATGAAAATAAATCCCAAAATTGATGCATTACAATTAATGCTTACTGATTTAAGAACTAGAAATGAGCCAATAAGACATAAAGCTGCATTTAAAGGCTGTCAACCAGAATTTCAAAGTCTTGTATCAAGATTAATAAAGCAGTTAGAGGACGAATTAGTTGCTGAAAAGCTTACTAATCGTGATATTTAAAAAATTTAGATTACTTAAATGAAATTAAGTTATCCAATTTTGCTTGTTCTGAAAGTTCATCATATCCTCCATAAAATTTATTATCCAAAAATATTTGAGGGAAAGTATTATGGCTACTTTGAGCCATAATTTTTTGAAAGCTCTCATCATTGTCTATTAGAGTAACTTCATGAGGGATAGATAAAGAATTAAGCAACCTAATTGCTCTTTTAGACCAAGGACAATCCTTTAAAATATATGCTTTTACACGTGATTCATTAGTGATTAAATCATGATTTGAGATATTAATAATTTTCTGTTCAAAAGAAAGTAATAATACATCAGTACCTTTTTTTACAATACATCCCTCCTCAAGATGCCCGCCAAACACATTACATCCCTCATCTGCAAAACTCAAATGTAAATGAACATCTCCTTTATTAAAATGTCCATTTAAAGAAACTATCTCTAGATTTCCTTCAAATTTATTTATCTCTTGATTACCTGGGCATTGAATACAAACTGTTCTAAGATTACCAACCACTCCAGAAACATACCCGTATAAATTATTCGATAAAGAATATTCTTTAATTGAATTTATCAAATCAGATTCTGGAGATAGCTTTAGGCTATGAGGCTGCATTAGATATAAGGAATAATTTTGTAATATAAAACATCATCATTCATAAAGAGAAGTTGAGTTTATAATCTTTAGGATTCATATTTAAATTAAATTTTAGAATCTAGAATCAAAAACCATCTAATATTTTTCCTAAAAAATTAAGCTTGTTGAGAGTGTAATATATTTTTTATATACAAAAACTAATTTGTTATTAAGAAAAAATCTTAAAAAATTGGCATTGAATATTCCAAATTTACTATCGATATCTCGACTTTTCCTTGTATTTCCATTAATACTTTTTTTAGAAACTAACAGACCTTTTTATGTCTTTATATTGATCATTATTGGAGGCTTAACTGATTATTTTGACGGGTTAATTGCAAGGAAATTTAATCTTAAAACCAGATTAGGAGCTATCCTTGATCCCTTAAGCGATAAAGTATTCTATTTAATTCCTTTGACCTTCCTTTGTAAAAATAATTTTATACCCTTCTGGTCTTTGTCATTAATTTTATTTAGAGAATTAATTATCTCTAGCCTAAGGAACTCTACAAAAGACGGTTTACCAGCATCAATGTTAGGAAAATATAAAACATTTTTCTTCTTCATTTCAGTAATTACCTTCTTTACACCATTAAAAATTAGCTTCTTTAATAATTTGGCTTTAATTTTTTATTGGTTAGGGTTCATCCTGACTTTTGTGACTTTATTAGGCTATTTAAGAATTAAAAAGAATATTATCTGAATTTTCATCAAACTCCTCACTCTTTTTAATATTAAAATCATTCACAAAACTATCCTTTAGACCATTAAGTAAATCAAAAGTAGGCGCCCACTCTAAATCACGTTTTATCTTAGATATATCAGTCTGATAATGATTTAATCTAATTGGAAATCCCTTTCTAGACTTAGGATCTAATTTTTGATAATCAAATGTTCTTAAAGAAATTTCATTTTGGTTTAATCCAAGAACATTTGCACAGAAATAAATTAAACCCTTGATTGTTACTCCTTTTTCACCTGAACAATTGTAAATATTATTTTTGGAATTTTCAAAATTTATGCACCTAATCATTACATCAGTTAGATCCGAAACATGGCCTAGCTGAGTAATTAAAGAACCGTCACCAGGAATTGGAATTGATTTTTTAGTAAATAACCTTTCAAAAAACCAATTTTCAATTTTATTATAATTTCCTGGTCCATAAATATAAGTAGGTCTAAAACTTGTAAAAGGAATTTTTTGGTTTTTTAACCAATTTTCTGTCTCAAACTTTCCTTTGTGCCTACTTTCTGGATCAATTGGATCAACTTCGGATAAGGGTAGTTCACAATTATCTTTATAAACACCTGCAGAGCTTACATATATGTATCTCTCGAAAGAGTTATCTAAATTTTCTAAAAGAAGTTTGGTTTGTTCTAACTCTCGTCCAGAAATATCAAAAACAACATCATACTTTTCATTTCTTAGCTTGACGATATCTTCTGAATTATTTCTATCACCCTTAATTAAATTTGTTTTTTCAGGATTACTTTTATTACCTCTCGTGAAAATATCAATATCATAATTTTTACTTAATAACTTTCCAACCAAAGACTTGCCAACAAATCTAGTGCCGCCCATTACAAGAATTTTCATATTCAAAAAATATTTAACTGAAGTAGTAATCTTAAATAGAATTACATATTGAATAGTACTACTAATAAGTAATTAATGAAAAGGATGATTCTATGGACCTAATACCAGCAATTGATTTAATGAATGGTAAGTGTGTAAGGCTTTTTAAAGGCGACTTTAATAAAAGAAAAGACTTCACAAAAGAGCCTCATGAGCAAGCTAAATTTTGGGAAAGCGAAGGAGCCAAATATATACATATAGTTGATTTAGATGCTGCAAAAACTGGATCCCCAACAAACGATAAATCAATAAAAAAGATTGCAAAAACAGTTAACATACCAATTCAAATAGGTGGGGGGATAAGGTCTCAAGAAAGGATAGAACAATTATTTTCTTATGGTATTGAGAAAGTTATCATGGGAACATCTGCAATAGAAAATAAAGAACTAGTTAAAGACTTATCAAATAAATTTCCAGGAAGGATAATTGTTGGGATAGATGCAAAAGATGGAAAAGTTAGTACAAGGGGTTGGCTTGAGCAATCTAATATTTTTGCCACAGATCTAGTAAAGGAGTTTTCTTCATTTAAAATTGCTAGTTTTATTGTTACAGATATAAATACAGATGGGACTTTAGAAGGGACAAATGAAGAATTCATAAAAAGCATACTTGAAATTACAGATATCCCAGTAATAGCCTCAGGAGGTATAGGTTCAATTTCTGATTTATTATCGTTACTAAAATATGAAAACTCTGGACTCTTTGGAGTAATAGTAGGTAAAGCTCTTTATGAGAATAAATTCACGATAAACGAAGCGAATAATATATTGTCAGAAGAGAGACTAAATGACTTTGATTTAAACACAAATTACTACGCTTAAAAGAGTATAAAAATTGATTTAAGGCTGGTGTTTGCAGTAATTGTTAGTTAATTTTGTATAAGAGATAAGAAATCTAGTCTTGGAATTAATTTCAAAAAAATCGATATTGATTATTGCTCCAAGCTTAATAGCAGAATCTTTAACGCTTAAGTTAACATCACTAGACCAAAATTTAGAAATTAATTTTAATAATGGAACAGGTGAAAAAACTCCAGATTTAGTTATATGGAATGTTCTTAATTTTCAATCAGAAGATCTTATAAGGTTAGAATTATTAAAATTAAGAGAAAGATATGATGAGTCAAAGTTTCTTATAATTCTCTCTGGCGAACTTGTTTATGAAGCAAATACCCCTCCATCGTTAAATGCTGAAGGTTTTCTTTTAAATCCCAGTGCAGAAAAAGTTCTTGAATCTATTGATACCATTTTAAATGAAGGAAGGGTATTTGATATTGAAAATAATTCCCAAGTTCAATTAAACAAAAATAAGCCTCTCTCTTTTAGTCAAAAAATTCTAACTTCAGGTCTTAAACAAATAGATTCTGAAATTAACTATATATTCAAATATGTCAACTCTGATTCAACACCAGAATTTTATAAATTCATTTTAAAAGGAAGATTAAGAGAACTTATTACTGCAAAATCTTTTCTAATTTTCTTATGGGGTAATTCACTAGAACTTTATACAGAGGCAGTTTACACTGAAAATAAAATTAATCTTGAAAATAAGAACACTGTTTTCATTAAAGATAAAAACACTGCAGAAATATGGAATTTGATTTTAGATAGACTAAAAGAAAGGTATAGCTCAACTAACTTACAGGTTGAATTTAATAATTCATCAATAATTCTCTCTGGAATAAAGAAAGAATTCATTTCGCGACTAATTTGCAAAATGTTAGATGAGTTAGATAATTTAGTAAAAAATATTAAGGAAAACTATAAGGCGAAAGATTTTAAAGATGACTTAAATTCTCTTATAAAAGAACTTAAAGTTAATACAATTTCAAATATCACAGACAGTTATTTTCGATTAAAAAAAGGAGGCGAATCGATTTCAATAAATGATTTTATTTATAGTGAGGTAAGTTGCGAAGAGATAGATAGAGAATCACATGAATCGATTATGTTTATTGAGCCAATTATCAAAAATGAAGCTCTTGACTATGATGGGAAATTACTCCCTCTATATGAAACAGAATCGTTTTTGATCCTTGAAAATATAATTTCAAACTGGACAATAAGGAACTGTAATTTATTAGCTTCTGAAATCTTTAATATTTGTTCTTCTTGGCCTGAATTAAGAACTGTACTTATAAATCCCGAATTACAATCCACAAGAAATTTTGAAAGATTTAGAAATAATATTAATAACTACAATCGCTGGCATGACTATATTTATATGCCTATCTACTTGTATGAGAGTAAACGAGAATATATTGATATTATCGATAAAAAATTTACCCGTTACTTTAAAAATGAAAATAGGGAAAAAGAATTAGAGAATCTAGAATGGCTACAAAAACAAGTTACATTGTTAGTTGAGATAAGAGATGCCGTAGCACCGCAGTTAGAAGTTGCTGTAAAATATATCGGTAATCTTTTCGTAACTTTCCTTACAAAGGTCGTTGGCAAAGCTATCGGTTTGGTTGGGAAAGGAATCCTTCAAGGATTAGGAAGATCAAGTTCAAAGTAAGTTTTTAAACTTTAATGAAAATAATTCAATGGATCCTAATAGCATTAATTTTCTTAAGTCCATATAAAGCAAATGCCTCTAGAGATTCTGATAGTTACGATGGCAACATCTTTCCTATATACGCAGGTAATGGGGCTATAGTTCCTCCCCAGACGACTCTTGATGAATCATTAAAAAATAAAAGAGTCGCAGTTTTATTTTTTTATCTTGATGATAGTTCAGATAGTAAAGCTATGGCTCCGATAATATCTGGTTTAGATTTGATATGGAGAAATAATGTAGATATCATTGCTCTAACTACTGATGAATTACAGGATAAAGAAAAGTCTGATCTTAGAAATGAACCTAATTATTATTGGAACGGATTAATTCCACAAACCATTATTTTAAATAGTGATGGAGAAGTTAAATATGACAAAAACGGAATGGTTAATATCGATGAATTAAACAAAGTTATAGGTGATCTAAAAGGAATAGATATAGAAGATACGACATTTTCTGTAGAAAGTTTTAATGAATACAACAGTATCATTTCTGAAAAAAAGATAAAAACAAAAATTAATTAAAAAAATGATATTAATAAATATCCTCTTACTTCTTTTAATTTTTTTAATTTTTTCAGATATATATATTAAATACTCACCCAAATCAAAGTTAAATTTGGTCCCTATAAATTACTTCATCAAAAAAAAGGATAGTTTAAGCGAATTAATTATTGATTTAAAAATAACTAATAAAAGTAAAACCAAAGAGACGATGGTATCTAATATAAATTTTGAATTAGATTTTTTTAAAAGTAAAGGGAACGAATATTGCCAAAATTTTAATTACCAAGAAAATATTTATATATATGAAAATAATAAAATTAAGAATTTAAATAATTACTGGCCAACAACAATTATCAAGTCAAATTCAGAATTATTTTTAAGAATCATATATAAATTTAGCAATAATAATTTTAGAAAAAAAATAAAATATCTATGGTTAAAAGTATATTGGGAGAACTATGGACATTTTGGTATTTCAAATAATAAGGATTGTTTGTTAATTAATTTAGATGGTCAAAAACAAAGGCCGAAAGAAGTTTTTGAAATTCCAATAAATAATAAATATAAAGCTTTTGCTATTAAAACTGATTTACTTGGTTGCTTTGATAACCCAGTAAATACTGTGATTGAATACTGCGAAGGAATTATAGAAAAAAATGATATTTTAACAATCGGTGAGAGTCCGCTAGCGATTATGCAAAAAAGATATATTTCCCCTCAAAATTTAGAATATAGTTTTTTTTCGAAAGCTTTATGTTATTTTTTTCACCCTACAAGCAGTCTTGCAACAGCTTGCGGCATGCAATTATTAATAAATAGAATCGGAGTCACAAGAATAACCTTTGCACTATTTGTTGGATTTCTCTTCAAATTACTTGGTATTAAAGGTATGTTTTATAGATTAACAGGCTCAGAATCATCCCTCATTGATGATATAAGCGGTACAGTTAAACCTTACGATAAGAGTATAGTTATGGGTCCTCTCAATGCAGATTTTTTTTGTAAGGAGGTCTCGAACTATCTAAATATAGATGTTGCTGTTGTGGATGTTAATGATCTTGGAGGTGTGAAAGTCTTAGCTAGTTCAAATAAAAAAGTAAATAAAATACTCAAAAGAAACTTAATATCTAATCCAGCTGGCAATGGAGATGAAAAAACCCCTATAGTATTAATAAGAGAAAAAAAGTAAATGAAAAAAGATACCTCTTATTCTTTTCAATCTAAAAAAGGAATGGAAGTAACTTTTGAAGAACTCCATATAAGGCATATTAACCTTTTAATAGATATAAAAAATAAGGAATTGAATAATTGGCTTTTAAAGATGGCAATTATAAATACCTTTGATGACTTAAAAATTTTTTTAAATAATCTAAAGAAAAATAAAAATAAATGCATAATTTCTATATATGGAAACGAAATTATTGGTTATTTGAATATTTTTCCATTAAACAAAAAAGAGACTTGCTTAAAAATATCTAAGCCAAATTTGATTAACGACAAGTGTTCCTTAACAGATAAACAATTAACTTTAGGATTGATAAAAAAATCTATCTCAATAAAAGAAATCCAAACTTCAAGTTGGATAATTAATTCTGATATAAATAATGTTGACCTCATATCAACCTCAAGAGAATTAGGCTTTCAACCTTTAGGAGAGATAATCCTTTGGGATGGTTCCGATCTAAATAAATCTATAAATCAAAATACCAATGCCTATCCTTTAATTAATGAATTCCAAAACATTAATAAACAAAATATAATAAAAATAGTTAATTTTATAAGATCAAATCAATCTCCCTTAATAAGAAATATTTTAGATTTTGATCAGGACGACATTCTTAAAAGAAATAACTCTAAAAGTGGTGCCTTAATATATGAAAATTCAGTTTTATGTACAATTTTAAAAGATATAAATTATCAAAATGAAGAAATTTATACTTTAACTATAAGTAGATATTGGGATAAAAGATTCAATTCTATTTTAAAAGAATTTATAAAAAGATTTTTTGAAAAATCACCTGTTTCATATTTAAAAACCTATAAAGAAAATTCTCAATTAAATCTTTTTCTCGAAGAATGTAATCTCAAAGAAAAAAATCAAGAAATAATTCTTATCAGGAATACAATAGTTAAGAATGAAGCCAAACAAGTAAATATAATAAATCAATCTTTGGAATCAATCTTTGAAAAATTAAGTCCACAAGGTAATCCATATCCATCTCCTTTTCCATTAAAAACAAAGTGAAATTTTGCAAACCCAAACCAAAGTCAATTTTGAGTTTGGATATAGGTACCAAAAGAATAGGTTTAGCTTATTGTGATCCCCTCTGCATAACATCAAATATACTTCCAGCAGTAAAACGGTTTGAAAATAATCAAGAGATTAAAATCATTAGAAATTATATAAATGAATTGAATTTGACTGGGTTTATTGTGGGTATTCCACTAGATGAGAAAGGTCAAATGACCACTCAAGCTATTGACTGTAAAAATTACGGTAAATTACTTTCAAATGAATTAAAGCTTCCATTTTCTTACGTCAACGAACATAGTTCAACTTGGGAATCTTCAGATAGATTTGGAATAAAAAAAGATAAATCGGGATTGATTGATAGTTTCTCAGCAAAAATAATTCTTGAGCAATGGATCAAAGAAGGTCCTGAAATAGAAGAAATAGCTGGTAAACGTCAGATAAAATATTAGTATTAAAAAGGATAGATAATTTTTAAATGAAAGAAGCCAATTCAAATGATAATTATGATGCACAGACTCTTTTATTAAATGACTCAAATGGAAACGAGCTATTTTGTTATCTTGAACAATTAGTAAGTGTTGAAGGCCAAGAATATGCTTTATTAACGCCAGTTGATACTCCGGTAAGTCTTTTTAAGATAAATGAAAAAGATGAACCTGAATTAATTGAGAAAATAGATAAAAATGAACAAATACTAAAAAATGCTGAAGCAGTTCTTCAAGAACATGATTTAAGACTTATCAGATCAGCAGTTACATTAACAGTATCAGGAGAACTTGAAGAACCAATTTATGATGAATTAGAAGAAGATTACGTAGATGATGATAGTGAGAGTTATGAATTGCTTGTTAACTTTAATCTTTTTGACCAAGAATATGGCTTATATATACCACTAGATCCTTTTTTTATTGTGGGTAAATTAAAAGACAAAGGTGCCTTACTGGTTGAAGATGATGAGTTCGATAAAATTCAACCTTTGATTGAAACTGAGCTTGAAAAAAGTAGTTCTTAAAATAAATGAGATCTATCCTAAAAGTCAATTGGGATTCAAACTTACCAATATATAATATTTCTCAATCTGAGTTGCAAAAAAAAGGAATTAATTCTTTATTGCTAGACGTGGATGGGACTCTAGTAAATAGAAAATCAAATATGATCCCAAAAGCTGTAAAAAATTGGATCATAGAATCTAAAAAACTTTTCTCCTTATATCTAATAAGTAATAATCCATCAAAAAAAAGAATCGCAAAAATAGCGAAAGAATTAAATTTAAGGTATAAATACAATGCCTCAAAACCAAGAAAAAAAGTAACTTTGTCTGCTATCAAAGAAATTGGCAGAGAGTCAAAAAATATAGCTATTATTGGCGACAGGATTTTTACAGATATTATTGTTGGGAATAGATGTGATATAAAAACAATATTAGTTAAGCGATTAAATAAAGATGGCTTGCCTATAAAATTTAATTTAACTTTGACTATAGAAAAATTAATTTCTCATTTTATAAAATGAAAACTTGGGTTATAAAAATTGGTACTAGCATTTTAAGAGGAACAGAGAAAACATCTACTGAAGAAGTTATTGAAAACCTTTCTAGATCCTTTACAAGTTTTCTTTCCAAAGGAAACAGATTAATTTTAGTAACTAGTGGAGCGGTTGGGTTAGGTTGCCAAAAATTAAATATTAAAACGAGACCAAATGATTTAAGTACCCTTCAAGCTACTGCTGCAGTAGGTCAAGTTAATTTAATGTCCTTATACGATAAAGTATTTAATAAATTAGGTCATAATATTGCTCAAATTTTAATAACTAAAGCTGATTTTAATTCACGAGAATCCTTTAATAACGCTTCTAAAACTTTAAAAAAATTAATTGATTTGAATGTTATTCCAATAGTAAATGAAAATGATACCGTAGCAAATGAAGAGCTTAAATATGGAGATAATGATACCCTCTCTGCTTTAGTTGCTTTGGCAATAAATGCTAACAAGCTTATTTTATTAACCGATATTGAAAATCTATACTCAAAAGATCCACGTAATAATAAAGATGCGCAACCTATTAAAGAAGTTCATAATAGTGAATTAAAGGAAATTAAAGATAAAAATATTCAAAACTCAAATAATGAATGGGGAACAGGAGGAATTTCTACAAAATTAATTTCTGCAGAAATAGCAACAAAAGGAGGAGTAGAAGTCCAACTAGTTGATGGAACTAATAAAAAAAACTTAATTGAAATTTTTAATGATAATAAAATTGGAACTTTATTTTATCCAGTAGAAAAACCTATTGGAAACAAAAAAAGTTGGCTTTCACATGCAATTCAAACAGTAGGGAAAATTACTTTAGATGATGGCGCTTCTTTTGCAATTAAAAAAAAAGGTGCCTCACTTTTAGCGGTTGGTGTTAAGAATGTAGAAGGAAACTTTACGATTAATCAGGCAGTTAAAATAGTAAATACAAATGATAAAGAAGTTGCAAAAGGTTTAGTATCAATAAGTAGCGACAAATTAAGAAGTATCTTAAATAATAATGAAAATAATAACTCCTCGATAATTGTCGTACACAGAGATGTTCTTGCTCTCTCTTAGAAAAAAATTAAAACTGAAAAATGCTTTTAAGTGATTTAGTTGATCTAATAAAAAAAGGAAATTCAAATTTTATTAGTGCCAATATTTTTGAAGATTTAAATATACAAGATGCTGCCTCACTTGATGCTGCAATTAAACATCAAATATCTTTTTTAGAAGAAAATAATATCCTCAAAGAAAAATTAGATCAAACTAAAGCATCAGCATTAATAACTAATAACAACGATGAAATCGTTAGTACACTAAAGAAACTCAATATATCAAACATAATCGTTAAAAATCCAAGAATTGCATTTGCAGAAGTATTAGATTGTTTATATAAAACTATCAATTTCAAACCAGGAATTCACGCTTCAGCGGTTATAGATAGAACAGCAATAATTGGATCAGATTGCCATATTGGACCTAATGTCTATATTGGAGAAAATACTGTAATTGGAGACAATAATCATATTCTTCCGGGATCATCAATTTTAGGCAATGTTCGAATAGGAAACAATAATATAATTCATCCAAATTGTGTTATTTACGAAAATACCACTCTAAAAAATAATTGTGTAATTAATTCAAATTCTGTTATTGGATCAGAGGGGTTTGGTTTTATTCCTAAAAATGGCAAATGGGTAAAAATGCCTCAAAAAGGTGGTGTAAAAATAATGAGTTTTGTAGAAATTGGAACGAATTGTTGTATTGATAGACCCGCAGTTGGCTTTACTTTTATTGATGAGGGAACAAAGTTGGATAATTTAATACAAATAGGTCATGGAGTAAAAATTGGAAAGAATTGTGCATTTGCAGCTCAAGTTGGTATCGCTGGAGGAGCAAATATTGGAGATGGTGTTATTTTGGCAGGGCAAGTAGGAGTGAATAATAGAGTAAAAGTTGGTAATAATGTAATAGCAAGTTCAAAATGCGGAATTCATTGTGACATAGAAGATGGCAAGGTAATTAGTGGTTTCCCCGCGATGGAAAATAAATCATGGCTAAGGAGTTCAAGCATTTTTAAAAAATTACCAGAATTAGCAAAAAAACTTAGACAATCAGACAAGCAATAATTTATTGTTCTATTAAACAAAAATTTAAATGAAGAAATATAAGATTGTTTTATTGTCAGGAGACGGAATTGGACCAGAGATTTCAGAAGTTTCAAAAAGAGTTTTAAAAAAGCTTTCAAAAAATCATAATTTCGATATTGAGATTATTGAAAAATTATTTGGAGGGATAGCTTATGAAAGATATGGGACTCCTGCCCCAGATGAGACAATAGATCAATGTAAAAAAAGTGATGCTGTACTTTTAGCATGTGTTGGAGATATTAAATATGACTCTCTTGCAAGAGAATTAAGGCCAGAAAGTGGGTTACTAAAGTTAAGATCTGCCCTAAACCTTTTCGCAAATATCAGGCCTGTCAAAATTAGAAAATCTCTATTAGATGCAAGTACATTAAAAAAAGAAATCGTTGAGCATGTAGATCTTATTGTTGTAAGAGAATTAATAGGGGGAATTTATTTTGGAAAGCCAAGAGGACATATAACAAATACAAAAATCCCAAAAGCTTTCAATACGATGATTTATGATTCGGCCGAGATAGAGCGAATAACTGAAATAGCAATAAAAATTGCTAACCAAAGAAATAAAAAAATATGTTCTGTTGATAAATCAAACGTCCTTGAGGTTAGTCAATTGTGGAGAGATACAGTTTTAAATATCACCTCAAAAGATAAAAATATATCTCTAAGCAATATGTACGTTGATAATGCAGCAATGCAATTAGTTAGAGATCCTGGTCAATTTGATGTAATTTTAACAAGTAATTTATTTGGAGATATCTTAAGCGACTTAGCCGCGATGTTAACTGGTTCTATTGGTATGCTTCCATCTGCTTCTCTAAACAATAATGGCCCAGGAGTTTTTGAACCTGTTCATGGTTCGGCTCCTGACATAGCTGGTAAAAACATAGCGAATCCTATAGCAATGCTTTTATCTGCTTCCATGATGTTAAAAATTGGATTAAATGAAGAAGAAGCTGCAGAAAATTTAGAAACTGCCATTGATAAAGTTTTATCAAAAGGATTTAGAACAGCAGATTTAGCTGATGGGTCTTCTGAAGTTTCATCTTGCAGTGAAATCGGAGATAAAATAATGGATGAAATTTAAAAAAAATTAATAAATAAAAAAATATTTTTAAGTAAAACATAAAGTTGGCATATGACCTGTCAGAATCATGAGATATTGTTTTTAAAAAATGTCAAAACGTCATCCAGTAGTTGCTGTAACAGGATCTTCAGGAGCAGGAACAAGTACAGTAAAAAGAGCCTTTGAGCATATTTTTGCCAGAGAAGATATTGTTCCCGCAGTTGTAGAAGGTGATAGTTACCACAGATTTGAAAGAATGCCTATGAAAAAAGCTATGGCAGACGCTCTTTCAAAAGGTGAAAATTTCTCTCATTTTGGTCCAGAGGCTAATCTTTTTGACAAGCTAGAAGAACTTTTTAAAATCTATGGTGAAACTGGAGGAGGAAAGAAAAGATATTATCTACATAGTCTTGAAGAAGCAGAAGAACATAATACAAGACTTGGGACAGCCTTGGAACCTGGACAATTTACTCCATGGGAAGATATTCCTGAGGGAACAGATGTACTTTTTTATGAAGGTTTGCATGGCGGGGTAGAAGGTGATGGATACAATGTGGCATCTTATGCTGATTTACTTGTTGGTGTTGTTCCAATAACAAATTTAGAGTGGATTCAAAAAATCCATAGAGATAACGCAGAAAGAGGTTATTCAGCGGAAACCATTGTGGATACTATATTGAGAAGAATGCCTGATTATATAAATCACATTTGCCCACAATTCAGCAAAACCGATATTAATTTCCAAAGAATTCCCACAATTGACACTTCTAATCCTTTTATATGCAGGAATATCCCAACCCCTGACGAGAGCTTTGTGATCATACATTTCAGAAAAGGGGCAAGAGAGAAATGGGGGATTGATTTTCAATACTTGCTTGGAATGATTAACGATTCATTTATGTCAAGTCCTACAAGTATCGTTGTAAATGGAGGGAAAATGGGTTTCGCAATGGAACTAATTCTCACTCCAATAATTCATAAAATGATTGAGGAGAAAAATAAATAATAATTAATTTTCGATTATCAACTCAAATAATTATATTTTTTAATTTTAGGAGTTTTTAATCTATAGGATCTCAAATTTTTATATATCTTTCTTGATAAAAGTACCTTATTTAGATTTAAATAGAAAAAACAGGAAACGTTGTGTCATTAATCGACTGGTTTGCCGCAAGGCGTAAAGATCAATTTGTTGGGAAAGTTTCGCAAGATACTGATGAGGGAGATGGTTTGTGGGTTAAATGTTCAGAATGTTCGCAAGTAGCCTATAGAAAAGACCTAATTTCAAATTACAATGTTTGTAGTAATTGTGGACACCACAATAGGATTAATAGCGATGAAAGGATAAATATAATTGCTGACAAAAATTCATTCGAGGAGTTTGATAGTTCACTAAGTCCTACAGATCCTTTAGGTTTTAAAGATAGAAGAGCATATGCTGATCGAATTAAAGAAAGTCAAGCAGGTACAGGTTTAAGAGATGGAGTCGTAACAGGTATCTGTTCTGTAAATTCAATGCCTTTAGCATTGGCTGTTATGGATTTTAGATTTATGGGAGGATCCATGGGTTCAGTAGTTGGTGAAAAAATTACAAGGATAATTGAGAGAGCAACTTTAGAAAATTTTCCAATTCTTATTGTTTGCGCATCAGGGGGAGCAAGGATGCAAGAAGGTATGTTAAGTCTCATGCAAATGGCAAAAATATCTGGAGCACTAAAAAAACATAAAGAAAAAAATCTTCTTTATATGCCCTTGTTAACTCATCCAACCACTGGAGGGGTAACAGCAAGCTTTGCAATGTTAGGTGATTTAATTTTGGCGGAACCTAAAGCTCTTATTGGATTTGCGGGAAGAAGGGTTATAGAACAAACATTAAGAGAAAAATTACCCGATAATTTTCAAACAGCTGAATATCTGCTTGAGCATGGTTTCGTTGATGTAATAGTTAAAAGGAAAGATCTCAAGGATACTTTGACTAAAATTTTAAAAATTCATGGTGTAAAAGAACTTGCAAAAGCAAATATATAAAATGAGAATTATTTCAAATTTCTTTTATTTTTCTTTAAGCCTTTTATTTTTTATTTTAAATTTTGCGCCATATTCTTATGGGATAGGTAATGTTGACTGGGTCCTACTAAAAGAGAATAATGAAGGGAAAGAATGGCTTGATAAAGGAAGTATTAAGCCGCTTCCAAATGGTGAAATAACTGTCTTAACAAAGTTCTTCAAAAATCCAACTGATTCTGATGATGATGGGGTGTTATCACTTTATGTAATGAGAATTAATTGCGATGAAAAAAAGTTTAAAGATACTTCCATAAATGGAATACCTCAATTCAATTCAAAATGGCAAACTTCCAATAATGATGAACTAATAGATGTAGTTATTGAAAATAGCTGTTCAGAGTTTATAAATGGATAAGAATGAATTCTAAAAATAAAAAATTAAAAATAGCAATCGCTGGTCTAGGTTTTGGTAAAAAAGTACATTTAGAAGCGTTAAAAGAGTCGAATTATTTAACGCCTGTTGCTATTTATCATTATGACAAAATGCAAAAATCAATTCTAGAAAAAGAAACTGGTTTAGAGTTTTTTCATGATTGGGAAGGCTTAGTTAAATCTCAAGAAATTGATGGGATTATTATTGCTACTCCTCCTGAATCAAGATTTGAATTAGCAAAACAAGCTCTTGAGAATAATAAAAATTTGCTACTAGAAAAACCTGTTTCAATATCGTCCTCTGAAATAGAAGAGCTTCAGAGGATATCTTTGATTAATAACTTAAGCGTATGTGTTGATTTCGAATATAGAGCAGTACCCCTTTTTCTTCAGACAAAAAAAATTATTGATGAAAATATTTTAGGAGAAATATATTTAGTCAAATTAGATTGGTTAATGGGTAGCAGATCCGACCCTAAAAGGGCTTGGAATTGGTATTCTTTGGAAGAAAAAGGTGGAGGAGTTATTGGCGCCTTAGGTACTCATGCATTCGACATGTTGAATTGGTTTTTTGGAGAATCAATAAATGTATCTGGCAAGTTAGCAACATCGATCAAAAAAAGACCTTTAGCTAATTCATCTGATTTTAATGATGTTACTAGCGAGGATGTTTGTCTGGCTAATATAGAAATATCAAACTTTAGCTCCAATCTTATTCCATGTCAGGTATCTCTATCATCGATTTCTAAAAATGGTAGAGGTTTTAGTTTAGAAATATACGGAAGCGAAGGTTCACTTATTCTTAAGAGCGAGAACCAAAAAGATTACGTCCATGGTTTTAATTTGAAATATTCAAACAATGAAAATAAAATACAAAATCTAACTGCAGATTCGAGATTTAATTTTGAAAAAACATGGTCAGATGGAAGAATAGCTCCAGTTTTAAGAATTCAAAATTTATGGGCTGAGAGTATTTTTAATCAAACACCTATCATTCCAGGATTATGTGAAGGACTTGCGAGTCATAAAGTTTGCGAAGCCATAAGAGAATCTTCGAAAAGCGGATTAAGAATCAAAATTTAAAGCTATACATCTATAAGTAGCAATTGTCACCTGATAAAGTATTCGATTGATTTTATTTTTTTTTCATATTCTGGAAAAATCAATTGAACTGAACTATTAAAGAATGGCTTTAAATTATTACAAAAATGAGCTTAAAGAGAATGCTCAATTACTAGCTTCTAAAGGGAAAGGGATATTAGCGGTAGATGAATCCACTAAAACAGTAGGTAAAAGACTTGCTGGAATTGGCGTTGAGAATACTGAAGACAATAGGAAAGCATATAGAGGAATGCTTTTTACTACAGAAGGTCTTGGGAAGTATATAAGTGGTGCAATCCTCTTCGAAGAAACTCTTTATCAGAATCACCAAGATGGCGAGTCAATGGTTAAAAAACTAAATGATTTAGGTATTATTCCAGGTATAAAGGTCGATAAAGGTCTAAATCCACTTCCTGGAGGAGGAGATGTAGAAACTTTTTGCTCTGGCCTTGATGGCTTAGTTGAAAGAGCAGCAAAATATTATGAACAAGGTGCAAGATTTGCAAAGTGGAGAGCAGTTCTGCAAATTACAAATGATGGTTGTCCTTCAAAACTATCAATTCAAGAGAATGCCTGGGGATTAGCAAGGTATGCAAGATCCGTTCAAGAATCTGGTTTGGTACCAATTATTGAACCTGAAATCTTAATGGACGGCGACCATACTATTGAAAAAACTGCTGAAGTCCAAGAAGAGGTAATAAAACAGGTTTATATTGCCTGTCAAGCAAATGGAGTTTTTCTAGAGGGAACTCTATTAAAACCTTCTATGTCTGTTAATGGAGCAGATTGTTCAACAAAGGCTGACCCTATGAAAGTTGCTGAAATGACAATAAGAACTATGGAAAGGTGCGTTCCTGCATCTGTTCCTGGAATAGTTTTCTTATCAGGAGGGTTAAGCGAAGAAGCTGCCTCTGTCTATTTAAATAATATGAACACTCTTTACAGGAAAGCTTTATGGAATGTTTCATTCTCCTATGGAAGAGCATTACAGCACTCATGCTTAAAAGCCTGGAAAGGAAGCGACGTTGAAGGTGGGCAAAAAGCATTAATAGCAAGAGCCCAGGCAAACTCTGAAGCTTCAAAAGGTGCCTATGTAGCAGGATCTCAACCTTCATCTGATGAGCAATTGTTTGTGGCAGGCTACACTTATTAACTAAAAAATCCTAAAAATATACTCTGGGTCATAAAATTAGTATCTTTAATTTAGTATTTTGTATATCTAATGACGTGACATTTGATACCTCTTTATACTAAACTCTCGGAAACATATGCTTTTTACAGCATTTAACTTATTTTAATTATGGCCCTCGTTCCACTAAGACTACTTTTAGATCACGCTGCTGAGAATGGTTATGGTATTCCAGCTTTCAATGTTAATAACCTTGAACAAGTTCAAGCAATCATGGAAGCAGCATATGAAACTGATAGTCCTGTAATCCTACAAGCTTCAAGAGGGGCAAGAAATTATGCAGGAGAAATTTTCCTACGTCATCTAATCCTTGCTGCTACAGAAACATATCCTAATATTCCAGTGGTAATGCACCAAGACCACGGTAATGAGCCATCAACATGTTATTCAGCAGCAATAAATGGTTTCACATCAGTAATGATGGATGGTTCCCTAGAAGCAGATGCAAAAACACCTGCTAGTTACGAATATAACGTTGCAGTTACTAAAAAAGTAGTAGATTTTGCTCATTCAGTTGGAGTTAGTGTTGAAGGAGAGTTGGGTTGCTTAGGTTCGTTAGAAACAGGTAAAGGAGAGGCAGAAGATGGTCATGGATTTGAAGGTGAACTTTCTACAGATATGCTTTTGACTGATCCTGAAGAAGCGGCAGATTTTGTTGCTAAAACAAAAGTTGATGCATTAGCAATTGCTATAGGTACAAGTCATGGCGCATATAAATTCACAAGGAAGCCTACAGGAGAAGTTCTTGCAATAAGCAGAATTGCTGAAATTCACAAAGCACTTCCAAATACGCATCTTGTAATGCATGGATCTAGTTCAGTGCCTCAGGAATGGTTGGATATCATTAACAAATATGGCGGTGAAATCCCTCAAACATATGGTGTTCCTGTTGAAGAGATTCAAGAGGGGATAAGAAATGGAGTTAGGAAAGTCAACATTGATACCGATAACAGACTTGCTTTCACTGCCGCGGTGAGAGAGGCAGCATTTGCTGACAAGGCAAACTTTGACCCAAGACATTTCAACAAACCTGCTAGAAAATACATGAAGCAAGTTTGTCTTGACAGATACAAGCAGTTCTGGTGTGAAGGTCAAGCAAGTAAGATCAAGCAAAACAGCACCAATTACTTTGCTGATCTTTACGCTAAAGGTGATTTAGATCCCAAAGTAAAAGCTACTGTTTAACTAATAACGGAATCAAACAAAAAAGACCTCTAAAATTGGGGGTCTTTTTTTATTTCAATATTAATGATTTTAATGTAAAGAGACCATCAGTCCCACCAATTGTCTCGTCACATGCTCTCTCTGGATGAGGCATTAAACCTAGAACATTACCCTTTTCATTAGTTATGCCTGCGATATCGAATGAGGATCCATTAGGATTATTTTTATATCTCAAAGCGATCAATCCATTATCTACAAGTTTTTTTAAAGTATCAGAATCACAATGATATCTTCCTTCCCCATGCGCTATGGGTAACTTAATAGTTTGTTTTTCACCTCCATCATTAAACCAACCTCCTTTTGAAGAAACAATATCAAGTTCAACATCATCACAGATGAAATTAAGATTTTTATTTGCAGTAAGGGCACCAGGCAAAAAGCCTGATTCTGTCAAAATTTGGAACCCATTACAAATTCCTAAAACTCTTCTTCCACTTTTCACAAAGTCATCCAAAGCATTTATTAATGGAGAGAATCTCGCTATTGCTCCGCATCTTAAATAATCACCATAGCTAAATCCTCCGGGTAAAACTATTGCATCTACATCGCTTAAATCTGAAGACTCATGCCACAAGTATTTTGTTCTTATATCTAAACAACCTTCCAATGCCCATGAAACATCACGATCACAATTAGAACCAGGGAAGACAACAACTCCTACAGTAAAATTATCCATCTTATAATTTTTCTAGTGAATACTCATAATCTTCAATAACAGTATTTGCGAATAACCTATCACACAATAAATCAATTTTTTCTCTTACTTCGTTTTCACCATTACCTTCTATTTTTACCTCAATCATTTTTCCTATACGTAATGATTTTATTCCCTCGGCTCCAAGTTTTATAGACGCAGATTTGGTAGCTTCCCCTGCTGGATCTAAAACTGAGGGTCTTAGTCTTACAAAAACTTTTACAGCAAATTGGTCCAATTAAAAATTAATTTCTACTAGAAGATTAGTTTAAATTTTAATAAAAAGAACTATTGATTAATAAACAAATATTTTTACCTTTAGGTTTTCTGAGTTATTAAATGTTTATGTAGCCTCTACCAAAACAAACTAAACAAGTTCTCCTTGAATTTTCATGTGTTTTAAAATTGCCTGCCCCTCCACATTTTGAACATTTTATTTTATCAATTGATGTAACTTCGTTAGAGATTATTTGTTTTAAAGTAATTTTTGGATTTTCCATCTTGGGCTGTCTACTGTAGTTAGTATCCCGACAGCTAACTATAAAGTCAAATTGCTATTTTTGGGGAACTTAAAATCTTAAATTTCTCTTTAATTTTTCTATTGAAATTTTTTATAGATTTTTCATCAAAGGATATTATTACTAATTCAAGCCCAGCATTATCATTTGGTCTCCAACAATTGTCTGGAGCTTCTTCAAACCAAGTATTAATTTTCTTTCCAACAATTTGTATTTGTAAAGGCAATGATTTGTTTGGTATCCAAATACGTCCTTTTATTCGAAGAATGTTTAATTCATCCAAGATTTTTGACATCTCATTTTCAAAGTCATTTTTTTCAAGGAAATAATTTAATTTAAATGAATCTGATACAAGCTCAACATGATTATGGTCATGTTCTTCCGTTAAAAATTCTTTAAAAGTCTCTTTTTTAAAATTAAAGTCAAATAGATAATTTAAATCAATTTTGCCATTCTTGGATTTAAGGACTGGTGTAGATGAGTTTAGACTTGCTTGAATTTTATTTTTTACAACTTCAAACTGATCATGATTTAAGATATCTGATCTTGAGACTAAAACGATATCAGAAACTTCTAGTTGCTCCTCAAAAAGTTCATCTATAGTGGCGTTGTGATCAATTTTATCTGTTTCACTATATTGTTTTGTTATTTTATTTAAATCATTAATTGGTGAACCATTAAGCATTGATTCTCCATTAACGATACCAACAACTACATCAAGATAGATGGAAGACCTAATCTCAGGCCAGTTAAGTGCTTGAATTAAGGGAATTGGTAGTGCCAAGCCACTTGTTTCGATAATTATTGATTCGATGGGAGGATTAAATTCTAGTAGAGCTTTTATTGATGGAACAAAATCATCTTGAACAGTACAACATAAACATCCATTGTTTAATTCGATAACGCAGTCGTCTTCAGATTCATCACATTTATCACAACTTTTAATCAAATCACCGTCAATTCCAACATCACCAAATTCATTAATTATTAAACCAAATTTTTTATTACTCTCTTTTAATAGATATCTTAGAAAAGTTGTTTTACCCGAACCAAGAAATCCCGAAACAACAATAACTGGAATTTTTTTTTTCATCTTTGATGATTAACAACCTAAACTATATTCTGTACTCTCTCCTGTAGAACTATTTGTGCCATTAGCAATCGCACATAATTGTTTTTGTTGTGTACGACTAAGAACAGCATCAGTAAAATCTGCACCATCTATTTTTGCTCCTTCAAAATTACTCTCCATTAATAAGGCATTAGTAAAATTAACATCCGAAAGATCAGCATCTGTAAAGTCTGTTGCATAAGCTAGTGCATCTCTTAAATTTGCTCCAGTAAACTTTGAGTTTTGCAATTTACTATTATTGAACACTGCCCCTTCTAAATTACTTTCACTGAAATTAAACCCATTCAAATCAAACTTAACGTATTCGTTACCGCTTAAGTCTTGACCATGCATATCTGGCTCTAAATTAAGGTCTTGCTGGTTTCTAATCTCAGGAGGTCTTTTAGCCCATGCAGAATTTACAGAATTGAAAAATAAAATTCCAACGAATAACAAAGTAATTAATGCATTCTTTAGTGAGGGGAAAACAATTGATTTAATCATAATAAGACTGTATTTTAGAACTTAAGTATTTAAAGTTTGTAAGAGTATCTTAAAGGAAAATATATGGCAATGTCACTAAAGGTTATTGTTCCTCCTCATCCATTAATAAAACATTGGCTTTCAATATTGCGAGAAAAAAATACTCCAAATATTTTGTACTCAACAGGATATGAGCAATTAGGGAAATGGCTTACATATGAAGCATTACGTAATTGGCTGCCATATAAAAAAGAAATAGTAAATACTGATAATGGAGACGCAGATGGATTCTTTATTAATAATGATTATCCAATAAAAGTGCTCGCAATGTTGCCCGAAGGGTTATCTCTTTGGTTTGGATCTAAAGAAGTAATTCCTAATTCAACTGTCTCATTAGGAGAACTTCCTAAAACTATTGAATCAAATGAAGGAGTTATATTTTATTCAGAACAAATAACAACAAAATCAGCAACATTAGAAACTTTAATTAAATTAAAGGAATTAGGTGTTGATTCAAATAGGATTCTTTTAATAACTGCTATTTGCTCAAATAAAGGGTTAAATGAAATTGCGAAATTACTCCCTAATCAGGTAATTTACACTTCTTGCATAGATGAGGAAGACGAAAAAACACAATTATTAGTACCGGGTATTGGGAATCCTCTTTTGCGTTTAAGTACTATATTTCAAGATAAGAACTAATATAGAATATAGGAGTAAATATTTTACCAATGTCTGAATACAGAGATTCGTCTTCAAATAATCTTTTATCATTAATAAGCGGTGCTTTTATTGGAGCAGCAGGTCTAGCTTGGTGGTTAATATCCGAAGCAGACAAAAGAAAGGAGGAAAAAAAACAAAAAGCAATGATGTATTCCTCTAGAATTCAAGACGGCTCAGAAGCGATTGATTCAAGTGAAAATATAAATGAAGCTGAAGGAGAGAATCTGGAGAAGAAAGTTGAGCAACTTAATTCTGCAATTGCTGATGTGAGGAAGCAACTTGAAGAGTTGGGGCAATAGAATAAAAAAGGTTCTCAAATAATATGAATAAACTCAGATCATCTGCAATAACCCAAGGTGTGCAAAGATCCCCTAACCGATCGATGTTAAGAGCTGTTGGATTTAATGATGAAGATTTTAATAAACCTATTATTGGAGTTGCAAATGGATACAGCACCATAACACCATGCAATATGGGTTTAAATAAGTTAGCTCTAAAAGCTGAAGAGTCAATAAAAAGATCAGGTGGGATGCCTCAGATGTTTGGGACTATAACAGTAAGTGATGGCATTTCTATGGGAACAGAGGGCATGAAATATTCCCTAGTTTCAAGAGAAGTTATTGCTGATTCAATTGAAACAGCATGCAATGCTCAGAGTATGGATGGAGTACTTGCTATAGGTGGATGTGATAAAAATATGCCGGGTGCCATGATTGCGATTGCAAGAATGAATATTCCCTCAATTTTCATTTATGGAGGGACAATAAAGCCTGGGAAATTGCATGGAGAAGATCTTACTGTTGTTAGTGCATTTGAAGCTGTTGGACAATTAACATCAGGCAAAATTAATGAAGAAAGGCTAATCCAAGTTGAGAAAAATTGTATTCCTGGTGCAGGTAGCTGTGGAGGAATGTTTACAGCCAATACAATGTCTGCGGTTATAGAAGTATTAGGGTTAAGTCTGCCTCACAGTTCCACTATGGCTGCTGAAGATCTTGAGAAAGAACTAAGTGCAGATAAAAGTGCTGAGATATTAGTCTCTGCAATAGAAAAAGATATAAGACCTCTAGACCTAATGACAAAGAAAGCATTTGAAAATGCAATATCAGTAATTATGGCAATTGGCGGATCAACAAATGCGGTATTGCACATCTTAGCTATTGCGAATACTGCAGGAATAGATATCAACATTAATGATTTCGAGAGAATAAGACAAAAAGTACCCGTTATTTGTGACCTTAAACCGAGTGGTAAATATGTGACGGTGGATCTTCATAAGGCAGGTGGGATTCCACAAGTAATGAAAATACTTTTGAATGCAGGATTAATTCATGGCGATTGCAAAAATATTGAAGGGAAAACCATCTCAGAATACTTACAGAATATTCCAGACAAGCCTCCAACAAATCAAAATGTCATAAGAGAAATAGATGACCCTCTTTATAAAAAAGGACATCTAGCTATATTAAAAGGTAACTTAGCGAGCGAAGGTTCTGTAGCCAAAATTAGCGGAGTAAAAAACCCTGTATTAACAGGTCCCGCAAAGATTTTTGAAAGTGAAGAAGATTGTTTAAAATCGATATTAAATAACGATATCAAAGCTGGTGATGTTGTTGTTATTAGAAACGAAGGTCCTGTAGGAGGCCCAGGCATGAGAGAAATGTTAGCTCCAACATCTGCGATTGTTGGTCAAGGGCTAGGAGAGAAGGTGGCTTTAATTACCGATGGCAGATTTAGCGGGGGTACCTATGGTCTAGTTGTGGGTCACATAGCTCCAGAGGCTGCTGTAGGAGGAAATATTGCTCTAATAAAACAAGGTGATTTAATTACAGTAGATGCTGTAAAACAACTAATTGAAGTTGATTTAACCGACGAAGAATTAGAAAAAAGAAAAAAAGATTGGGTAAAACCTATTCAAAAATACAAAAGAGGAATACTTTCAAAATATTCGAGAATCGTAAGCACATCAAGTTTAGGGGCTGTTACTGATTTATAAATCAGCTCAATTTTTATTTTCTTAATCAATAAAACTTTTTATCCTATTTGCTAAATTTTCCAATCTAGCGCTGTATTTTGGTGAGTTGCATTTTTTCCCATTATTGCTATCCATCCATAATGTTTTAACTCCACACCATAATATTGGTTCATTAGGGAAGTTAAGCTTAGAGATTACTAAAACCAACTCTTTATTTGATTTAAAAAGTTCTAATTCAAGATCATAAATTTCTAATCTTTTACCTTCTTTATCACGACATAAGATATTAACTGTTAAATCAATATCTTCATCTTCGAATTCGTATTCGCCATTTATTTTTACTACAGAATGAACAAAAGGTTTATTTGTTAAATCTGCTGACTTAGCGATTAAGCTCTCTATATTTTTAGGCGGATTTTCAAATAACACTTATTGATTTAATTAAAACTTTTATGGAACCCTGTCTAAACTCATTATTAAGTAATCCATCATCACCGAACTTAGAGTGTAGTAGTTGCAATCTTTTAATTTTAGATGGCTTGAATTTAAATGGAAAACGTACTTTATTAGCTCTTACTGAAGGTTTTAACTCACTAAAAGGAATTTGAACATTTGTTGTCCCGAATTTTTTTGTTGGGAATGATTTAATCCATCTAAGTCCACCCGGAATAAATTCGGTTAGTCCTAGTAGATCATCTTCACAAGCGACAGCAAATTTAAAAGTTCTTCCTTGTCCATCAATATTTAATTCAAAGGATGAATAATCAGATACATTTAAAGAAGGTTTATATATAGACGATCTACAACTAACAAATCCTCCTGCTTTCTCGACAATATTACCCTTTAATATCAAACCAGAATTTGAAATTTCACAAAAAGCTGAACTTGATCCGCCCATAACAGTATCATTTAATGTTTTCCAACCATCGAACTCCTTTTTCTGGAATAAAAATTTTTTCTTACTCATTAAATAATTTAAATTATTAATAGACTTTAACTAAATTTCTAATTCTTTTGCTGATTCTTGATCACAAAATATTGAAATTTGATTAATAGATTTTATTAATTTTGATGGTGTTCTATTTGGTGGCTCTTTTTCATCTAATAACCTCTCAAGAGCAATTCTTTTAGAAGCTCCACTAACTAAAAATACTATCTTTAAAGAAGCTGAAAGAACCTTTGGAGTTAATGAAATTCTTTTTAAACCCTTACCTTCATTAAAAATAACAAAATCATCTACATTATTATTTTTTTGATAAGGGAATAATGATGCTGTATGACCATCGTCTCCAAGACCTAATAATGTTAAATCAAAAATTGGAGGATTTGATCCGCATTTTTCAAATAGTTTAGAAATAAATTGATTTTTTGTAGCTTCATCATCAGTATTTAAATCATTGAAAATTTCATAAAAAAAAGCTTTGGATCCAAAAT
This sequence comes from Prochlorococcus marinus XMU1412, assembly GCF_017696315.1. Lineage (NCBI taxonomy): Bacteria > Bacillati > Cyanobacteriota > Cyanophyceae > Synechococcales > Prochlorococcaceae > Prochlorococcus > Prochlorococcus marinus. Next base: position 245,896 of record NZ_JAAORJ010000002.1, on the reverse strand, counting down.
TAGTCAACAATGAATTCTTCAACATTAACGAGTTACTCAATTCTGAATTTGGATCAACACATCTTTCATCCCCTAAAAAGACGTCAACCATATCCCATCTAAGATCACTTTTTGATAAAAGCTTATAGACAGATTTAGGAGTTGAACCTCCACTTACACAAAATTTGAACCTGTCTTTCTTTTTTAAAGTATGAATAATGTGACTTTCAATAAACTTAAAAACCGCTTTAGATAGCTCTAACTTGTCTTTGTAAATGTTAAGTGTATATCCATTTTTAACCTTTTCAATCATTTCATCCATTCAGTATGAAAACTACCTTCCTTATCAATTCTTTCATATGTATGAGAGCCAAAACAGTCTCTCATTGCCTGAACAAGGTTCTGAGGAAGTCTATTGGTTCTATAACTATTCAAATAATCTAGGGTACTGGATAAACATGGGACTGGTATACCAGCTTTTGTGGATAAAGAAACAACTTTAGCTAAGTTATCTAATCTTGTCGCAATTTCAATATTGAACCAATCATCAAAAATTAAATTTTTTAGATTAGGATCTTTGTTATAAGCATCTTGAATTTTACTTAATAATTTTGATCTAATTATGCAACCACCTTTCCATATTTGAGCAATTGACGGCATATTCAAACCATAGTTATATACTGCAGATGCTTCTCTTAAAATGTCCATACCCTGGGCATAGCTAGCTATTGTTGCAAGGACTACAGCATCAAATAAAGGTTTCATTCCATCTGATATATTTCCTAAATCAAAATCTTCTATCTCTTTAGATGGAATAGTTTTTTCAATCTCACTACGTTGCTCTTTTAAAGAACTCATTACTCTTGCATTTAAAGATGCATAAATAGTTGGGACTGATACCCCAAGTTCTAGAGCACTTACAACAGTCCATAACCCTGTACCTTTCTGGCCAGCTTTATCTAATATTTTTTCCACAACATCATCTCCAGTTATCTCATCTTTTGTATTTAGACAAATCTCTGTTATCTCAACAAGATAAGAAGCTAATTCATCAGTATTATTCCAAATACCAAAAACCTCTGACATTTGCTGACCGTTCATACCTTTGACTCTCTTCATAAGGTCATAAGCTTCTGCAAGTATTTGTTCAATTCCATATTCAATTCCGTTATGAACAGTTTTCACAAAATGACCTGAGCCTCCTGGTCCAACATATGCAACACATGGTCCGTCTTCAACTTTGGCAGCCATTTTTGTTAATAAGCTTTCTATTGCATCATATGAAGCCTTAGTACCACCGGGCATCATACTTGGACCCTCTAAAGCTCCTTTGGCCCCTCCAGAGACTCCCATTCCAATGTATCCAAAACTTTTACTTTCAAGAGTATTCACCCTTCTTTCTGTATCTTTAAATTGAGAGTTGCCGCCATCTATTAACAAATCTCCTTCCTCGAGATATTCAGAAATATTATCAATGACAGCATCTGTTGCGGGCCCAGCTTTTACCATCATTAGAATTCTTCTAGGTCTCTCTAGCTTATTAACAAATTCTTGAAGAGTTTCAGCTCCTTCTATATTCTTCCCAAGGCCACGACCTTGTAAAAATTCTTCAGTTTTTGAATAAGTCCTATTAAAAACTACACTAGAAAATCCATTTCTCTCTGCGTTAAGAACTAAATTTTCGCCCATAACACCAAGACCTATTAAACCAAAATGTGCCTTGGACATAAAAAATTAAAAAACTCAATAAATACAGTGTGCCTGCAACTCAAAAAAATTGCTCAAAAAAAATACTTATGTCAGCGAAAAATGATGGAAAAGATTTAAATAACAGTTCCGTTTGCAATAGTTGCATTTTTAACTACTACAACAATTCCATTTCTGATATAAAAGCCTAATTCTGGCTTATCTGCTTCTTCTACTCGATCTTTATTAATGATCACGACATTATCACCAATTCTAGTATTTTTATCAAGAATTGCTCTTTTGACAGTAGTCCCTTCACCTACTCCAAGAGGCGTTCCGCCCCCTTTTCTTAATTCAATCCTCTCTTCAGGAGATTCAAAGAAATCGGCTCCCATAACAAGAGTATCCTCAAGAACCGAGTCACTTTCAATCCTGCTTCTTACACCTAATACACAATGTAAAATACTGCATGACTTCAAGATTGTGCCTTCACAGACAATTGAATCAGTAATTTGAGCATCTACAAGTTTAGAAGGGGGTAAAAATCTAGGCCTAGTATAAATTGGAAATTTCTCATCATAAAAACTGAATGGAGGTTTTGGTTGCTCAGTCAATGCAAGGTTTGACTCAAAGAATGCCCCAATTGTGCCGATATCTTCCCAATAATCATCGAATACATAACTTTTAAGAGTATCGCCTCTATTGAGGGCTTCTGGAATTATGTCCTTACCAAAATCCGTATAATTTGGAAATTTATTTAGAAGATCGAAGAGAGTATTTCTACTAAAAACGTAAATCCCCATAGAGGCTAGATATGGTTTTTCCGCAGCTGACTCCTTACTTAATCCAAATTTTGAAGTATCTACTGCCATAGCCTTCAACTTCTCTCCAGTAGGCTTTTCACTAAATTCTTTTATATTTCCTACATCATCGGTTCTCATTAGGCCGAAACCTTCTGCTTGAGCTTCATCAACAGGCAAAGCTGCAACAGTTAAATCAGCACCATTATCTCTATGATGTTGAACAAATAAACTGTAGTCCATTCTGTACAGTTGATCACCTGACAATATTAAATATTCATCAACATCCCATTCTTGAAATAACCATTGGTATTTTCTTACAGCGTCAGCAGTACCTTCAAACCATTTAGGACTATCTGGAGTCTGTTGTGCAGCTAAAACCTCCACAAATCCTTGGCCAAAGGGGCCATTTAAATTATAGGTTCTTCCTATATGTCTATTTAGAGATGCACTATTGAACTGGGTCAATACGTACATTTTTTCAATGCCTGAATTTATACAATTACTAATCGGAATATCTATCAAACGATACTTACCTGCCAATGGCACAGCAGGTTTAGCCCTCATTTTTGTTAGAGGGTAAAGTCTAGAACCTTTTCCTCCTCCGAGGATTATGGCCAACACACGCTTCATTCAATCTAATGGAGGTAGATATACAATTATTTAAAGTAACTGATTATGGGCATATTTAGAAATACAAATGGTCAGTTTACAAAGGTATTTCGATAAATCACTGGAAAAACTTAATATAAACCGAAGAAAGTTAGTTATTTTTATCCTCTTCTACCAAAGAAAACAATTTTTCAACGATTTTCAAAGAAACTTGTCTTTCTTCTCTTGATTGAGGACTTCTCAACTTGGTGACAGGCGTATGAAGTATTTTATTAATAATTCCTTTAGTCAGAGCTTCCACAACTTTTCTTTCTCTAGCCGAAAAATCTGGTCCCATTCTGCTAAGTGCTTTTTGCAATTCCTCTTTTCTAATTAACTCCAAATCTGATCTAAGTTTATTAATTACTGGAACGGCCTCTAAACTTGCCCACCATTCTAGAAAAATGATCCTTTCTTCTTCTACTAAAGATTCCGCTTCCTTTGCTATTTTCTGTCTAAATTCTTGATTTCTTGAAACGACCTCTTGTAAGTCATCAACATCAAATGATTTAACAAATTCATGTTGTTTGACATCATTAGATATATTTCTCGGTACACCAATATCAATAAATTTCAGTCTATTACTCAAATTAATTTTTTCAATTTTTGTGAGATCAATAATTGGCTCTTCAGAAGCAGTACTGGTAAAAACAAGTGAAGATAATGATATGTTTTCTTCTAATTCGTTTAACCCTTTACAAACAATCTCTAAATCAGGGAAGTCTTGAGCAAGATTTAATGCTCTATCAATATTTCTATTTAAAAGGATAAGTTTATGACATCCTTTTGATTTTAAATGAGTTATCAAAAGCCTACTCATTCGTCCGGCGCCAACAACAAGAACGTTCTCTGATTCCAAACTTACAAGACTATCAAAACCCTTTTCTTGTCCAATTTTTAATTGAGCTAGTTCTACCGCTGCTGAACTGATTGACACAGCTCCAGTTCCTAAATTTGTTTCGGATCTTACTTTTTTACCTGTACTAACTGATTGAGTTAATAATCTATTAAGAATTGGTCCAGTAGATTGATTCTCTTGACCTAATCTCATCATTTTTTTTACCTGCGAAAGGATTTGTCCTTCCCCTAAAACGAGGCTATCGAGTCCTGCCGAGACTTTCATCAAATGCAAAACTGCTTCTTCCTGTCTAAAGCAAAAAAGATGTGGATTTAAATCTTCAAAAATAATTCCAGAATATTCTGATATGAATTCTTTTATAGATGAAATTCCAGTATTTTTATCCTTTACTAGCGCATATATTTCCAGCCTATTACAAGTACTTAAAATTGACACCTCTAATACATCAGAGAAAGCTTTTAATGCTTTCAATGACTCTGTTATGGATTGGTCAGGAATACTTAACTTCTCACGCACTTCGACAGGTGCCGTGCGATGACTCAGTCCGACGACAACAATATGCATAAAATCAAAAGTGAATTTTTAAAGGCTGATACTCTTAGCACCATCTTTTATATGGACAGTATTTGTGAACCTTGCAGTACTATCTAATGTACTAATAACTAGACTACTTGTTCTAACACAATCCCTTTCAAATTTAACTCCATCAAATAATAATCCATCAGTTATTCCACTTCCAGCGAAAACAACATTTTCTCCAGATGCCAATTCATTTGCTTCATAGATTTTATCTATATCTGTTATGCCCATTTCATTAAGACGTTTTATATTTCCTTCTTTTGTGTAATCAGCCCATTCAGAAGTTTGAGCGATTGCCGGATCATAAACTAGTTGTCCTTGAAAGTGTCCGCCGAGAGCTCTCATCGCAGCAGCTGAAATAACACCCTCTGGAGCTGCTCCTATACCCATCAAGCAATGTGTTCCAGTTCCTGCAAAACCGCATGCAATCGCAGCTTGAACATCACCATCAGAAATCGGTTGTACTTTTGCACCACATCCTCGAATCTCTTTAATTAAATCTTTATGTCTAGTTCTATCCATTACAACTACAGTAAGCTCATCAATAGAAAGGCCCAAGCAATCACTTAGTATCTTCAAGTTTTCAGTAGCTGAATTTCTAATATCAACTTTACCTTTGGCCGCAGGAGGCGCTGCTAATTTGTTCATGTAAAAATCAGGAGCATTGAAAAGACCACCCGTATCAGAGGCAGCCAAAACCGCCATAGAACCTCTTTGATTATTCGCACAAAGATTAGTTCCTTCGCAAGGATCTACTGCAAAGTCAACCCCTGGGCCACTTCCACTACCAACCTCTTCACCTATATAAAGCATGGGTGCTTCATCTCTTTCACCTTCTCCAATAACAATTTTCCCTTTCATTTCAATTTTGCCCATTCGCAATCTCATTGCTTCGACAGCTGCAGCATCAGCTTCATCTTTTTGACCAAGTCCTGTTAGTTTTGCTGAGGCAATAGCTGCTTGCTCGACAACTTCGAGAATTTCTTGAATTAAAGTTTGATTCACAATTAAATTTTGAGGTTTTTCTAAAAGGTTTTGAGTATGATCTCATATAAAATGCAATTTTTTATGAGAATTATTATGCTAGTAAGCTTTTTTTAACTCTTTACAGCTGTTACTTTATCAGGCCGTGACTTGAAATTAGGAATAAACAACTAAATATAGTATCTTTATTAAATATTTTAAAAATTAAATGACTGAGTCAAATCAAGCAAATTTAACTGGTGCAAATAGACCAATTCAAATAATTCCTTCAGTTTTACCAGCAGATTGGGCAAATATGGGGGCATGTGTGAAAGAGCTCGAGGAAGCTGGGGTAGATAGAATTCAGTTTGATGTAATGGATGGAAATTTCGTACCAAATCTTACATTTGGTCCTGAAATGATTGCTGCATGCAGGAAATATTGCAATGTCCCTTTTGAAACTCAATTAATGGTAAGCCAGTACAACTGTGAAACAATGCTTGAATCTTATGTAAACGCTACAAAAGGGGTAAATGGTGAACCAGGAGTAGTAATAGCTCATGCCGAAGCAAATATTCATTTGCATAGAGTTCTTGGAAGAATAAGAGATTTAGGAGGATCTCCTTCTGTTGCATTGAACCCTCATACTCCTTTTGAAATGATTAAAAATATAATGGATATGGTTGATCATGTTTTGGTTATGACAGTTAATCCAGGCTTTGGAGGACAAGCTTATATACCAACAATGCTTAATAAAATAAGAGAAATAAGAAACTTTATTATCGAAAAAAACTTAGATGTCGACATTGAAGTTGATGGGGGGATAAAAGCAAATTGGACTATTTCACAATGTGCCGATGCTGGTGCTAATTGTTTTATTGCAGGTAGCGGAATGTTTGCTTACCCAACATTAAAAGAAGGATGTGATGACTTGAGAAAAGTTGCACAAGAAGCACAAAAAGGGAATGTTCTTTCAGAACCTCAATAAATATTCTGGATGATTAAGAAATCACCCAAATATCCATCCATAACTATGCAAACCTATTCCTAAAAAATTAACTCCTAAATAACATACTAAAACAACTAAAAAGCCTGTAGATGCTAATAATGCTGGTTTGCGTCCTTGCCAACCCTTGCTTATTCTCATGTGTAGATAAGCGGCATAAAACAACCATGAGATAAATGCCCATGTTTCTTTTGGATCCCAACTCCACCATGTGCCCCAGGCCTCATTAGCCCAAACTGCACCTGAAATTAAACCGAGAGTCAAAAGAACAAAACCTACCAATATAGAACGATAACTTAATGTATCTAATTCTTCTGAATGAGAAAATTCAATAGGCTCAACTAAATCATTTACGGGATAGCTATTTGAAAGTTTAAATCCTCCTATACCTGTAGAACTACTTCTGATTTGAAGTGGCTTATTTTTATTGATAAACAAAACAGACATTGAAAGTAAAGAACCTATTATTAATGCTGCATAACTAAGCATTACGACGCTAACGTGCATTACTAACCAACTAGACCTTAAAGCTGGAACTAAATTGGATGATAATTTCAAATCCTCAGGTAAAACAAAACAAGCAAAAGCCACAGTCAGTAACTCAATAGGTATAGCAATTGAAGGAATTATTGGTGCTTGGTATTCTCTTTCAACCAATAGTTGACCTAATGTGATACCCCAAGTAAGGAAATAAAGAGATTCATACAAATTGCTGATAGGAAAGTGCCCAGAAATTGACCACCTAAAAAGTAACTGTAATGTTATTAATAAGTTCACTAAAATCGTAATGAGTCTTACAGCAGCAGAAGACTTTTTTTTAAAAACTGCACCCAAAGATAATGGTAAGTTAATTAATAATAAATAAAAAACTAAAAGACCTAAGACTGAAACCGGTTCATATATTAAATTTTTAAAAAAATTATCTAGTAACATTTCTAGAAATTTCTCAAGTTTTAATATTTAATGACAACCAAATAATAATTAAAATCATTCTCATATGAGTAAATTTTTAATAATAAAGTTTTAATTTATTTTAAAAAAGCATTTCAAAGTTTGAAATTATCTCCTAGATAATACTTCTTGACTATTGGATTATAAGCCAATTCACTTGATGAACCTTTAGCTAAAATTTGTCCTTCACTTAATACATATGATTTGTTAGTAATTAGAAGGGTTTCCCTCACATTATGGTCTGTAATGAGAATCCCCACCCCATCACTACTTAATTTTAGAATTAGTTTCTTTAGATCATTAACAGCTAGAGGATCTATCCCAGCAAAAGGTTCGTCTAATAACAAATATTTAGGTCCTTTTCTGCCTACAGTGAGAGCCCTTGCAATTTCACACCTCCTCCTCTCTCCTCCTGAAAGTTGATAACCATAATTATCTACAAAGTTATTCAAATTAAATTCATTAATTAATTGTTCTCTTCTATTTCTTATAGCTGCTCTACTATAAGATGAATTTTGTAAAGCCAAATCTATATTATCCTTAACTGTGAGGTCTCTAAATATACTCGCTTCCTGAGTTAAGTACCCTAACCCAAGTCTTGATCTAATTGGTAGAGGAAGATTGGTTATATTTTTCCCATTCATTAAAATTTCACCTTTATCTGGTTTTATATTCCCAACTGCAAGATTAAAAGTTGTAGTTTTCCCAGCACCATTAGGTCCCATCAAACCTACAACTTCCCCTGGATTAACAGTTATGGAAACATCATTTACAATTAATCTTCCTTTAATTGAAAGGGATACATTATGAATATTTAGGTTCATTTTCCTTGAGATCGATTAGTTTTCTCACTTTCTTGAAAAAAAATTAAATACATAATAGTAATTTAATTGAAGATAAAGATATATTCATCAAAGAGGTTTCAAAAAAGGCTTATCGTTCTCGTTTAATAGTTCTCTATATTGTAATTTCCTTAATAAATCTTCCAAACATTGGCAGAAGGATTCAAGATCAATCCCTAAATCAATCTTGGTTCTAGTTTTTATTCTGCCTAAACCCTCTCCAAGCAAAATAGTAGCTCCATTTAAATTACCTTTACTTAGGTGAAACTGAGAAACAGATACTTGTAAAATTCCTTGGATAACTTGTCTTTCGTCACCATCTACGGAATTCCATATTTCTTCAAAAGCATCATGAGCCTCGTACCATTCATGATTGTTAAAAAGATTTAAAGCTGTAAAAAGGGAATCTTGAAAACTTTTTGCACTTTCTTCGTTCATTAAAGCAATTACTAATTTTTTTTCTTTTTATTTATTTTTCTCATTCTTATTGAATCCGGTGTTACCTCTAGCATTTCATCTGGACCAATATATTCGAGCGCTCTTTCAAGGGTAATATCCACAGGTGACTGCAAAGTATCAAGTTCTTCTGCCCCTGCAGATCTCATATTAGTCAACTGCTTAGTTTTACATATATTCAACTCAAGATCTTGAGGTCGATTATTCTCACCAATTATCATTCCTTTATAAACTTTAACTCCAGGTTTAATGAAATATACTCCCCTATCTTCAGCATTCTTTAAAGCATAAAATGTGGCTACACCTTCCTCAAAAGCTATAAGAACGCCATTCCTTCTGGTTTCAAAGTCTCCTGTTTTAGGTTTATATTCATAAAACGAATGGCTCATGATACCTTCACCTCTGGTGATCCTTACAAACTCCCCGCGAAATCCAATTAATCCTCTTGATGGTACTAGAAATTCTAATTGAGTTCTACCATCAGAACTTGTCTGCATGTTTTTCATCTCTGCCTTTCTAGATCCAAGTTTTTCGATGCAAGAACCAACAGATACTTCAGGTACATCTAAAACCAAAGTCTCTATAGGCTCACATTCAACATTATCAATTTCTCTGAAAATTACTTGAGGTTGTGAGATTTGAAACTCAAAACCCTCTCTTCTCATAGTTTCAATCAATATCCCTAGATGTAATTCTCCTCTTCCTGAAACTGAGAACCTGTCAGGAGAATCAGTTTCTTCTACTCTTAGGGCAACATTTGTTAGAAGTTCCCTCTCCAATCTATTTTTTAATTGTCTACTGGTAACAAATTTCCCTTCCTTACCCGCGAATGGTGAATCATTGACAACAAAAGTCATATTTAAGGTAGGTTCATCAACTTTGATTAATGGAAGAGGATGAGGAGAATCGGGACATGCTATGGTCTCACCAATATTGACGTCATCGAAACCAGAAACAGCAACAATATCACCTGCAAATGCTTCATTTATATCAATTCTTTGTAAGCCTTCAAATCCTAAAAGCTTACTAACCTTACCTTTAATAGTTTTTCCGTTTTCTTTAATTAAACTAGCCTGTTGGCCATTTTTTATAGTTCCATTATGGATCTTCCCAATTACTATTCTGCCTAAGAAATCAGAATAGTCCAAAGTAGTTATTTGTAGCTGAAGAGGCTTATTAGAATCACCTACTGGAGGAGGAACGTGTCTAATAATAGCTTCAAAAAGAGGCATCATATTGTCACTATTAGATTCCATCTCTTCTTTTGCGAAACCAGATAAGCCACTCCCAAAAAGATAAGGGAAATCACATTGATCATCATCAGCACCTAACTCCAAAAACAAATCAAGGACCTTATCAATTGCTATTTCTGGTACTACTCGTGGTCTATCAATTTTATTTACAAAGACTATAGGCCTAAGTCCTTTTTCTAATGCTTTTTTTAAAACAAATCTTGTTTGAGGCATAGGTCCCTCATTTGCATCAACAATAAGCAGGCAACCATCAACCATTCCCAAAACCCTTTCAACTTCTCCTCCAAAATCGGCATGTCCAGGTGTATCTATAATATTAATTCTGGTATCTTTGTAGTTAACTGCAGTATTTTTTGAGAGAATTGTTATCCCCCTTTCTCTTTCAAGATCATTTGAATCCATTACACATGTAGGAATAACTTCATTGTCTCTAAATATTCCTGATTGAGATAACAATGCATCTACAAGAGTTGTCTTCCCATGATCTACGTGAGCAATAATTGCAACATTTCTAATTTCTTTTATCGAAGATGACATTTATAGAATTTATACAAATATTAGATTAACTTTATTAAGGCTAACTCAAAGTATGCTTATTATGAGAATTTTCTCTTTAAGACTTTGAAAAATATAATTTATTGAATAATTAAATTAATCAATTAGATTTATAATTTTCTATTTGAGCTTTCAAAAACTTTTAATGCTTCAATTGACCCCTCATATCTCCAATGCCAGGGTTCGTAATCTATATATTTATTATCTTTGGTGAACGATAACTTAAAGTGAAACTTAGCTGCATTTTTTATTAACCATCTGAAGGCGTCAGTATTTTCGAAGTCGGTTTCAAAGTCTGTCTCTCTTTGAGTAGCATCACCAATATCGATTGCGAAACCTGTACTATGTTCGGAATACCCTGGAGGGGCTGAAACTCTAGCTCTTTCTGCCGCTTCTTGATTTCTAATAGATTTTAAAGAATAAAAGATATCGTTTTGCAAATTTATTGATCTATAACCACTCAAGAAGACTAAATATATCCCATCCTTTTTGGCTTCTTCTCTCATCCTTAGTAGAGAATCGCGCATATCCATATGAACTTCAATATTAGGCTCAATTAAAACTAATTTCTCCTTAGAAATTTCCGCATAGGGTAAATGACCTAAAATTCTATGGTCGTGATTTATCTGAGCCTGAAAATTGAGATTATCAAGTGATCCTATTTCTATATTTTTAATTAATCGCAAAGCAGCGACAGAAAAGATAAGAAAAAGAAATGGAGAAAATATTAATAGTTTTTTTAATAATGTTGAATTTGGATTATTTAGGTAAGTTCTTTTGGCAAGTGGTATATCAAATTGATCGATATCTTTGTTTAGTTCCAATATTTAGAAGTGAATTTGGAAAAGATATTTCGATATTAACTATTATTTTAAGAAATGCACTTTTATAAGCAAAAAAGATGTAGTTTTTATATACAGTAATATTTTTTTTCATATGTTGAGGGTAGCTGTTATTGGTGGAGGTCCAAGTGGTTCATGCGCGGCAGAAATACTTGCTAAAGCTGGAATAAAAACTTGGCTCTTCGAGAGAAAATTAGATAATGCGAAACCATGTGGAGGAGCAATTCCACTTTGCATGGTCGAAGAATTTGATTTGCCTGAGTCAATTATTGATAGAAAAGTAAGGCATATGAGAATGATATCTCCATCAAATAGAGAAGTAGATATAAGTTTAGATAGAGTTTATGGAAAAAGTGATAATGAGTTTATTGGAATGTGTAGAAGAGAAGTTATGGATGCCTTTATGCGCAACAGAGCATCAGATCTTGGTGCTACATTAATAAATGGATTAGTTACTTCTATTGATACTGGCGATAATAATCAAGGGCCATATAAGCTTTCCTACTCAGATTTTACGAATGGAGATAAAAAGGGGGAACTCAAAGAGCTTACTGTTGACCTTTTGATCGGAGCTGATGGAGCCAATAGCAGAGTAGCAAAAGCCATGGATGCAGGTGATTACAAAGTTGCTATAGCATTTCAGGAAAGAATTAAATTGCCTAAAGAAGAAATGAGTTACTACGAAGATCTTGCTGAAATGTATGTTGGAACTGATGTTTCTCCTGATTTTTATGGGTGGGTATTTCCAAAATATGATCATGTTGCTGTGGGCACTGGAACCATGCAAAAGAATCAGTCATTAATTAAAGGACTTCAAGAGGGTGTAAGAAATAGGGCAAAGAAAAGACTTGTTAATGGTGAAGTAATAAAAGTAGAAGCTCACCCTATTCCTGAGCATCCAAGGCCAAGAAGGGTAGTTGGGAGAATGGCATTGGTTGGTGATGCAGCTGGTTATGTTACAAAAAGTTCTGGAGAGGGTATTTATTTTGCTGCAAAAAGCGGAAGAATGTGTGCTGAAGAAATTGTTGAAGCATCAAAAAAAGGCCAAGTAATTCCATCAGAAAAAGATTTAAAAAACTATCTTAAAAAATGGGATAAAAAATATGGCACAACTTATAAGGTGCTAGAAATCCTTCAAAATATTTTCTACAGAAATGATTCTGCTAGAGAAGCCTTTGTTGAGATGTGTGATGACATGGATGTACAAAGACTTACTTTTGATAGTTACTTATACAAAAAAGTTGTCTCCATGAAACCATTACAACAACTTAAAATTACAATGCTTACACTTGGTTCGATTTTAAGAGGGAAAGCCCTAGCGCCTCTAAAATATAAACCCGTTGATAGTGCTGTTAGGGAAAATAAAGAAGTAGAAAAAATGCTAGAAAATTATTCAATAAAGGGAGGCATTAAAGTTAAGAGTTCAAAAGTGTAAAGTCGGCTATTTTTAGAGAATAATTTCTAATTAAGCTCAACAAATTGAGTCTATTGTTTCTTATTTTTAAATCCTCTGACATTATTAGGACTCCCTTTTCATTATCAAATAAATCCTCGATAGTGTTTACATTAATCTCAAACAAATTTAGAAGTTCCAAATAATTGCAATAGCCTTTAGAAAAGAGTTTTTCTAATTCTTTAATAAATTCAAAAACTTTGAATTCACAATCTTTTTCAAAAAGTTTTGTGTTTACATAATCTTTTGTTGAGAGAACCTCTCTTGAAAGATCACTATTATTTGCTAATTTGCTTACCCTAGTAATCACCTTTTGGATTTCAACAAAATTATCCTTTTCGTTAAAATTGATAATGGAATTAATCCTATTTTTAAGATCAACAATATTCATTACTCTTTTTTGAGGTAATTCATCAGAAGAGCAAACGGCCTTTATTAATTCTTTACTTAGTGATATTTCTTCTAGATGACTAACAATTCTTTGAACTAAAAATTCATTTAAATCATAAAATACTTTTTCTCTTGAGAAGTTTAAATTCGGAAATAAGATTTTCCAAAAATCAATAAGTTCTTTGAATAATTTATCTAAAGGTAAATCAATTTCATAATCCCAAATTATTTTAATCACTCCATTCAAATTTCTTCTTAAAGCATAAGGATCAGATGATCCACTGGGACGTTTACCAGAAATAAATATACTTATTAAAGTTTCGACCTTATCTGCTATGGAAACTATTGCACCATATTTTGTGGAGGGCAACGCATCTTTATAAAAAGAAGGTAAATAATGTTCAGCGACAGCCAAGCAAACATCCTCACTAAATCCCTCATATTTAAGATATTTACCACCCATTATTCCTTGCAGCTCAGGGAATTCGAAAACAATTTCGCTACATAAGTCGTTTTTACAGTATTTAGCAGCCTCTATTATTTTTTTTTCTTCTAAAGACCTATCATTTAAAAATTTAAGAATTTTTTTAGTAACTTCCTCTATTCTTTCTACCCTCTGGAATATATTTCCAAGTCCTTTCAAATATGAAACAGATTTAAGCTTTTCATTTCTTTCGATTGAAGCAACTTTTTTGTCACTTTCTACGAAAAACTTTGCATCTGAAAACCTTGCCCTTAATACTTTCTCATTACCTTTAGTAATATTATTATTTGATTCTTCAAGACCATTTGAAATAACGCAAAAAGTTGTACTAATATTTTTTTCAGAGCTTAAATCTAGTTTAGAAAAACTTTTATTTTTCAATAAAAGAGGAACGTATCTCTGATGATTTTTCATGACTGTTGAGAGAACTTCAACCGGAAGATCAAGAAATTCCTCACTAAATTTGCCAATAATTAAGTCTGGCCATTCAACTAAATCAGTTAGTTCATTTAGTAATCCTTCTGAAAGGTCTGGTTTCAGATTTAAAGATTTAGATGCCTGATTTATTAAACTTTCAATTTTTTCTTTTCTTTCTTTTCGAATAGCTATTACTCTATTTCGTTTCAATAATTCAAAAAAATCATCAGGATTCTGAACTTCTAAAACTTCATTTATTAATCTATGACTTTTTGATTTATTACTTATTTGAATTTTTGGATCACATTCATCAAATTCAAAATCAAGAATTTCATCATTATAAATAGAGGCAATCCATCTAATAGGTCTTGAAAATTTTATATTCCCAGCACCCCATTTCATAAATCGAGGGCCTTGAAGACTCTTTATTAATTTTGGGATAATCGAATACAAAGAAATTCTTGTTGATTGTCCTTTCTCAATTTTCTTTCCAAATACAAAATCACCCTTTTCTGTACTTTTTATTTCTAGTTCGCCTACATCTATATCTAAGCTATTAGCAAATCCTAAAGCAGCATTAGTAGGGCATCCATTTAAATAAGCTGAATTTGCTTTAGGCCCTTTTCTTTCTATTATCTTATCTTCTGCATAATCAACTAAACCTTCGATAAGTAGAATTATCCTCCTTGGTGTGGATGTAACAACTATATGTTCGAATTTGATTAACTTTTTATCCAATTCAAATTCTATTAGAGTTTTAAATTGCTCTAGAACAGAATGAGAAAATTTTGCGGGCAACTCCTCTGTTCCTATCTCAAGTAAATATTTAGACAAGAAAAAAATATGACTTTACTTACTATAATTTACTACCAGTTAAATAAGCTTTTCGCTAATGTATAAAAAGAGATATTTTTTGGTCCTTTGATCAAGGTTGAGAAAGTAAAAAAGAAAAAAGATCCTGCCAAGGAAGAAACTGTTTGTTTGGCAAATGGACTAGAAGTTTCTAAATTTGAAAATTTTAAAAAAAGTAGCAAATTTCTTAAGGAGCCACTAGCTACAGAATTAGTCAATGAGAGCGATCATTTTACCAATGATGCAGTTCAGTTATTAAAATTTCATGGTAGCTATCAACAAGATAACAGAGAAAATAGAAGGCCTGGCAAAAGTAAAGATTGGCAAATGATGCTTAGGTTAAGAAATCCGGGCGGTGAAGTCCCTGGGAAATTATTTTTAGCATTAGATGAATTATCTGACAAACTAGGCAATGGAACACTAAGGGCCACTACAAGACAAGCCTTTCAAATGCATGGAATTAGAAAGGAGAACCTAAAGGAAGTAATTCAAACAATCGTAAATTCAATGGGCTCCACATTAGCTGCATGTGGAGACATAAATAGAAACGTTATGGCACCCGCGGCTCCATTTGATTCGCCAGACTATAATATTGCAAGAGCATTGGCAAAAAAAGTTGCAGATCTCCTCACCCCAATGGCTGGCCAGGGAACTTTTTTAGAGCTTTGGGCTGATGGAGATTTAGAGTACACCATAAAGCCTGACAAAGATATTGAAGCAATTAGGAAGCTCCAATTCAAAGATAATGTTTTTAGTGGGATAAAAGATGAGCCTCTCTATGGTTCAACTTATTTACCGAGAAAATTCAAATGTGCTGTTACAGTTCCTGGGGACAATTCTGTTGATCTTCTTACCAATGACATAGGAATAGTTGCCTTTACCTCTAAAGATGGAAAGTTAGAAGGGTGCAACTTCTATGTTGGAGGTGGTATGGGCCGCACACATAATAATGAAGAGACCTTTGCCAGAATTGCAGATCCACTTGGATATGTTGAAGAACCTGATGTTTATGAATTAATACAAAGCATTGTGGCTATTCAAAGAGATTATGGTGATAGAAAATCAAGAAAAAATTCAAGAATGAAGTATCTTCTTCATAGGAAAGGTATTAAATGGTTCAAAAAGATACTTTCTGATAAGTATTTCAAAAAAGAAATTAAAAAAATTAGAAAAGAACCTGATAAGGCTCTTATTGATTACCTAGGTTGGCATAAACAAAATAAAACCTCCCATTTCGTAGGTTTACCATTATTATCAGGGCGATTATCTGGAGATAAGAAGAATACCATCACAAGTATTGTTAAAAAATATAATTTAGATTTAAGGCTCACACCAAATCAAGATATTTTACTTTGTAATATCGCCAATAAAAACAAAGGTGAAATTCAAAAATCTCTATCAAAAATTGGATACGATAATTTAGAAAACATTAATGAAATACAAAGACACGCTTTAGCTTGTCCTGCTTTACCACTTTGTGGTCTTGCAATGACTGAAGCTGAAAGAATATTACCTGATGTATTAAAAAGGATTGAAAATTTACTATTAGAACTAAAAATACAAAAGACAATATTATTCAGAATGACAGGATGTCCGAATGGATGTACCAGGCCTTATATGGCCGAATTAGCACTTGTTGGAAGTGGGCAAAACAAATACCAATTATGGTTGGGAGGAAGTAAAAATCTACAAAGGCTTGCTAAACCATTTTTACAAAGAATGGAACTTAACGATTTAGAAAAAACTCTTCAACCATTATTTGATAATTGGAAGAGTAATTTAGATTTGGATTTCGGAGATTTTATAAATACTCAAGATGAAAATTATATATTAAATTTACTAAATGAAAATCAATAGAATTTAAATTTTTCCATAAAGGGCATTTGTTTTTTTATTTTTCCAAGCCCATAATTGATCACCATAACTAAAATGCCACCATTCATTAGGATGTTGAGCAAATCCGAATTTAGTCATAATTTCCCTTAATAAATTTCTTCTACTATTCCAAATAATTGCTTCTTCATTCTTTATGTTTGCATAAAAATATGGATTTGAGGTCTCATCCATTTGATCAACCATGCTTCCCATTTCAACAAGATTTCCGTCTTTATCAGATAAACAAACATCCAATGCACCCCCAGTTGAATGAGGGGGGGGACACCTAGTGTCATAAGAAGGATATGCCCAAAATTTTTCCACTTTTTTTAAAATGGATGGATAAGAATTTATGTTTTCAAAAGAAATATCAATATCTGATTTTTCACACTCTAATGAAAATGCTCTTTTAAACATAAATTCCTGGACTTCTAAAGGTCGCCAACTGTCATAAATTAAAAGGTTAAAACCACTCTTTGATATCAAATAATCATTTACTTTTACTAATCTATTTACTACCTCCTCTCTTAATTTCCAAATAGAAGTTTTATCTTTGTAAGGTGCTCCTAAATGAGAGTAAGGGTGGGGATCTAAAAACTTTAGACAGCTAGGTATAGCTATTAATTTATCTCCATTATCTTTAATTGGTATTTTATTCCAAATTTTCAATTAAAATTTGCAATTGATTCATAGTGGCATATATATCTAAAATTACAATGATAGTTTTTAATTTAAGAAATCATGAATGAATTTATTATCAGAATTATCGATAAGTATATTCCTTAAAACAATATTTTCTTTTAAATCAGGATCATCACTAATAATCTTAATAGCCTCTTCACGAGCCTTATCAATAAGAAATTTATTGTTAGGTAAATTGTCCAGTACAAAATCAGGCAATCCGGATTGTCTATATCCTAAAATCTGGCCTGGTCCCCTAAGCTCCAAGTCTTTTTCAGCGATATAAAAGCCATCATTAGATTTTTGCAAAACACAAAGTCGTTTATTTTCTAATCCATTTTTATCGGGGGTTACCAGATAACAAAAAGATTTTGTTGATCCTCTACCAACTCTCCCCCTTAATTGATGTAGCTGGGACAATCCAAATCTGTCAGCATTATAAATAATCATAATTGTGGCGTTAGGCACATCAATGCCAACCTCAATTACTGTGGTTGAAACCAATAAATTAATTTCATTCTTTAAAAAAGAATTAATTACTTCATTCTTTTCTTGTGGACTTAATTTGCCATGTAATAATCCAACTTTTTTGTTAAAAAAGACCTCTTCTGATAAATGTTTAAATGTTTTCTTCGCGGAGCTTAAATTCATTTTTTCTGAATCTTCTATAAGTGGCAAAATCACATAAGCTTGCTTTCCCTTATTAATCTCATCTTCAACAATCTTGAACAACTTAGTTAAATCGTCTTCTGATATTATTTTTGTTGTTATGGGAACTCTCCCAGGAGGTAGTTCTGTAATTTGACTCACATCTAAATCACCATAAATAGAAAGCGCAAGAGTTCTTGGAATTGGTGTTGCTGTCATTGATAACAAGTTAGTATTTTCTCCTTTATTTAGTAATCGATTTCTTTGAGTAACCCCAAATCTATGTTGTTCATCAATTACGACCATGCCTAATGCATTAAAGATGACTTTATCCTCAAATAATGCATGAGTACCTACGAGGATATCAACTAATCCATTGTTCAAATTAGAGAAAATTTCTTTTCTCTTTTTTTGAGGAGTATTCCCAGTAAGTAGTTCAACAGAAACTAAAAGGGGGTTCAAATATTTCAATAAATTTTTATAATGCTGTTCTGCCAATACCTCAGTTGGGACCATAAATGCACCTTGCAGGTTTTTTTCAATGACAAGTAAAAGAGACGCTATTGCAATTATGGTTTTACCACTTCCCACATCTCCCTGAAGCAATCTAGACATTGGTTCGGGATTAGATAAATCTTTCTTAATTTCATTTAAAACATTTTCTTGAGATTTTGTTAATTCAAAAGGAAAGGTATTTAAAAATTCTTTTAATAAAGATTTCTTTTGAGGTAATTGAAGGGAAGTTAAATTTTTATTCGTCTTTCTTTTTCTAAGTAGGAACTTTATTTGAAGTAGGAATAACTCATCAAAAACCAAACGTTTTTTTGAATCAATAAGTGCCTGTTGAGTTGGTGGAAAATGAATATTAATCAACGACTCTCCTTTTGATAGTAAAGATAATGAATCAAGTTGCTTTTTATTTAAAATTTCTGGATATTGCTTTGCATAAATTAGTACCTTTTTCATAAGTTTTATAAAACTCATATTTGATAATGCTTCACCTAATGAATACAAGGGTAATATTTTGCCTGAGAAATTAAAATTATCATTATTATCCTTAAGAATTTCAATTTGCGGATCTACAAAAGTTTTGCCATACTCTGTCAATTTAACCTTACCGGAAATTGCTAATTTGGTACCAGTAGTATACAAAGATTTTTGAGATGTGAAGAAGGAGTAAGATCTAAATCTTCTTCCTAAAAAAAATTTTGTAACCTTTATTGAAGACGTTTCATCAGAAACTACAATATTCATTATTGATAAATTACTATTTTTTTTACTCTTATGAATATAAAATCTTTTAACGATTGCAATGCACGTGTATAAATTATCTGGTTTTAAATTTATTATCTTGACTCTATTCGTATAGTCTAAATATGTTCGTGGGAAATAATTAATTAGATCTTTTATATGAAATATCCCTAATTCATTAAGCTTATTTTTATAAACTTTTCCTACATTTTTTATTAATGAAATATCTGAATCAAAAGACAAACTTGAATCAGCTTTATTCAGAAAAACATTATTAGAAATATTATTAGAACTCTCTATTTCTAGAGTTTTACCTAGTTTATAAAGATTTTTTCTTGTATCTATAATTAATCTTTTTCTTTGATTTTCATCTAATTTATTATATTCATTATATTTTTTAGAAAATTCATAAAATATCCTTAAATATTCGTCTGAGAGATTTAGATTATCTAGTTTTTTTAATGATTCATGCAAATAATCATTAAAATATTTTTCTCTTCCTAAAGTATTAATAAATTTGTTTTCAGTTTCAATAGTAAGAGATTTTTGAAGAGGTCTTATCCAATCTTTAATTAATTTATTATTATTCCCGCTAATAGTCACATTTGAAAAAAGAGTTATTTTTTCAACGTATCCTATTCAAAGTTATTTCTTTTTGCCTCCAATATGTCTCTTTTTTAATCAAACGCTGAAATTGATTTTTTAGCTCATTTATTTTGTTCCTTTGAATAGAAAGATTTAAATTTTTAAACTCTAACTCAACAGTAGATATATTGAAGAAAATAATGCTTGGAAAATTATTACCGGTTAATGATGACCGATTTAAGTTTAATTCGAAATTAATAACAAAAGGATATGGATGTTTTATCATAAAATTTTTGCCTACTAAGTAAACAAAAGAATCTTTAGATATCATCTTTTTTATTAGATTTGCCTTGAATAATTCTTGGTTAATATCATATGAAAGATTCAATAGTAAATTTTCCAATGACTTGTCTATTAAATCAAAATTATTAAGAATCTGATTTTTTGGTAAATTATCCATTTGATTGATATTTTCTTTTTCTTGATGTATTGATTTTTCCACCTTTTCTTCTCCTATTAATTCAATTAAGGAGGAAATAAATTTTTTTTCCACTCCTAAATCTTCAAAAATATTATTTTTAGATAAATAATTATTATGGTGGTTATTATCTAAATCAAGTGATACTAATCTCTCATAATTATGAGCTTTATAATATTCAGAAGTATTTGGAAAGTCTTCAGTAATCTTGAACTGAGTGGGTTCTTTTAATTGACAACCATCTTCATATTGAAATTTTTCTTTATGATCATCCTTTATTTTTGTGGAACTATTAAAAATAGTAAAATTAATTTCCTTATTTATATTTTTTTCAATTTCATTTATCTTTAATTGTTCTACTGTTAAAAAGGGCAAATTCGTAAATATTAATTTACTTATTTTTTTTTCAAAATGACTATAGAATTCATTTTCATTCAAGAAATTATCATTAATTAATGGATAACTATATATTTGATTAAGGCCTTTTTCTACAGAGATGAAAAGTAGATCTCTTATTAGATTAAGATAAAGTTCATATTCCTTGTAGATATTTCTAGTTAATATTCTTTTTTGTATGTCTGCTCTCTCTATTTGAGAATTAATTTTATCTATATCTATGTAATTATTGTAATTATTCAAATCATTCAAGTGACTAGTTTGTTTGCATTGATGCGACCTCTTCAGCAAAGTCCATCTGATTTTTTTCGATACCTTCACCCAACGTATATCTTGTAAAGCGTCTCACTTTGATATTTTCCCCAATTTTTGCAGCTGCTTGTTTAACAAGATCCTCAACTGTTAGAGAACTATCTTTAATGTAGGGTTGTGAAAGCAAAACAAGCTCATTAAGTCTTTTTGCTATTCTCCCTTCAACTATTTTTTCTTTAATTTGTTCTGGTTTTCCAGATAAATCATCCCTACCCATTTCAATCTGCTTTTCTTTTTCCACAACATCTTCTGGTATTTCATCAATTGATACATACTCAACATTTGGGCATGCTGCTACTTGCATTGAGACATCCTTCAACAGAGATTGGAATATATCACCTCTAGCAACAAAATCAGTTTCACAATTTAACTCTAGTAAAACTCCGACTCTTGATCCGGTATGTATATAACTACCAATTGACCCTTCGGCCGCTACTCTTCCCGATTTCTTTTCAGCACTGGCTATGCCTTTCTTTCTTAACCATTCCAAAGCTTTATCTAGATTTCCTTCAGTTTCGTTAAGTGCTTTTTTGCAGTCCATCATTCCTGCGCCAGTTTTGTCTCTAAGATCTTTTACAAGTTTTGCTGTAATGTTTCCCATTTGAAGTAATAAAAAATAGTGAATAGTAAGTTTTAAATTGGAATTTAATTTTTTCTTTCGGCATTTGAGCCCTTTCTACCCTCGTTTATGGCATCTGCAAGTCTTCCTAAAATAAGTTGCACAGATCTAACGGCATCATCGTTACAAGGGATTGGAACTTCACACAAATCCGGATCGCAATTTGTATCCAACATTGATACTAATGAGATGTCTAATTTTCTAGCTTCTAATACTGCATTAGATTCTCTTCTCTGATCAACCAATACAACCACATCTGGTAATCTTCTCATACCCTTAAGTCCACCTAAGTATTTTTGTAATCTTTCAAGTTCTCTCCTTAATACTGCAGCTTCTTTTTTAGGCCTCATTGCTATTGAACCACTACTTTCCATTCTTTCTAGATCCTTTAATCTTTCAATCCTAGCTTTCATTGTTGTCCAATTAGTCAACATCCCTCCAAGCCATCTTTGATTTACATATGCAGCTCCACACCGTGTAGCTTCTTGAGCTACTACATCTGATGCTTGTTTTTTTGTACCGACAAATAGGAAACGTTTACCGCTTTTTGCAGCGTTTCTTGTCCACTTATATGCATTGTTCATACACAATGCTGTTTTTACAAGATCAATAATATGAACTCCATTTCTAGCGCAATATATATACTTAGACATCTTTGGATTCCAACGTCTAGTTTGATGCCCAAAATGAGCACCAGCTTCCATCATTTCTGATAGCGATACAACAGCCATAATTTAAAAAGGGTTTCGGGTTAGCCTCCATCTGACGGGGAATTAATATTAATAATTCACCCGAAACTGTCAGATGTGTGAAATTTATTCCAACTATTCTAGCAAGTGATGTGTATTTCTAAAAGTTTTTTATCTTGATTTGGTTAACTGTTTAATGTAAATCATATTTAGAGGGATCCTAAGTATCTCAAGTGCAAGTCTATTTCTTCTTATATTTACTAGGAATCTTAATAAAGGAAGGATTCTATCAACACTGATTAGTCCTCCCAAGCAAAGAATTTGCCAAAGTAAATTATGGAGAGGAGTTAATTGAATCATAAATCTAACCCTTAAATTTGGGTGTTTCTTATAAAATACTAAAGCCATTTTTGCTCTCTCTTTTTCTTGAGCTATTAATGAATCTATTTGTTCGCAATTAAATGGCGGATGCCAATGAAAACCTACTGCATTTGGGCATTTTATTAATTTTGTCCCAATTTTTTTTAATCTTTCTCCGAGTTCTAAATCCTCCCAACCGTAAAGACTAAAAGAAGTATCAAATAATCCCACACTTAAAATCAATTCTTTTGATATCGCTACATTCCCAGTAGCAAAGTATGCAAAAGAAGTGTCCATTATTTTATGTTTTTCACTCTGAGGATTTAGAAAATTAGATGTATTGACTACCGAGCCATAGGTAAAACATTTTTTATCATTTTTTCTCCAAGAGGTAAGTAATTTTTCTACGTGGCAATTTATAAAATTGTCTAAAACAATAAGATCACTATCAATGAATATAATAATTTCATATTTTGATTTAATTACTCCCAGATTTCTTCCAAGTGCAGGCCCTCCGTGTTCTTGTTGAAATAGAATAACGTGTGGGAGATTAGCTTTGTTTTTATTTATCCATGAGGTTGTCCCATCAGTTGATCCATCATCAACTACTATTACTTCATAATTACTGATATTTGTATTTAATTTTTGATTCTCAAGCGCAAATAGACATTTCTCTAATATAGGTAATCTATTGTAAGTCGGAATAACAATACTTACATTCATGATTATGTCTTAAATATGCATAATATATTGAATTCCAAATGATAAAAATAAAAGATATTCCCTAATCAGCTGCACCGCCATTATTTGCTGTACCTGTAACGTTTCCTCCATCAGGTCTTCCATCAGTTCTTAATTTCCTTTTTTTAAATTTTCTAGCATAGGCTCTATTACGTTCCTGCTTTTCTTTTTTTAGATTCCTTCTCTTAGACATAAAATTTTTAACTTTTAATTATATTAGCTCACTATGAGCACTATATATTTTACCATCTTCCATATTTAATATCCTATCAGCCATATCAGAAATTCTTGGATCATGCGTCACCATAAGTACAGAACAGTTTTGCTCTTTTGCTAGTTTCCTTAAAAGGGTTACTATTTCTCTTCCTGTTACGCTATCTAAAGCAGAAGTGGGCTCATCAGCCAATAAAAGTTTTGGGTTAGCAGATAAAGCTCGAGCAATTGCTACTCTCTGTTTCTGCCCACCAGATAAGTCATTTGGCAACTTTTTATGATGTTCTTCTAACCCTACTGCTGACAACCAATTCCGTGCTATTTCACGTCTTTGCAAGTATGTTAAACCTTTTATTAAATCGGCGCCCATCTGGACATTTTGTTCTGCTGTTAAACATCTCAGAAGATTGTGACCTTGAAAAATCATTCCAATACTTCTTCTAAGAATCTGACGAGTTTTCCTTGATGCTCCATTTAACTGATTATTTAATACAGTTAAATCTCCACTTTGACAGGTTCTCAAGGCACCAATTAATGTTAAAAGAGTCGTTTTACCACATCCAGAAGGTCCTTTCAAAAGAACCAACTCTCCTTTATCAATAGTTAAATTAACATCATTGAGAACTTGTTTTTTATTCTCATTTTTTCCATAAAAGTGACTCAAATTATTTATTGAGACTGTTTTAAGATTTTTAACATAATTTTTTGATTGATTAGCTTTAACCATTTATCTTCAATTGTTAAAAAATTTCGGCAGGATCAGCGTCAACTAATTTACGCATCGCAACAGCGGCGGATCCCATACACATAACTAAAACTAATACGAAAATTAAAATAGTTTTATCTGCGTCCATTATTATTGGGAGTTTAGTAGAACTTCTTATAACTGAGTAAAGTATTTGACCAGAGAAATAAGCAGGTAAATAACCAAACAATGCCAACAAAAAACCCTCTCTAGCTACAACGAAGAAAAGGGACTTAAGTCTATAACCCATTGCCAATAAGGTGGCGTACTCTGGGAGGTGATCTGTAACGTCACTATAAAGAATTTGATAAACCACCACACACCCTACAACGAAACCCATCAATGCTCCCAAACTAAATATAAAACCTATTGCAGTACTATTTTTCCAATAATTCTTCTCAAATTCTATAAATTGATTTTTTGTAAGAACCCTAACATCATTTGGGAGTGAGTTATTTAATATCCTTGAAATCAATTGAGGATCTGATCCTTTTTTTAGCTTTACCAAACCAATTTCTATACTGCCAGGAGGATTGGCAGGAAAAAGTCTTAAGAAGGTTTCTCGGCTAGTTATCAAATTACCATCTGCACCAAAAGATGGTCCCAACTCCACAAGGCCCTCAACAATTACTCTTTTCCCAGCAACCTCAGTCTCAACTTTTCTTTCAGATAGGAACCATTCTTCAATCGGTCCAAATTCAGGTCTAGATAGTTTGTCAAAAAGAACTCTTGATGGATTCCTCAATTTATATGCTTTCTTTGAGAATCCCTCATCTAAAAGAAGTGAATCGGAGGGATTAAAACCTAATGCAAGTATTGATCTAGTTTTAAGATTTTCTGGATTTCTCCAAAGTAAATAATTTAGATTAATGGGAGCAGTTTTTTCAACATCTTTTACTGCCAGAGTTTGGATTAACCTTCTTTTTGGGAATCCACTCATGCTTATAGAACTTTTTGATCTAGGACTTATCAAAACGAGATCAGCATCTAGAAGTTTATGAATGGTTACGCTCGTATCAAATAAACCATCTCTAAAGCCTAATTGCATAAACATCAAAATCCCTGCAAAACTTATTCCAGCTATGGCAACTGCTAGCCTCAATGGTTGCCTTGTTAATAGCAACCAAGCTAATGGTATTTTTCTAAATTTTAAAAAAGAAAAACTCATCAGGGAATAAACTTTGCAATCACTTTCATTCCTGCATATTTTTGAACGATATCTATAGAATCTTGATCTAGTTTTACTAGCACCTCGACAATTCGCGAATCAGCATCCCCTGTAGGATCAGTCGATAGAACTTTTCTTTGTTTTACCTGAGGACTAATCCTAATCACCTTTCCCTTAAGATTTTTTTGGAATCCGCCATTCTCACTGCTCAATTCAACATTCTGAGAGATAAAGACTCTATCGATGTCAGATTCATAAACCTCTATCAAAGCTTCCATTTTTTGACTAGAACCAATATCCAAAATCCCTTCATTATGTGGCCTCTCACCAACTCTCGTATTTATTTCAAGGATAAAACCATCAATTGGACTCCTTAGTTTTGAATTAAATAGATCTATCTTGATATTTTTTTGATCTCCTATAAGGTTTATTTTCTGTTTTTGCAATTTTAATAATTCATCTTTTCTCTGTGAAAACTCTACAAAAGAATAAGCATCTTTGCTCAAAGCTAAGTCATACCTTTGAATTTGATCTTTCTTTAAGGTAATTTCTTCGATAATAGTTTTAATTAGATTTTCGTTTCTTTCAAGATCAGCAATTAATTTTTCTCCATTTTCAAAAATTGCGAGGATATCACCTTTTTTTACGAAATCACCTTCATTTACTAAAATTTCGACAATTCGGGGGGAAGATCCAAACTGACTTATTGGAGCTGCCAATTGTCTAATCTCTCCCGAAGGAGAAAGTTGACCAAGTGCGGCTACAGCTGTAATAGGTGGAATGAAATCTGCAGTTATTTCATCTTTTAATTTTGAACTAGATTTATTATTTAAAGAACACGAAATAATACCTAGAGATATTGGTGTAAATAATAAAAAATAAATAAATAAATTTTTTAATTTTTTTAATTTCATTAAAAATCGAAGAGTACTGTTTTTATATAGTTATTGACCCATTTTTCATCAAAATATTTTAAAAGAACCATGCTAGTCTTCTCATTTTTCATTTGTTGAACACAATAATTTTTTTGAAAATCTATTCTTTCTTGGATAATATCCTCATTAAATTCCGGTTTAGCTTTCTTACTTAATTTGATCAAAATAGTGAGGTATTGATCCACAACTCTACAAAAATTATTTTTTTCAGATTTACTTTTTAAAGAAGCAAAAAATACATTATTAGAAAAAATCCCCCCCCATTTAGGAATCTCTCTTAAAGAGGTAAAAGAACTTTTATCAACTTCACAAAGTAATTTTTCGTATTTCAAAGCTTGGTTTTGTGATGCCGGGGATAAATCAACAATTGCAGCAGAAACAATATCATTAATTTTTACCAAATCCATCCCAAAAATTGGGATATCGAACTTTGGATCAGGGAAAAAAACACAGTGTAATATTTTAAGATTCTTTGAAAATGCTGCTACTTCAATATGTAACTTTCTAAAACCTTTCGCTTTATGAAATTCATTTTCAATAAAAAGTTCTTTGCCTATTTCTTCAGATATTATGTTAGTAAGTTTTGGATCAATTTTTATAATTTTAAGGTCCTCAAGCGTGGATCTATGCTCTCTAATATTTTGTAATAAATCCAAAATAAGAGGGTCAGTTAATTTTGTTTTAGTTAAAGATTCAGACAACAAGGCTAAAAAGTACCAAAATAGAATTTAAAGATAGAACAGAAATGAACGTAGGAGATGTTAACTACTACACCCATTCAAGCAAAACTAGATGTGTGTTTGTGGATAATAAAGAATTGCCGCTTATAAGCATTGATATTTGGTGCAAAGCAGGTTCTTCATTTGAGGATGTTAATAAAAACGGCACTGCTCATTTTCTAGAACATATGATTTTTAAAGGATCTAACAAAATAATGCCAGGCGAGTTTGACTATAAAATTGAATCACTAGGCGGATTAAGTAACGCTTCAACTGGTTATGATGATGTACATTACCATGTCTTAGTTCCTCCAAGTAACTTTAAAGAATCACTTGCTCTTTTGACAAATATTGTCATTGCTCCAGATTTTAATCCTGATGAGTTCATAAAGGAAAAAGGGGTAGTTATTGATGAAATAAAACAACAAAATGATCAGCCAGAAGAAAGACTATTTAATTATTTTTTGAAAAGGGTTTGGTTAAGTCCGAATTATGCCAATTCTATTCTCGGAACTGAACATAGTATTAAAAACTTGGAGATAAATGACCTTGTGAAATTTCATAGCAAACATTACACTGCCGAAAAAATTTGTATTGCAATTGCTGGGAATCTCTCTGAAGAAATTTATAAAATTTTAAAAAAAAGTGATCTATCTGGCATAAAAGAAAGTCCAAATTTAATAAATCTAAAAAACAAACCTCCTTTAAAAATTAGGAATGGTAGAGAGTCAATTAAGTTTGATAATTTAGAGTTTTCAAGAATATTTATGGCTTGGTTTATCCCAAACCTAAATGATCAAAAAAATATTATTGGACTTGAGATATTAGCATCAATACTCTCTGTTGGAAGAAACAGCAGATTAGTTAAAATTTTAAAAGAAGATAGTAATCTTGTTGAATCGGTGTATGGAGATGTAAATGCTGGAGAATTAGGAGGATTATTTATAATAGAAGCAAGTTGTGAGTCCAAAGATATTGATTTAGTAGAAAAACAAATTAATAAAACAATTGATGAGATCTCAAATTGTAAAACGTTGGCTATGGATGAAATAAAAAAAGCAATTAATATTGTGAAAAGTAATTATATTTTTAATTTAGAGACATCTACACAACTCTCTTCATTCTTTGGAAATGAACTTCTTTGGGGTAGAAAATCTTCAATAAATAATTTAGAGAGTCATTTAAAATATTGGAATGACTTGGATAACTTCAAAGAGATCACAGAATATATCCGTGGAGAGAAATTCACTTTAGTTGCATCCCCTAGTAAATGTTAAAAAGATATTTTTTAAATAATAAAAAAAGAAATTTTTCAACTGCTTCAATTTGGATTAAAGGCGGGAGTGATATGGATAGTATTGGCAAAAAAGGGATAAACAAGATCCTTTGTTCATTACTTACAAGAGGGTGTGAAGGTTTTAACAATTTTGCTCTATCTGAGTATATTGAGTCCTATGGAGCAGAATTAAATCAAGAAATATTTGAAGATGGTATTTCAATAAGTATTAAATCCCTAAATGAACATTTCAGCAAATTATTACCTTTATTAGACTTAATAATTAATAAGCCAATCCTCTCGGAAACTGAATTTATAAAAGTAAAAAAATCTTCTATTGATTACATTAAAAAAGATAAAGAGAATCCATTCAATATCTGTTTTGAAAAATGGAGAAAAATTGTTTACTCAAATCATCCTTATGCTTTCAACACAATTGGCAATGCTAATGATGTCTCAAAAATTACCTATGAAGATGTTTTGCTTGAGTTTAAAAATTTAAAAAATAGAGAAAAGTATTTAATTTCAAATAATTCCGAAATAAATGGAGAAAATTTTGAAACATTAGAAAAACAAATCTTAAAAGAAAAATCAGATCCTTTAAATCAAAATTTAAATACTACGAATAGATTTGATTGCGTTAATAATGATTCAAATCAGACAATAATAATGATGGGGGACCAAACTTGCTCGCGAGGAAGTAGTGAATATTTTCCTCTTAAGGTTTTGGAGTCATATTTATCTTATGGAATGAGCGCTGCTTTGTTTAAACTTTTTAGAGAAAAACATGGTATCACTTACGATTTAGGTGTTTATTATCCTATTAGGAGTGGAAATGCCCCATTTTTAATTTATTTATCCGTATCTAATCAGCAAGCACTTTTTGCTTTTGAACTTTTATCAACACTATGGAAAAATTTACTTTTAAATCCGTTGACTGATGCTGAAATATTTTTAGCAAAAGAAAAACTAAAAGGTTCTTTTCTATTAGGAAATCAATCATTAGATGAAATTTTACAGAGAAAGATACAGATAGTTAGTTATGGTATTTCACCAATTTCTGAGAACGATTTAAATGCAAAAATAGAGCAAATATCTTCGTTAGATATTTTTAAATCAACAAATAAGTATTTTTCAAAACCTTGTCTGAGTATTTCTGGAAATAAAAAAATATGTTTAGAAATTTCTAATAGGTGGAAGAAAAACTTTTAAGTTAGTTTTTCTCAATCTTATCAATATCTATTAAGAACGAACCTCTTCTAAACTTTACTTCAACAGTATCTGGAGATTTAATTGAAATGATTTCCCCTATTTCATCAATTGCCACTAGATCAGGTGGTCTTAACATCGGCATATTATCTGAAGTCTTCAAGTAAGAGACTGGCGCAATCAACTTAACCTTATCGTTGATCTCAAATTTCATATATAAATTAGATACATTAAAGAGTAGTATAAGCATAAAGTTAGAGAAAATATCAACGAAATGCACTGATTCATTCTAGAATCCTAGAATTGACTTTCTACAAATTAATGAATCAGAAATTTAAAACATTAATTTTATGGGCTTTACCTATACTTCTAGTAATAGCGCTTTCATACCAATTTTTATCTTCAAGTAATGTTGATTCACTTAAATCTAATGGGACTACTGTTGCACCAAGAAATTCAGCGGTAGCAAGAGTTAGTTACGGCAGATTTTTAGATTACATTAATTCAGGAAGGGTTACTTCAGTTGATATTTTTGAGGGAGGCAGAAATGCAGTTATAGAGACAATAGATTCGGATTTAGACAATAAAGTTCAAAGGTTACGTGTAGATCTTCCCGGCTTAACACCTGAACTTATAAATATTTTAAAAAATGAGGGGATCAGTTTTGATGTTCATCCAGTAAAAACAGCTCCTCCTGCATTAGGTATTTTAGGTAATTTACTCTTCCCGGCTATCTTAATTGGAGGTTTAATTTTGTTGGCGAGGAGGTCAAATGGTATGCCTGGAGGTCCCGGGCAAGCAATGCAGTTTGGAAAAACAAAGGCAAGATTTGCAATGGAAGCTGAAACAGGAGTTGTATTCGATGATGTTGCAGGCGTTAATGAAGCTAAACAGGATTTGCAAGAAGTTGTCACTTTTTTGAAAAAACCAGAAAAATTTACTTCTGTAGGTGCAAGGATTCCCAAAGGGGTTCTATTGGTAGGACCTCCTGGAACTGGTAAAACTCTTTTAGCTAAAGCAATTGCAGGTGAAGCTGGTGTGCCATTTTTCTCATTATCAGGGTCAGAATTTGTTGAAATGTTTGTAGGTGTTGGTGCTAGTAGAGTAAGAGACCTTTTCAAAAGAGCTAAAGAGAATAGTCCTTGTTTAATCTTTATTGATGAAATCGATGCTGTCGGTAGGCAAAGGGGCGCAGGAATTGGTGGAGGTAATGATGAGAGAGAACAAACTCTCAATCAATTACTTACTGAAATGGATGGTTTCGAAGGTAATAGTGGCATAATAATAATTGCAGCCACTAATAGGCCCGATGTTCTAGACTCAGCGTTAATGAGACCAGGCAGATTTGATAGGCAGGTAACAGTAGATGCACCTGATATAAAGGGTAGACTATCAATATTGGAGGTTCATGCTAGGAATAAGAAACTTCAAGAGGATTTAACGCTTGAAAGCATTGCGAGAAGAACTCCAGGGTTTACTGGAGCAGATTTAGCAAATTTATTAAATGAGGCTGCTATATTAACCGCCAGGAGAAGAAAAGATTCTATAAGTATCTCAGAAATTGATGACTCTGTAGATAGGATTGTCGCAGGAATGGAAGGTTCTCCATTAACAGATGGTAGAAGCAAGAGATTAATTGCTTATCATGAAGTTGGCCATGCTCTCATAGGTTCACTTGTTAAAGCCCATGATCCTGTTCAAAAAGTTACCGTAATTCCAAGAGGTCAGGCTAAAGGATTAACTTGGTTTACCCCAGACGATGAACAAACACTTGTTAGCAGGGCGCAATTAAAAGCCAGGATAATGGGTGCTTTAGGAGGAAGAGCTGCTGAAGATGTAGTTTTTGGAGAAGGTGAAATTACAACAGGAGCGGGAGGTGATTTCCAACAAGTCGCTTCAATGGCCCGCCAAATGGTTACTAGATTTGGAATGAGTAATTTAGGTCCTATAGCTTTAGAAAGTGGTAATCAAGAGGTATTTGTTGGTAGAGATTTAATGACTAGAAGTGAAGTTTCTGATTCAATCTCTAAACAAATCGATGAAAGTGTAAGAGTAATGGTCAAGGAATGTTACAAAGAAACTTACGATTTAGTAAGCAAAAATAGAGAAGCTATGGATAAGATAGTTGACCTATTAATCGAAAAAGAAACATTAGATGGTGATGAATTCGTAAGTATTCTCTCCAAATTTACTAAAATACCTGAGAAAGAGAGAACACCTCAATTATTAAACTAGACCTAAATAGGTTTCTTATTTAATACCAGATCAATTAAACCGTATTCAACTGCTTCGTTTGGGGACATATAAAAATCTCTATCAGTATCTTCTTTGATAGTGTCATAATCCTTTCCAGTTCTTTCTGACAATTCAGTATTAAGTCTCTCTTTTAAGAACAAAATTTCATCTGCTTGAATCCGTATATCACTAGCTTGTCCTCTAGCACCTCCAAGTGGTTGATGAATCATTATTCTTGAATGTTTAAGGCTGCTTCTTTTACCTTTAGTGCCTGCTGCAAGTAAAAATGCACCCATACTAGCTGCTAAGCCTACACATACTGTATGAATGTCAGGTTTAACATGTTGCATTGTGTCGAAGATACCCAATCCATCGTATACTGATCCGCCTGGTGAATTTATATACATATAAATATCCTTATCTGGATCCTCTGCTTCGAGGAACAATAATTGAGCAACAATTCTATTAGCAGTTTCGCTAGTAACTTGTTCTCCCAAAAAAATAATTCTCTCTCTTAATAATCTTGAATAAATATCAAAGACTCTTTCACTACCGCCGGATTCTTCTAATACTAAAGGGATCATAATAATATTTATCTGTTTATTAGATACTAACGATATTGAGTCAACATACGCTAACCTTATTAAGGTTTACATATAAAAAATTGAAAGAAAAATTGACTGTTTCAGATAGCAAAAAGTTATTTCATGAAAAATTCCCTTACGTCATTCCAGGTTTATATAAAAGAATAGTTGATGAAATGCTTGTCGAACTTAATCTTCTAAACCATCAAAATGAATTTACGGAAGATTATCTCTTTTGTGTAGGTCTCACCGAAACATTTAAAGAATTAATGAAAGGATATCAACCTGAAAAACACTTGGATCAACTTTTTGAAGCATTATGCAGTTCTTCAAATTTTGAAGCGAAGGAAATTAATGAAATTTCTCAAAAATCTCAAAAGGAATTCAAGAATAAAACATCTAACGATATTTTGAAATTATTAATAGAAAAAAGTAATTCTCAACTTTATCCTTCAAGGATTTTGAACTTAGCGATATATAAATTAATTTCAAAGGCCCAAGATCTTAAAGAGAAAGATGAATCAGAGACAAATAAGATGATTTCTGATATTTTTGAAAAATTAAACTTATCTTCTAATAAAGCAGAAAAAGATATTGGTATATATAAAAGCAGTATCTCAAAAATGGAACAAGCAAAAGAATTAATTGAAGAGCTCAGGACTAAAGATAAGAAAAAAGAACAAAAAGAATAATACCTATTTATTTAATCTTTTTTTGTCTTTCCAAGAGACATAGGATATATAAACTACAGCGAATGTTATACATATGAGTAAAACGAACGATGTTAGGATAAGAAATTTACTTATATAGACTTCATAAGTTAAAAATGGAATCATATATCAATGGAACCATCACCATTTCTTCCCCATACAACCATTGCAATTGAAAAAGTAAAAATTGCAGCCAATGCTGCCCAACCTATTTGAAAGATCATTAAATTTAAATCACTAGTATAAATATAACAGAACCTCATAATTTTTAATCTTTTTAAAACAAAGTTAATTTCTCAGAAACAAAATTTTCACAATAGAATAAAAATAAATCTAAATTGGGAAGGTTAGTTTTAAATCATAGTACAAATATAGAAGGTCTAATTCCAATCCTCCAGAAGCTAGCACTGGATATTAATATCAAGACAATAACTCCAGCTGTTATTTCAAGAGCTAGGGGGAAATCTTCCAAATTGATAATTAGATTGTCAGTGAAAACTATAAACGGATATAAAGCAATAGCAAGAAAGGGTAAAACAGCCCAAGAAGTTTTTATTTCAACAGACTTAAATAAAGATGAATTACAACAAATTATAGATATTTATAATAGATAGTAATTAAATTAAAGAGAATTAGAAAATAGTCAGGAACGAATAAATGAAATTGGCATTAAATTTTTCTATATTTATATTGTCCTTTTTTTTATTATGTAATGAATCATTCGCATTTACTGACTACCAAATAAAAAGGTTTTGCTCAAAGGGAAAAAGGGTATCTATTTGTATCAAAAATTTAGAAGAAAAAAGATCTGATCTCCAAAAAGGAAAGCCGATTGAAATACCAGTAAAACCTTACAAAAGGTAATTAGAAATTTAATTTAAATTTCAAATTCTGATTCGAAAAGATTAAAAGCATTTTTGTAGTTTGTGAGTAGTTCTTCTGAATTATCAGAAAATCCTTGTCGTTCATAATCTTCTTTTAATTCATCATATATGTAAACCACTTTTTTAAAAGCACTCATATATTCTTTTTGTATATCTTCATCATCGATATCATAGATTTTTGCCAATACTAATTCGACACTTTTTTT
The DNA here is from genome assembly GCF_017696315.1 of Prochlorococcus marinus XMU1412. Lineage (NCBI taxonomy): Bacteria > Bacillati > Cyanobacteriota > Cyanophyceae > Synechococcales > Prochlorococcaceae > Prochlorococcus > Prochlorococcus marinus. The sequence goes on along the minus strand of NZ_JAAORJ010000002.1, from coordinate 211,359 downwards.
TGATGAATATATTTTTCTCTCAAACTCTTTATTTAACTTCCTTCTTTTTTTTGCCATTTAAAATTTTAAATACAGATTAACAATACTCAAATTCATAGATAAATTAAATTAAAACTTATAAAATAAAAATATAGTTTCCAAATCAAAATAAAACCTCTACATTCCAAATAAATCATTCGATGATATGAGTAAAAAAGAAACAACTAATTCTAAAGAGGTTAGAGACCAAAACTATGACGCCAAGAAAATGAATACTTCCGAAAACTTAAGGAAAAAGAACCTTAAAGATCTTCCTTGGTGGGTAGAGTTTTTATTCGTTCAAATAGGCTTACCAGATAAATTACTAATAAAAATATTAAAAGCAAAAAAAACATCTAAACAATTTATTAAGAATGAAAAAAAATTAATAATAATTTTTTTGTTTGTAATTACCACATTGGCATATTTTTATCCAGTTATTAAACATTCAAAAAACAAATTAGATTGTGAAGCGATTGCTAAAAATTATATTATTAAAAATAAAAATATAATCGGAATTAATAATAAGGAACTAAAAATGATATCTACAAATTTTTGTAATGGTGGCGAAGAAATCTATGAAATAGAAAACTTAAATAATTAAATTTTGAATTATTCTCTATTAATAAGCATCTTAATATTATGATATTAACTTTAAGTTTAATAAAGTTAAAATTTTACTCCTATGACTGATATAAAACAAAAGAAAGAAAACGTAAAAATGCATTTAAAAGATTTGAGGCAAAACTTAAAGAAAATGCATTTAGAAGTTACGGAAGAATTGATATTACCGAAGCCAGGCGATGTTAAAGACTTGATGAATAAAATGGATAAACTATTAAAATTAATAGAATCAAAATAAACTATAATTTAAATCATTTAGAATTATCAAAAATTAAAAAAATGAAAATAGTAAAACAATTTCCACTGATAATTCTAATTGCAATTTTCTTAATTTCTTGCAGGACATCAACTAATAAAGATTATCCCAGAAATAATTCGGGAAAAAATATTGACGATAATGCTAAACCAGAAAAGAAAAGAATGGAAATAAAGTTTTCTTGTGGAGAGGATGGTATTAACGACTATTTAGATGATGGATGGAATATTTTAAAAGAAGATTCCCAAGAAAAAATTTGCACATGGAAATCTGTTCCTGCCACAAAAGATTGTAATATGGAAAAAGATAAAGGATGTAAAATAACAAAACCTGATAAAATAGGTGAAGAGAAAATTTATTTATTGGAAAAATAAATTTAATATATGACTCCAAAATCAGATCACTTAGTTGATTTAATTTTTAAGAAATTAAACACCTATAAGAATAAAAAAATATTTTTAGAAAAAGAAAGTTTGAATAAGTTTATTCTTTCACTTTTTAAAGAAAATTGAATGCAGGACTTACTTAACTTTACTGCTATAGTTAAATAAATTTTTTAATTCATAAAGATATGAATAGTTTTTCTTCATTAACTATTATTCTGTCAATAATTTTTATAGTAAGTCTTTACTTTTTATTTAGGGTTACTTCTAGTGCAAAGAATTAGAAAATATTTTTAAATCATTCTTAGATGATCGGATCATCTCTTAATAGTAAGACTGTATGCTTATTTAAACCATCATTGAACCATTCCTTGTATTCTTCTATCACGCACTTTTTGTCAGAATTATCTAGCAGACTAATTCTTTTTTTTGCATTATCTAAGGCCAACTTAATACAGAATTTAAAATCCTTTGAGTTTCCTTTCATAAGTTTTAGATAAATCTTAGTAAAAATAATTTCTTTTTATGTAATGAAAATTACAATAATAAACGTTGATTTAATAAGAGTATCAAGCAATACGGAAGAATTTCTAATATATTTGGGATAATTTGATTTTATAAAAATCCCATGTCATACGAAGCAGGCAGTAAAGAATGTAGACATTTAATTGAAGCCAAAGAAAGCCTTCTTTCAACATTAGATGCGTTAAGTAATATACATTCCACCGATCTAATACAAATCCAAATTAAAGAAATTTACAATAAATTAGAACAGATGCACGATAATAGAAAAAAAATTGAATCAGCTACAAATTATCTTTAAATATATTATTTTTCAAAATTGGCTTTTTATCTTGGTTACTCTTTTTTCTGATAATAAATCCAATAAAGCATCAAGCTGTGCGAGTACCTCCTTTGCTTCATTAAGATCAGGTAACAAATCTTCTTTGATAAGCATTTGATGCATCTCTCTAAGCTCTAACCTTATATATCTAAGGTGAGAACATACCTCCTCTCTCTTAGTTGCACTCATATTTCCTTTATATTCTTATCATTATACAATATGGTCTTTTTGACTCCCATATCATTTTTGTTAAATTGAAAAATTATTTCAAACTCAATAACATATCAAAATCTTCTAAAGTCGCTTTGTAGTAATATATCCTTCATGAAAAAGAAAAAATCAAAAAAAAATCAAACTAATTCAAGTTTTAAAGATCAAAAATTAGGTCAAACAAAAAATTCTGCAAAATTAGTTCTTTTTGTTTTTGGGATAGGTCCAATTATTGGCATAATAATATTTTTATACAGTAAGGGATTTTTTAATGCACCAACTATTTAAATTCTGAATAATTAAGATTAATTAAAAAAATTTATTTTTATAAAATTTAAAAATAATTATTGAAATTTTTTTAATGAAAATATCCTAAATTCTGCCATTTTTCTAGCATTTTCTGGATTAGATATTAGAAAAGGGTGGTCTGATAAAAGTTCAAATACCTTATCTATCTTTAAACGTATATCCTCACAGTCGATATTTTCCCATGCCTCATCAAATGACATTGCAAAGCTATCAGCATTATCATAAAGTTTATTTTTCATAATATTTAGAATTTAAATTAAGAAAAATTCAGAAATCCGACCCAATCTGAAAGAGTAATTAGAAGAAGCATACAAAACTATGCTTAGGACTATTTGAGAAATAACTTTGTAAGAGTGTTCTTTAAAATTATACTTTAATCCTATTATTTAAATTTACACATAATTGCTCTTAATCAAAATATGATTTAATTTGACAGAAGTGTTACAATATTGACATATGTAAAGACTTATGGAAAATAAAGTTAAAAGAATAGGGTATCTCCCTAGGAAAAGAGTACTTGAAATTATTGATGAAATATCCAAAAGCGAATCTATAAGTAGATCTAAGGTAGTTGGAATATTAGTTGAGGAAGCATTAGATGCGAGAGGAATTGCGAATTTTGGATATAGTAATATTAGTAAGTCAAATATATACAAGTCGGATAATTTTAAAGGTCTCCAAAGTGAGAATGCCCACCTAAAAGATGCTGAAGACGAATTTGTTGATGATAGTGGTTACACAGTTTCATCTCAGAAAACTTTAGACCGCTCAATATCTTCCGCAGATATTGAATTAGCGAATAAAATAAATATTCTTAAGGAATCAGGATTAATATGACTTTTATTGAGTAATTATTTTATTTTTTAATGCATATTATTGGATCATTGTTTATTCTTAGTCAAGAATAATATTCTTTTTACATAATTCGAATATTAAATCATTTCAAATATCAATCTTATAATTAAAAAATGAAAGATATTAAATGTCCTTCATGCGGCAAAACTTTCCGAATTGATCCAAGCAGCTTTGAAGAAATTCTTCTTCAAATAAAAGACGAAGAATTCAATAAACAAATAAAAGAAAGACTTATTTTGGCTGAAGAAGATAATAAAAAAGCTTTAGAAATTTTAAAACGTGAGTTAAAAATACAGTTAATTGAACAAAATCGCATTAAAGAGTCTGAGATACAAACTCTTGAATCTAAATTAAAAATAGCTGAAGAAAAGAAAATAAATGCTCTTAATGATTTAAAAAATCAAGCAACAAATAAAATCAATTCATTGAATAATGAATTAGTCAAGTTAAAGGATGAAATTAAAAACCAGTATTTAATTTCAGAATTATCTTTAAAAACCAAAGTCAGTGAAGCTGTTACTAATTTAGAAAAAGAGAACTCATCACTAACAAATTCCATTGAAAAAATGAGGCTTGAACATTCAATTAATGAAAAATTAATAGAAGAAAAGTTTAAAAGCAAAATCAGTGAAAGGGACCTGACTATTCAGGAGTTAAGAGAAATGAAATCTAGATTATCTACAAAGATGGTAGGAGAAACCTTAGAAATCCATTGCGAAACACAATTTAATCTGAATCGTGCCTCTGCTTTTAAAAACTCATATTTCGAAAAGGATAATGATGTCACTTCTGGAAGTAAAGGTGACTATATATTTAGAGAATTTGATGAAAATAAAACTGAAGTCGTATCCATAATGTTTGAGATGAAGAATGAAAGTTTAAATGGAACTAATAAAAGAAAAAACGAAGATTTTTTAAAGGAATTAGATAAAGATAGAAGACAAAAATCTTGTGAATATGCAGTACTCGTATCGCTTCTAGAACCAGATAGTGAACTTTATAATTCAGGCATAGTAGATGTTTCTCATAGATTCCCAAAAATGTATGTCATAAGACCGCAATTTTTCTTGCCCATTATTTCTCTTTTAAGAAATGCATCTATGGAAACCTTAAAGTACAAATCACAAATTGATTTAATGAAACGTGAGAATTTTGATATAACTAATTTTGAAAGTACCCTTGAGCAATTCAAAAATGCAGTTGGTAAAAATGTTTCACTTGCCCAAGATAGATTTAATGATGCAATTTCAGAAATTGATAAATCAATAACACATTTACAAAAAACTAAGGAAGCTTTAGTTCTCTCAAAAAAACATCTTTTATCCGCTGACAGCAAATCTCAAGACCTGACAGTAAAGAAATTAACTAGAAATAATCCAACCATGAAGAAGAAGTTTAATGATTTAAATAATTTTGAAGATGAAGTAGCCTAATAAAAAAAAGTTTTTAAAATTAATAATAATTAAAAATATATTTAATTTCTAAATTATAAATATACTATAAATAATAAATTTCATAGTAAAGAAAATAATGTCTATCAACACTCCTATTTTCAGTATTGCCAAAGATCTTAATGTCGAAAGTAATAGAATATTATTAGCCTGCAAGAAACTTGGAATCAATGCAAAAGGTGCAACAAAAAGATTAAATAAAGAAGAATTAGAAAAAATAAAAAGTTATTTTGAAACGGGCAAAAATGTTTCAGATGAAGTGATCAATTTAAATAAAGTTAAAACTAATAGTAGTTCTAAAAAAATTGTAGAAAAGGTAAAGATAAAATATTTTGCTAACAGACTTATTCGTAAATCTTAAATAAAAATAATTTTTTTAATTACTTAAAGGAATAAGCCACAGAAGAAAAAAATAATAATTTATCATAAGTAAAAATACTTAAAATGAGCATAAGCAAAATTTTAAATTCTCTTGAAAAATCCTGGGAAAGAGATGATATTCTTTTAAATATAAAGAAGGGCTTAGGGACAGATGAGATAGTTAATGAATTTCTTATGAAAAACGAAAGACAAATTAAAGAATTAAATTCTTTATTAAGGCCAGAAGATATTGAATTATTAAATCAAGTAGAAAAACTCTCAACTTGCGAATCTAAATTAATAAATGAGATTAAAAATTTAAATTACTTAGAAAATAATGAAAATCATCACATTATGAATAAAAAAAAGATATTGCCATCTAATAGAGTTTCTTTCAACAAAATTAGTTCATTCATGATTAATTGGAGTAATAAATTTGTATTTATTTCTTTACTAACAATTTCAGCTATAGCTTTATCAAAACAAGCATGGGCATAATTAGCTAAATTAACTTCATTGTAAGAGATGTAGTTTTGAGAACTAAACAAGAATATTTAATTAGATATAAAGATGGAAATCTTTATTGTGAACTTGCTGATATTTGGATTGATCCAAGCATGCCAGTAAAAAAGGCCTTAATAACTCATGCTCATTTTGATCATTTTACATTTGGCTGTGAAGAATACATTTCTACAAAGGAAACTGCGATACTTCTTAAAGAAAGAGTTGGAGATAATATCAAAATTAAGACTTTTGAATATGGAGAAGAATTTAAGATAAATGGTATTAATATTTCTTTTCATCCATCCGGTCACATCCTTGGATCTAGTCAAATAAGGTTTATTTTTGCTGAAGAAAAATGGCTAATTTCAGGTGACTTTAAGCTTCAAAAAGATCAGACTTGCAAACAATATGAAATAGTAAAAACTGATTATTTAATAAGCGAATGTACTTTTGGTTTGCCAATATTTAAGTGGGATGAATCAAATAAAATAGCAAATGACATTTCAAAATGGATAACTAATTCACCAGAAAAAACTTCTTTACTTTTCTGTTATTCACTTGGAAAAGCTCAGAGATTGTTAAACGAAATTAGTCAAACAAATTTTAATGGCAATATTTATTCCCATGTCAGTATTCACAAAATGAACAATAGTTATAGGGAACTTGGAATTGATATTAGAGATACTATAAAAATTGAAAATAAAAAAAAGATAGATGAACTTAAAGGAAGTCTAATATTATTACCGCCATCTTTAAGTAAGGGTTCTTATTTAAAAAATTTCAAAAACATTCAAACAGCTTTCGCGAGTGGATGGATGTCAATAAGAGCTCTAAGAAAAAGATCAGGATATGATAAAGGATTCGCAATCTCTGATCATGCGGATTGGGATGGAATTCTGGAAGTAGTAAAAAAGTCTGAAGCAAAAAATGTATTTTTTCATCATGGAGATAGTGAAGCCTTAAGTAAATATTTAGTTGAAAAGGAATCAATAAATGTCCTTTTATTCGGTAAATAAATATGAGCTTAAAAAATTTTTCAGAATTATTTGGCGATCTAGATTCAATTAACAGTACAAATAATAAAATTGAAGTTTTAAAGAATTATTTTTTATCTAATGATCCAATAGATAATTCATGGGCAATATATTTACTAACTGGGAAAAGTAACAAGAGATTTATTAGTGGAAGATATTTAAAAAATCTTTTTTCTCAAATATATGAATATCCTCAATGGTTAATTGATACATGTTATTTAAAAGTTGGTGATTCTGCTGAGGTAATAACGTTATTACTTAAAAATAAAACTAATTCTAGAAAAAAGAAATTATCAAATATAAGTCTCAATGAATTACTAAGCGAAACAATACCTGAATTATCAAAACTTAATGATGAGGAGAAAAATTTAGAAATTAAAAATCTATGGGAAACATTACCTGAAGATAACCATCTAATTTTTAATAAAATTCTTACAGGAACTTTTAGAGTAGGAGTCTCTATCGGATTAATCACAAAATCAATATCAAAACTAAATAATATTGAGGAAGAGATTATTTCCCATAGGTTGATGGGTGATTTTAAACCTTCAATTGATTCATATGAATTTTTAATTAACAAGAATATCAATCTTCAAGAGTTAAATTCCAAACCATTTCCATTTCTTCTAGCAAATACTATTGAAGATAAAATCTTCAAAAATTCAATAAATGATTTTCAATTTGAATGGAAATACGACGGTATAAGGATGCAATTAATTAAAAGATCAGGCAATGTTTCGTTATGGACAAGAGGGCAAGAATTAGTAAATGAATCTTTTCCAGAATTAGTAGAGAAAATGTCACATATAAAAGATGATTTTGTTCTTGATGGGGAATTATTAGTTTGGAATTTTAAAGAACAAATTGCCTTTGATTTTTCTTTACTTCAAAAAAGAATAAATAGAAAGTCTCCTACTAGATCAATCCAAATAAAATATCCAATTATTTTTATTGCTTATGATCTTTTAGAGATTAATGGGAGAGATATAAGAGAAATTAAATTAGAAAATAGAAGAATTGAGTTAGAAAAATATTTTTCAAAATGGCAAATTAAAACTGAGAATAACATCTCCGATATTTTCAAAATATGTGATTTAATCTTTCCTAAAGATTGGCCTGATGCTTTAACTTATAAAGAAAAATCTCGAGAAAATAATACTGAAGGATTAATAATTAAGAAAAAGACTTCTATATACTCATCTGGTAGAAAGAAAGGTATTTGGTGGAAATATAAAGTTGATCCTATGCAACTGGATGCTGTTCTAATTTACGCTAAGGGCGGTAGCGGTAGAAGAGCTGGTCTGTATACAGATTACAGTTTTGCATTATGGAAAGACAAAGAATTAATTAAATTTGCAAGTGCATATTCTGGTTTAACGAATATTGAGATTAAAGAGCTAGATAAATGGATAAGAAAAAATACAATAGAAAAATTTGGTCCTGTTCGATCTTTAAAACCAGAAATGGTATTCGAAATATCTTTTGAGAAAATACAAATTTCTAAACGTCATAAGTCAGGCATAGCAGTAAGATTTCCAAGAATAACAAAATGGAGAAAAGATAAAAAAATTAATGATGCAGATAGCCTAGATAATGCTTATGAACTAATGAAAAAAATATCATGAAAAATATTACGAAAAATAATACGCAAAATAATTTAATTTCTAAAATAAAACATTTTTTCTCCACAAATGGATGGGAGCCACTACCCTATCAGATCGAATCTTGGGAAGCATTTTTAAATGGAGAGAGTGGAATAATACAAGTTCCTACGGGATGCGGCAAAACTTATGCTGCATTAATGGGACCTCTATCAAAGATAGAAGATCCCAAAAATAATAAAAGTGTGAATATATTATTAATAACCCCTTTAAAAGCACTAAGTAGAGATCTAAAAAATTCCATACAATTAGCAGCTTTGCATTTTAATAAAGAAATCAATGTTGAAATTAGGAACGGGGATACAACCCCATATGAAAAGAAAAAACAATTAGCTAAACCACCTAATATTCTTATTACCACTCCAGAATCTTTATCTCTTTTACTTTCTAATAAAGAATCTAATAATCTGTTCAAGGAGTTGTCTTCAATAATTATTGATGAATGGCATGAATTGATGGGTAGTAAAAGAGGAAACCAGTGCGAATTATGTTTAAGTTGGCTAAGAGGTAATATAAAAAATTTACAAATTTGGGCAATGTCTGCAACTATTGGAAATATTGAAGAAGCAGCAAGAGCAATAGTTGGGATGAGCGCTATTAAACCCAAAATTATAAGTACAAATATTCAAAAAGAGATCGAAATTATAAGTGTTTTACCAGAGGAGGAAACTACCTTTCCATGGAGTGGGCATCTTGGGATTAGAAGTCATTCTTCATTATTAAAAATCCTAGATAAAAATAAAAGCACCTTATTATTCACTAATACGAGAAATCAATCTGAAAGATGGTATCAATGTCTTAAATTTTTTCTCCCAGAGATGGAAGACAAAATTGCACTTCATCACGGCTCCCTCGATAAAGAAGATAGAAAAAGAGTTGAAGAAGGGGTTAAAGACGGATTAATAAAATGGGTAGTCTGCACCAGCTCTTTAGATTTGGGAGTTGACTTCCAACCTGTAGATCAAATAGTTCAAATTGGTAGTGCAAAGAATTTAGCTAGGCTTATTCAAAGAGCTGGAAGAAGTGCTCATAGACCAGGTGGAAAATCAAAAATAATTTTTATGCCTACTAATTCTTTAGAGTTATTAGAGATTAGTGCAATGAGAAGAATAATAAAAAGTGGTATATCTGAGGAAATCAGACTTCCTGAATTATCTTATGATGTGCTTCTACAACATCTAATAAGTTTGGCATGTGGAAATGGCTTTGATCCGAAAATTGAGAAAGAAAGAATTAAAAATTGCTGGAGTTATAGAAACTTAAAAGATCAAGATTGGAATTGGTGTCTTGACTTTTTAGAATATGGAGGAAAATGTCTTAAAGCATACCCAAAATATAAAAAGATAGTTAAAGAAGAATCACAAAATAATAATGAAAACTTTAAATATTTTGTAAAAGACAACTCTTTAATAAGAATGCATAAGTTCAATATTGGGACAATTACAAGTGATAAATTTGTGAATGTCAAATATATGAAAGGTAAATCTCTAGGTAATTTAGAGGAAAATTTTGCTTCAAAATTAAATCCTGGGGATACATTTTACTTTGCTGGCAAAATGCTTCAATTTGTAAGAATAAGAGATATGATTTTATACGTTAAAAAATCAACAAAAAAAAGTTCTCTAATTCCTGCATGGGTTGGAGGTCAAATGGCAATTTCTGATCTACTTTGTGAGAGTTTGAGAAAAGAAATAGATATATGCAATGAACTAGAAAATTATGATTGCTTAAATCCTGAACTAAATTCATTACGCCCAATATTGAAGAAACAAAAAGTTCTTTCAAATATTCCAAAGAAAGATGAATTCCTTATAGAGATATATAAAACCAAGGATTTATCAAATCTTTTTGTTTTTACACTTGATGGCAAATTTGTAAATGAAGGAATTGCATTTTTATGGGCTTTGAGATTAGCAAAATTAAAACAATCTACATTTAGTATTACTGCTAATGATTTTGGATTCAGCTTAACTACTGCAGAAGATTATGATTTTTCCATAATAAAAAAAGAAGCTGATTACTTTTTGAATAACAAAAAATTAGAAGAAGATCTAGAAAATGCAATTAATTTTTCAGAATTAAAAAAACGTAGATTTAAAAATATTGCTCAAATAAGTGGACTAGTAAATCAAAATAATCCAACCAAAACAAAAACTTCTTCCCAACTTCAAATAAGTTCAAGTCTTTTCTACGATGTCTTTACTAAATATGAAGAAGACCATCTTTTGATAAAACAATCGCATCAAGAAGTTAAAGAATATCAATTAGAAAATAAAAGAATATCTAGATCATTAGAAAGATTAAAAAATTTAAAAATGCTACTAAACGAGATAAAAACTCCAACTCCTTTTGCTTTCCCTTTACTAGTTGAAAGACTTAAAAATACTTTAAGCAATGAGCCAATAGAAAAAAGAGTAGAAAAACTTATAAAAAAATATAGTAATTAAATGAAAAAAAGTTCTTTTAAATTTTGTTGGGAAGATACATTGTTAGAGATGCTTCCTTCAAGAGCGTTATTTCTACCCGAAACAAAAGAGTTGTTAATATGCGATATTCATCTTGGGAAAGCTGAGTATTTTCAGCAAAATGGTATACCTCTTACTAATAATTCAGATAAAAACAATTTTGCAAGAATAAAAAAAATAGTAAAAAAATATAGTCCTGAAAAGTTAATAATATTAGGAGATTTATTCCACAGTAAATATTCAATAGATAAAACTCTTCAAAAAAAAGTTGAGGATCTTCCTGAACTACTAAAAACTAACGTTGAACTAGTCCTAGGAAATCACGATGTAGGTTGTGATATTAAAAATATAAAAATTTTTGATATTAGAAAAACTAAAAATATTACTTTTAGCCATGAACCAGTTGATTTTGGCGATAATAAATCATTGAATATTTGTGGACATTATCATCCAAAAATCTACTTAAAAAGCAATGGAGATAAATTATCTTTCAGGTGTTTTGCAATGGATAAGAAAAAAAATACTTTATTTTTACCTGCATTTGGAGACTTAACAGGAGGATATCCCTGCAAAAAGTCATTTAAAAAATGGGCAATTGTTTCTGAAGAAGAAATTATCGAAATGAAATCTTAAGGAAAATCCTATTAAAGTGACTTAAATTTTTCATTTAGATATACAAATTTATACTTAAAAGTCTCGTTTATTTTATTTATCTATTATTTTGAACCTATTAATAAATTTCTACTAGTAGAAATTGATAAAAAATTTTTTACAGCTAATGACCCTTTCCTTAGCAGACAATCCACGTTATAAAAAAAATAAACACATTTTATAGAAATGAAAAAATTAATAGCCTTGATTTTATTTCCATTTCTTATAATTCCATTTGCGGCAAAAGCAAATGATAATTTTTCTGTTGAGATAGAGGCACTTACACTTGTAATGGAGCAATATAAGGAAGATACTGAATCAAGCATTGAATTAGATATAGAAGACAAAACGCCAAGTTACATGGCTCTCAAACAAGACGAATGTAATGCAACTGTTGAAGTTACAGAAAAAACAGGTTTAGAGGTTGTAAATACAGAATCTTTTGATGTAAACGTATGCTTGAAAGAAATCTATAAAGTAATCAACTAAATAAGCAGGTTATAAAAATATAATAAAAACAAACAAATTAAAGAGGTCTTTTACTTAAAGAAGGTAAGACCTCGAGACCTAACAGAAAACTTTGGAACGGGTTCTGCATAACCAATTAATAACTTCGATGGAATTGTATAGGTGTAATTAAAAGTACAAAACCAAAAATTATTTTTTAAATAATTATTTCTTCTTTGATAATGTTTGTGATTCTTCTCTAGACATTAAAGCCTCGATTTGAGCAAGAACTTTTTGAAGTTCATCCGTCTTTGTAAGAGATGCTTCTGCTACTTCTCTTAATTTTTCTAACTGTTCTTTAGTTTTATCCATGATAAATAAATTAGAAATTAACCACTCTTAAAAATGGTTTTAATACAGATTTTTCACTCCCACACAGGTTCATATTCTCTCTTTTTTTTATAAAGTCAAATAAATTTCCATTTATAAAGGTTTTATGAGGACTTCCAATTAATTCTTTATTTATTATTGAAAGCATAAGATTACCTAAAATAGTAATACTCTTAAATTATGAAGTAAATACAGGCAATCCTATTGTTGCAGTAGTTATGAGAGCTCCTGCGAAAATCAAGAAAGGTAGAAAAGGGTAGTTTTTCAAAGATAAACTTACTAATTCGAAATAACTATATAGGTATTTATACTGTTTGTCTACCCTTTATCAGTTTTAAAGCTAAAAATCTTTCTTTTAACAGTAAAAAATTAACATCAGCCAAATTTACCTGATATGTATTCCTGAGTGGTTTTTTCTTTTGGAGAGTTAAAAATTTTCTTTGTCGAATTAAATTCTGCAAGGTAACCAACCTTTCCTCCATCACCATCTTCATATTCAATAGCATTAAAAAATGCAGTCATATCACTAACTCTTAATGCCTGTTGCATATTATGAGTAACGATTATTATTGTGTAATTCTTCTTAAGTTCATGCATAGTCTCTTCTATTTTCAAGGTAGAGATTGGATCTAAAGCTGAACAAGGCTCATCCATGAGAATTATTTCAGGCTCAATTGCGATGGTTCGAGCAATACATAATCTTTGTTGTTGTCCACCAGATAAAGAGTAACCACTATCATTTAATTTATCCTTACATTCATCCCATAAAGCAGCCTTTTTTAGTGAACTTTCGACTAATTCATCCATATCTCCTGTAAAGCCATTAATTCTTGCTCCAAATGCGATATTTTCGTAGATAGATTTCGGGAAAGGATTAGGCTGTTGAAAAACCATTCCTATTCTTCTTCTTACTTCAACTGGATCTACTCTTTTGTCGTAAATATTAGTTCCATCAAAAATGACTGTTCCTTTTAACGAACAATTAGGAATTAGATCGTTCATCCTATTTAAAGATCTAAGAACAGTTGATTTGCCACAACCAGAAGGACCAATAAGAGATGTTATGTTGCTTTTTTTAAAGTTACAAAAAACATTTCTTACTGCTTCAAAAGTTCCATAACTAATAGAGACATTCTCTAGAGATAAAATGATATTCTTTGGTATTTTTTTATTAGTTTTAATCATTTATACTCTCTTGGTTTTCTCAGTAAAAGCGGCCAAAATCCTTGAAAATATATTTACTGATAGTATCGACAAAACAAGAATAAAGGAAGCTGCCCAGGCTAATTTATTCTGCGCATCGTATGGTTCTAGAGCAAAATTGTATATCAATACAGCCAAAGAACCCATCTCATAAAACAAGTCTCCAAAGCCTGTTATGTAGTAGTAAGAGAATAAAGCCGTAAATATCAAAGGTGCTGTTTCACCTGCAGCTCTCGCGATTCCAAGTACAACGCCAGTAGCAATAGACCTAAAGGCAGAGGGCAAAGTAACTTTCAATATAGTTGTATACATACTTGCTCCAACTCCAAGAGAAGCATATCTCAACTCATTAGGCACAAGCTTTAAACCTTCGTCAGTTGTTTTTATCACAGTGGGCAACATCAATATTGAAAGCGCCATTCCTCCCGCCAAGCCACTGTACATACTTCCAAACAAGATCTTTGTAGAAACAATTAAGGCATAAATAAATACACCGGCAATAATTGAAGGGACTCCAGCTAAAACATTTACCCCAAATCTTATAAACCTAGAAAAAGCACCACCTTTAGAGTATTCAGCTAGATATATTCCACCTCCAACACCTACTGGTATCGCAATAATTGAAGCAATGGTAGTTATTATTAATGTCCCAATCAATGCAGGATTAATACCTCCTGCATCTAAATCATCTCCAGGAGGATTTGGCTCTAGAGTAAATAATTCTGGTGTAATTTGTGATCCACCTTTAATAAGAATATAAGTTACCAAAAAAATCAAAGGAAGTATTGCTATCAATGCACAAATTACTGATAAAGAAGTAAAGAATTTATCTCCTATATTTCTTGATAATCTTTTCTGGTAATAAAGTGAATTCATAATTATCTAATATTTGAGACTGAATTTCTTAACAAGCCACTGTGCAAAGATATTTACCACTAACGACAGGATCATCAACACAAAAGCCGCATAAAATAGTGATGAAACCTGACTTCCATCAGCCTCACCAAACTGGTTTGCAAGCATGGAGGAAATGGTATATCCGGGAGATAAGAGAGACCAACTAAATGCATTGGAATTGCCAATAATCATTGTCACAGCCATAGTTTCTCCCATGGCCCTGCCTAAAGCTAATAGAACACCTGCCATAATTCCTGATAATGCTGCTGGCAAAATCACTGAAAATATTGTTTTCCATCTACTAGCTCCAATTCCATAGGCTGCATTTCTTAACTTTTTAGGAACTTGATTAAGAGAATCTCTAGCTATCGCAGTCACTATTGGCAAAAGCATCACGACTAAAATCAATATTGCTAACAAGGAATTCCTGCCTGTAGGTTCTGTACTAAATAAAGGTATCCAACCAAAGAAATTATGTAAAAAGACAAAAAATGCTCTAAAAAAGGGTTCCATCACAAATATTGCCCAAAGTCCCAATACAACTGATGGTATAGCCGCTAGTAATTCAACAAAGGAGCCTATTATTTCTCTAACAACTTTAGGTACAAAGTCTTCGGTAATAAATATTGCAGTTCCAACTCCCAAAGGGATAGTTATTAGTAACGAAAGAAATGAGGTAACTAATGTGCCATAAATTGCAGTAAAAGCTCCGTATTCATCTTTTACTGGATTCCATTCAGAGGTTACTAAAAACTTCAAGCCATACCTTGAAAAGGATTCAAATGACTGAAAAAAAACTACTAAAATAATTCCTAAAAGTATTATTGCTACGAAACTAGACAAGACTAGGGCAGTATTCTTGAAGATAATATCTATATTTTTTTCGATACCGAATCTTTTACGATTCTTGAAAAGAGTTAATTTCTCTTCCATTAAAAAAAGAATATCTCTATAAATCTACTACTAAATGCTGTAAAAGACTTTAAGAGCCGTTAAAGGTATATGAAAGTCATGATAATTTGACATGGTTTGATAAATTTATCTACCTATTTTTTTAACGGCGGCTCTTGATTTATTTAAAATTTCTCCTTTCAAGGGAACAAAACCTAAGGCAGAAGCTTTATCTTGGTATTCATCACTGAGCAATTTATAGAATGTATCTTGAATTGCATTAGTATTCCTACCATTACCTTTTTCATAAGCGAGTATCCAAGTTAAGGTTGCTATTGGATAAGCTCCTTTAGCGGTAGGGTTTGGATTTTTACCCGCCAAGTTCTTATCAAGATTTATTCCGTTTAAAGCTATTGCTCCTGCTTCAGTATTCGGAGTAACGAATTCGCCAGAAAGATTTTGTAAAGCTGCAGCTCTTACCTTCCCTTTTATATATGATTGATTGACATAACCAATTGCTCCGGGAGTATTTTGTATAACACCTGCAACACCAGAATTTCCTTTTGCTCCAACTCCCGAAGGCCATTTAACAGATTTACCAGTACCTAAATTCCAGGTTTTAGAAAAAGCTTCCATAGAATTAGTAAAAGCTTTAGTCGTGCCTGAACCGTCGGAACGATGCGTCCAAGTTAATTTTCCTGATTTACATCCTAATTCCTTCCAATCTTTTATCATTCCCATTGCTACTTGAACAGCCTGCTCTTGAGTTAGTTTTAAATCGCAATCATAGTTATATCCAAACGCAATTGTTCCGCCTACCATCGGTATTTGAACAAGTCCTCTTTTAACTTTCTCTATATCAGAATCTTTCATAGGATCATCTGATGCACCAAAATTTACAGTTTCATCTATAAAGGCTTTTCTGCCAGACCCAGAACCTACTGCTTGATAATTAACTCTAGGGCCTCCATCTTTAGCTAAGTCAAAAAACCACCTGGTATAAATTTTCGAAGGAAATGATGCACCAGCTCCACTCAATCTTTTTGAAGCCATTGCAGATGGAGAAAGTATTAATGAAATTGCAGAAGAGAAAATCAGGGTTTTTTTGAAAATGCCCACTATGTAATGAGAACTAAGTTTGTTATGTACAAAGATAATTTACAGCCATTAAGAAATTAAAAAATTGAAAGATTTATATATCAAATTATTTTGATATGTCTATTTTAATAACTCTACTGCTACTACAAGATTACCCAACAAACCGTTCAAAATATTTAGTTGTTCTTTACTACCAAATGCTATTAATACCTGACCTGGTTGAAGTATGAAATTACCGCCAGGGTTAGTAAATAATTTTTCGTTCTCTTTTATAGCCAAAATTTTTGCCCCGCTTTTTTTACCTATTCCAAGTTCAGAAAGTGATCTTTTCTCTGCTGTTTCAAAAAGACTAATATCATTACTTAATTCAA
This sequence comes from Prochlorococcus marinus XMU1412, assembly GCF_017696315.1. NCBI lineage: Bacteria > Bacillati > Cyanobacteriota > Cyanophyceae > Synechococcales > Prochlorococcaceae > Prochlorococcus > Prochlorococcus marinus. The sequence continues at coordinate 194,437 of NZ_JAAORJ010000002.1, read as the reverse complement.
ATTCCTCAATCTCACATTCACTTCCTGCTAGAAGATCTAGAAAGTCAATTGCGATAGGTCTTAAAGCCATTGATGCCATTGCTCTTCCTGCAGCAATATAAGGGCTTACAACTATACTTGCCCCAGCTAATCTCAACTTACTTGCAGCTTCTTCAGTTCCAGCTCTTGCAATTACTCTTATAGAACTTCTTATCCCTTTAGCGCTTAAAACTACATATAAATTAGCAGCATCATTAGGTAAAGTTACGACCAAACTTTTGCATTTTTCTAATCCTGCCAGTTTTAAAGTCTCATCAAGAGTCGCATCAGCACAAAGAACTTCTAAACCATTTTCTTCAGCAATCTTTTTTCTATCTTCATCGCTCTCAACCACAATAATTGGAATATTTTGCGTCTTTATTTGGTTAGATATTTCCTGACCTACCCTCCCATATCCGCACAAAATTACATGATTTTCCATTTTTCTAAGAAGTCTTTTAAAACGTAATTCGTTTACTCTTTGAAAATAGCCGGATTCGAATAATCTAACAGCTTTTTGAAAGGTAAATTGAATAAAGATCAATCCGCCAACGATTACTAAAACAGTTACTATCCTGCCTTCAGGACTTAAAGGTTGAACTTCTCCAAAACCAATAGTGGTTATTGTGATTAGAACCATCCATAAGCAATCACTCCATTCCCATCCTTCTGTTATTCGATAGCCAATTGCACCTAAAAAAAACAGAAAGAATAAAGAATAAATAAGACCAAACCAAGGTCTTAAATAGTCTTTAATAAAATAGAACTCAAATAATCTAAGCTTCATAACCCTTATTATCGTTAACTATTCAAAAATTTCAAAAAAATTTTCTATTATGTTCCTAAAACTATTTATTTGATTAAGTGAAATACATATTGAGCAGGATAATAATATTTATTTTTGTAGCTGTTTGCATTAAACAAATGATTACTGTCTCAGGTCTTATTTAATGCTTGATTAAAAATTAATTTATGGTTTTACTTGTACTGATTCAATAAGAAAATCAGAAGCTGCTTTTAACCAATCAGCGACTGTAAGACGGAGGTCAGGTTGAGAATATACAAGTGCGACAATAATTCCAACTAAAATTATCTTCACCATGGCAATTCAAATATTATTATGAATTAAAGCACAACTATTTGGTAAAAAGAACCTTAAATTTATAAAAAATAGATTAATTAAAATTTCTCTAATTGATTAAACAAGTATTCCACTCTTCTTAGATTCACACCTAAATCTGATTGCCCTAATCTTGCTGCAGATCTTATCTGAATAATTCCTTTAGATCTATCTACATAACTTCTCACATCAAGCTTTAAAATTTCGAGGTCATCTGGAAATCTAAAAATTAAGCTTCTACAAACGCCCCTCCAATAATTTCTACCACTTTCAACAACTTCTGTCCTAGGTAACCCTTCTGCCAGAGAAACAAGTTGAATGAACTTTTGATCAACATTTATTAGTTTCTTTTCTATTAAGACACTATTTAATGGATTAGTTATTGGAGCAAGACCTTGAATGGAGGAAACCATATTTTTAAAAACTATATAGATGTTCTAACCGATTTCATACACAAAGTGAGAGGGAAAAAGTAAAGAATTCTCCCATAAATTTGATCTCTTTATAAAGATTCCTTATTTTGTGATCAAAATTCTAAAATTTGAGATTTTTAATTGTTTTTTTTGATAGAGATGGTTGTCTACCTTTTTTACTAGTTAGTTTCCTAACCCATATAAAAACTCCTACAAACAAAAATATTTCAACAATAATTCCAAGCTGTATAAGGCTCATTTTTTATCCTCTTTTTTCTTGTTGGTGCCTTCGATATATGGCACAAGGATATTTAATAACCATTTTTTAAATGCACTTAAAGGTTTCATAATCTATTTACTTGCCTTTTCTCCACATACTCCTACCTTTGATGAGATCCTCTATATTTGGCCAAGCTGCTATTAATTCTTTTAGTGCCTTTCTATTAGGAGTATAGAAAACACATGACAATGCACTTATCACATAAAGTATGAACCATAACTTACTTTCTGAATAAGCTAAAAACAAAGAGAAAAGAAAACTTCCAATAAAGAAAAAGAAAAATGACCTATTTAGTATTTCTAATGGAGTTCTTTTAAGTCTGTAAAATTTAATCTTTTTACTATCTTCTTCAGTATCTTTCTGAAATTTACTTTCGTAGGAATTAATTATTTCTTCTTCTAGAACTTTTTCATACTCTAAATTATCAATTGGATCGCTTTGATCCTTTTTATTTGTCATTGCTATCTATAAAGTACAAATATGTTAACTAATTTAAGGTATTTTAAAAAGTATCAAATTTTATCTGTTAACTGGAGCTATACGAACAGATCATGGTTTTGAAAATACTTCAAGATTGTCTTATTTATAAAAGATAAATTAGTCAAAATATTCTTTTTAATTTTCCCAAATCTTTCGGTCATTTAAAATAATCTCTTCTATAAACTTCATAGCATTAATTAAATTGGGAGGCAATATCTAAATCTAGAGTTAAAATGGTTTAGAGGTTTTAATAATAATCTATATGCAAAGGTATTTGATTTCCTACGAATTTACAGATGGCGAGGATCAAGAAGAAGGGGCAGAAATGCTAATTAATTGGTACGAATCAGGAGGTCCCCAAAACAGACCTGAAAACTATGAGGTTCATTCTTGGATTTTTATGGTTCAAAATGGAATTGGACATTCTGTAGTGAGTGCAGATTCTCTTGAAACAATTTGGAAGCAATGGCACCCCTGGAGAAGGTTAATGGATATAAGTATTCAGCCGTGTATGGATCTTGATGAGACAGTCGGTTTATTCAAAAAACAAAAAATGAATACAAGGATAGTCTAAAAATATTTCTAACTTCTAAATAAATTTCTTTTTAGTAGCGCCCAATACTACATACATATATCACTGCGTTAAAAAGGATAAGATTAATTTTCCATGATGAATGATTCTTATCACATTTACTTCAAAGGAGAAATTCTTTTCAAGAATTTAAGTAAAGATGAATTTGAATTTGTTTGGGGGAAACTTTATACATCTTATATAAATGCCCTAAATAAAGAGCTAACCTACGAATTAATTAGCGAAAGCAATATTATGGAGCCGGCCTTTAACCTTGAGGCATCTTACTAAATCAAGAACTAAATCCTAGATTATGAATAAAACAAGAACAGCTGTCTCTCTTTTATTTTGAGGTACTCTTTTTCTTCTTTAGTTATGTCTAAAGCAATTTTATTTGCCTCAATTTCAGCATTCGAACTATAAGTTTCAAAGTTTTCCTCTTTTTTAAACAGAGCAACAATGCCAATATCTGTTATGAACCAAATAAAATGATCCGTTTCTCCAATTGGCTCTTCTTTTAAAGAATCAATAATCAAATCACAAGTTGAATCCATTTAATTAATCTGAGAGTGGGTTTAATTGCCCCCATTGCAATACCTTACGGCCTCAGAATTGGTGCCACCATCTTCAATTATTTCTGCAACACATTTATTAAAAAGTTTAGATTCCTTTTTTACTGAACAGAATCCAAAAGCGATTGCAGCTAAAGCTATTGCCGATACGAAACTAGAACCAAGTTGTATAAAACCATAGGCAAACATAATGTTTTTCTTTCCAGAACATTTTTTTGAATCCTTTTTTTCTTCTGTCATTTTAAATATTTAACTCATACAAACCTATTTGATTAGTTTTAGGTTTGAGAAATATTTGCATAGAGAAAACCGAATTAAACAATTTTTAATCAGCTATGACAAAAATTAAAAATTTCAAGTTTAGATTGATTTTTCTTCACTTTAATTTTCAATTTGATACATCATGAAGAAAAAACTTTTTGAATTTTTTATCAACATGAGCTTCTGGTATAGAAAATTTATCTTTTTTAAAAAGTAATGATCCCATAGTTATAACAAGAGATTATGTTACTTTTTAAACTATATTTTATTTTTTTTGATGAAGTATTAATACTTAAAATTTTTTCCAGAAAAGCTTGTTTTGATAATGCTCCCGAAGAGTTATCCACTTTTTAAGCGTTTTTCAACAGGGTTTTCCACAATATGTTGATTAAATTTGAATTTCTATGTGCAAAATAAAATATTATCTTCTTTTAAGAAAAAACTATCCACAAATTTTTTTTGGGATCACTATGATTGCAACTGAATTTTAAAAATTTCAAGTCCAAATCCTATGAATCCAAATGAGACGAAAAAGGATTTAAATCCCGAAATCAAAAAAGAGTTGGCAAAATCCAAGCTCCAAGTTCTAACTAATGAAAATGATTTTTTAGTTAAAAACCTCAAAAAGGCTGGATGATCTACTAGAGCTTTTAAATACTTTTCAAACAATAAATTATTTAAGCTTCTATTCAAAGACAAAAAAATATTTTCTTGAATGATTACCGACAAAATTTTTAGTTTATTAAATATAAAATTTCTATTAAATATACAAACTAATTACTCCAGTTACTAAACATATAAACCAAATACTAGTTATATTATTCAAATCTCAGTAAGAGATCAGATTAGAAATATAAACGGAAAAATTTTTTAAATTTATTTAAACATTTAGTTTTTCCTGTATTCGCATCATAGTTTCTATTAAAGATGAATATCCAAGAACTTAAAGTCAACTACAAAAAGCTTCTAAACAAAGCCGCCAAAGCAAACGGTCGTAAAGAAACTGTTTCTTACTTAAATCGTGCTGCTAAAATTAAATCAAAAATCTATTCAAACACTAAAGTAAATTGCTTTAGATGTAATGGAGCAGGTTTTCTAAGAATTTCATTAGATGAGACTAAAACATGTCTATCTTGCTATGGGAAGGGTTTTTTAATTAAAGAAATTCAGCAGGTTTAAAAATTTTATTCTTCATGAAAGATCTCATTCAAGCTCACAAAAAATTGATTAAAACAGTTAAAGAACAAATGGGATTTTCTGATTATGGGATGTATTGGTTAGCTTTCCTGGAAGGGGGTCTAACTATATGGCTACTGGATAGAATATTTTTCCACTGGTTAAAGTTTTAATTTTTATTTAAGTCAAAAAATTTCTACAGGTATTAAATAAATAAATTAATCGAAACCATTCGAAAAGTTGTAGGATGGTAAAAAACCAATATGCAATTACTTGGATTAATTCTTCTTCTAGCTAGTAGCTGGTATTTATGGAAATTAACATCAAACTTTCTTGATGAACCAACAAAAAAAGAACTGACTAATAGTTTAAATAACCTCAAAAATAAATTCTCTGAGGGAAAACAAAATTTCTCTAAAGCAAAAATAAGTGAAGCTTGGGAAAAATACAAAGAAGAAGGTGGTGCTTTATCTAATAAAGAAAAAAGCTAGTGGACTTTTTTATTATTACAAGTCTCACTAAAGATATTTCTAGAATTGATCTAATTGGTATTTTGTTTGGTCATTTAATTTTTGGTATTGCATTGACACAGCTTTTAGATTGGAAGTGGTTAAAGAACCTTATGAGTGAAGAAGATAAAACAAGGATGCTTAAAAGTTATACATGGAAAGACCTATTAGTAGATGGAGCAATTGTCACGGTAGTTCTAGGAATAATCTTTTTGATAATTAGCATTTTTCTATAAATGAACGTAACTTACATCCTTTTAGTTTTTTTAATGATATCAATTGTGATTTTTACTCAAATAATCAATTCCTCCGATAAATCAAAATAAATGAACGAAGTAACTAGCAACTCCTCAACTGGATGGTACTTAATCGCTTTGGTAAGCACTTTATCTTTTTTAGCTTTAATTTACTTCGGCCAAAAAAGATAGAGTAAATTTTGAAAGACTATTTAAATTCATAAAAAAAACTCTGCAAATTGATGATTTGCAGAGTTTTTAATTATTAAGGAACTGATTTATATAAATCTATTGATTATAAAACCTTTTTTCTTAATCAAAGAAAAAGAGACCGATGAATGTGATGAAGATACTGAATTCACGGCCCCTTTGATAACCGCATTTTTCGGTAGATACGACAATGAATCACCTCCTTTACTAATGTTTTTCTAAAGATAACCAAAAGAATTAAACAAGGAAAGAAATTCGTTAAAAATTTAAAAATTTTTTAACAAATTAAAGATATAAATCTCTTCAATATAAATGTATTGATATTACCAAGGCAAAACTTCTCCGTTGGTATGCCAAAAAGTACCCGAGTTATTTTTATTTAAAGAATCAATACGTTTTAAAAGGCCATTTGCTGATTCTTCAGGACTAATTCCATTTCTTGTAAAGCCAGTCATTCTTGTACTCACTAACCCAGGATGCAAAATAGCTACATAAATATCTTCCCTTGATAAATCTATGGAAAGTGATTTTGCTGCCATGGACAAGGCAACCTTAGACATTCTGTAACCATAAGAACTTCCTGATGTATTATCTTCAATAGATCCCATTCTACTTGTGATAAAAGCAACTTTAGAAGATCTTTTTAAAAGATGTTTAAGTGATTGAGTCATACATATTGGGCTCAATGCATTGACTTCAAATTGACGCAAAATACTTTTCTTTTCTAAGTTTTCGAAAGAATTAAATTCATAAATTCCTGCATTATGAATTAAGCAATCTAAATTAACTCCAGATAATTTTTTACACAAATTTGTTATCGACTCATCAGAAGAAATTTCTACATTCTCTTCAACTCTCACTCCTAAATCTCTAAGTTCTTTTGAAGCTTTCCTACACGTTGCAATTACATTATCTCCCCTCTTATGAATTTGCCTACATAGTTCTAATCCAATACCCCTATTTGATCCTGTAATTAGAAAAGTCGACATCTCTAAACTTAAAAATAAAAACTAATCTAAATCCAAATATAAAAGAAAACAAACTAGAAAAAGAAAAAATTTATAAAATTCCTTATTAGATTTTTTAAGGTTATGATGGATTATGAAATTAAAAAAGATTTTATAAAAGAAAGCAAAGATATTTTTATCATCAAAATTTAATGTATGGAAATTTTCAATCAAGAATTTATACAAGAGATTATTAGGCTAACGTGGAGAAATCCTGCTTTCATGGCTATAGCTATCGCGTTAGTTTGGCTTATCCCACAATTATTTATCAGAAAAATAATGGCTAAAAAATATGAACAAAGAAAAATAGAAATACAGAAAAATAAAATTCAGAAGCTTTACCCAAGCAATACTCCTAAATAAGATTCTTATTTAGAAGGTGATCTAATGAATCAAAAGAATACTTTTCGGATCTAAGTAAAATATGAACTACAAAATAATTAGAATTGATGGGAAAGATGACGAATTAACCGCTCAAAGTTTTGATAAGTATTCAGATGCGTACGATTTGTTAGAGGAACTTTATGGAGATTTATGTTGTTCAGATGCTGATTATGGAGACATAACCTATTACGATATTGTGGAAAATAATTTAAAAAATATTAATGAAGAATAAAAAATGGGCTCCCTCTCAAGAAGAAAATTTAGGGGCAATAACAAGAGTGTATAAATTCATTAAAGAAGAACTTTCAGAACTTCAAAAAGAAACTGGATGTCCCGATTCATTTATTTATGATTTTATTGGCAAAATTCAGACTGAATGGCATCCTCAATCTTGCCACTCCATAGTTAGAAATAAAAAAAGGAAAAATTAGAAAATATTAAATCTTCAACTCAAATTTATAAATCTTCTTTAATATGATTTGAATTTAAAAACATTAAAGCATGATTATTAGAATACTAGGTATCGTACTTATCCTTGGTACGATTGCTTATTATGGTTTAGTTTTGACTGGGCAAAGCAACCTTTAGTTTTTTCAACTTTTAAAATTTCTCATGAAATGGCCTCCTACTCTTTGTTGGACAGCACCAAAAACTATTAATGGTAATAGGCATTTTCAAGTTAAAGCTTATGGTGGTAAAAATGATGATAGATGGGTTGATATTTTTCCTACCAAAAATAAAAAAGATATTAAAAGGATCCTATGGACAAAACTAAAATCAGAATGGACTTCTGGATGGTTAAGGCTCCCAAAAGATAAAGATTAATTTGTCTATGTAAATAAATATTATTAACCAGAAAACTGTAAAAAATAATACCTAATACAAAAAAAATAACTTCTAAAATTTTTAAAATGCTCTTTAATATGAAGCCAGAACCGAAGAAAAAACTCCCGAATAAAAAAGTTATAAGTTCAGCAAAATTTGAGGCTAAAGAACAATTCACAAAATCTGCATTAGATAATTTAAAAACAGAAAATGAAAGGCTTGTTAATTCACTAAAAAAATCTGGGGAAATTAAAGAATCAAAAAGAAAATAGAATTACAGTATTAAAAAATTTTTATTATTATATTATTTTATGGATTGAGAAATGATTGAAAAAATCTCTCTAGCAAATTCTCATTTACCTCAACTTATTGGGTTCGTACTCATGTCAATTGGTTATACATTAGGCAATAAATTTTACCTTCCTGAAATCAAACAAAAGTAGTAATTTCTAGTTATTAAATATATTTAAAATAAATTATATTAAATTTATATTCCTAGTAAAAATTAAATACATTATCTGATTTGGCGAAACAAAATTTTAAAGCTTTCTGCAATTCAATTTAAAAAAGTCATAGGATAAAATTAACACAGAAATGGAACACTTTTGTCTTTAAAAGTGTTAAATCCAAAGAAAAAGTAAGAATTCATACTAATTTTTTTTAAATATGTTACATTAATTAATAATTCAAGTTAGGTTTCCTCTGTTAATAACGCAGAAATAAGGAAATGTTTGATACATACAAATGTCATTTACTCTTTGACTTACTAATTGATCACATATTAAAAATAAAAATGGATGCTCTTACTAGTTTTATAGTTGTTATCATCGCAATCACTATTCAATTCTCTTTATACGCCATCAAAAGGGTGCGGGAACCTTTAGAACCAAATTATTTGATAGATAAAAATGCGAAAAAAATAAAAAACTACATGGGTAAATTTTGGAAAAACGCCGAAATAACAAATGGGAGATTAGCTATGATTGGTTTTTTAGCTTTGATAGTAAACTACGGTTTTTTTGGATGGATAATACCTGGTTTTATTTAAAATATAAATACATTAAAGACTAGAAGAAAATAAATCCCTCGTTCAAAACAAACTCTCCTTTTAAAAAAAAAAATTTTATTATAAGTAAAAAACCAAGTGAGTAATTCTGATTTTGATAAAAATGGATTAGACAGCTATGGAATACATTGGCTTCAATATGCTGCTTTTGCTGTCTCTGGTTTTGCTATATTTACAACCTGGGCATTTTTTTATGATGAAAGATTCCACAACTTTGTAATGAATATTTTTAGATTTATTAACTGCAGCGGGTTCAACTGTAATGGAGCATTTTAAAATTCAATGGCTAATCCAGATCAAAAAACAATACTAATTGATAGTGCTTATGAGGAAATTAAAAATATTTGTATAAATCTTCAAAAAGATACTGATGCTTCGAATTTAGAAGTTAAATGTTTACTAAAACTAATTATGAATGAATGGGAAGAAAAGGAAGAGCAAAAAAGTGGTTTTGGATTCAGGTAAAGTTAGTCAATATCTAGAGGAGACTTTGCCATCAAATTATTTTAATATGAACAGATTTTTTATTTTAAAAATTTAATATTTATAAATTCGCATTTTTTTAGAAAAAAATTAAAAAGGAATGAATATCAAAAAGATGATTCATTCCAAATTTAGCATTAGTTTTATCTAGATTTAAATTTTATAATCTAACTCCTCTGGTGGACTGTCAATCATTAGATCCCTCCCATACAACAAATTAAACATACGCCTTACTTATAAAGAAAGTAAATCAGTAAAAATGCTGATTTATTATTTTCTAAAATGTTTGAATTAAAGTAGCCAATTCTGGTGCATCTAATAAAAGTGCAAAAAATGTAAGCACAACTAATAGAAATATAGAAAAGTAAAATTGAATCATAATTTTCAAATTACTTAAAAAGATTTTTTTAAGTTGTATAAAATAATGCTTTGTTTACATAATTAAATATCTGTACCTAGAAAAGTTTAATTGGATAATGATTAAGATCCTTCAGGGGAAAATATATTCCTATTTTTTTGCCAATACTCACAACCTTTAAGTAAATGATCACCCTGCGGTATACGTTTTTCGTATCTTGGACATATCAAGACAGTAGCAAAAGTTTCTGTAGTGCTGTAGCGAAAGTGATTGCAAGTAATACAAATCTTTGTACGTTTTCGTTTTAGGGTAGATTCTTTTAGATATTCCCATTTTGAAGGATTTAGCTTAATCATGATTAGTGGAATCTGCTAGTAACAATTTCCCAACCTCCTGAAACTAATTCATCCCATGTTTCGCAAGCACACTCAATAGAATGTAGTCTTGAATTTTTGAGTTGGGCAGGTTCACCTAATTCATTTGCATAGAAAAGGTGAGTATAAACTTTTAAATTATTAGTTAGAGATTTCTTATAACTCTCAAAAAGAATTAATAAACCACTTTTTTTGTTAAACAACCAGCCAGTTGGGGTGTCAATAAGGCTGCCACTATAAAAATTAGTCCAAACATTAGCAACTCCTGGTGTCATTAAGATAATACAGTTGTACTATTAATATAAATGTACTACTCCTAGGTGTCAAGTATTCATCCAAGAAATTATTTAAATACGAAAATTACTTCCGAGAAATAAACAGAAATAAACTTCTTATTTGGTAATAGTGAATACAAGTAACTCCTTGAAAAGGAAAATATCATTTAAAGAGTATCTCCAAAAGAATGCAATGTATCGAAATCCCTTCTACTTAGGATGGAACAAAGGTTGGTCTTTTTTATTTTTTTTAGAGGGTGGCATTGCAAAAATTGAAGCAAAAGGTTTTGGTATTTCTATTACAACAAAAGTTAAGAAAGGAGAATCGCCCCTAGAATCTGCGGATAGATTAGTCTCTAAAGAGCAAAGGATTAGAAAATCAAGATATTATTCTTGGGTTAAATCTATTAATAAAAAAACAATAAATTAACCAATCCTTAAATTTCTAAAGTAATTTGTTGACAGTCAATTTAAAATAGAAAATAGTCATTTATTTTTCGTGTCCAATAAATTTTATGAATGGTGGAAAAACCATAGAAAAGTTGTAACCTATGGGGCTTTTATCATCTTGTTTGGTTTTTATTTATCTCCTGTTGTCAAAGAAGCAAAATACAAAAACCAATGTATTAAGTACTCTACTAAAGGAGCTTTAACTAAATTTAATAAGGACGATATAGGAGAAACTTTACTAGAAGAAACAGGTTTGAACATTGATGAACTAGCAAAGATTGAAGGCTATAAGAATTGCATTAATTAAAAAGTTTGCAAAATTTACGCTGAGTTTTTAAATGATTAAAGGCATATTTAAACTTATTTTATTAGTAATATTATTTGGATTTATATCAATAAGTCCAAAAACAAGATATTTGGCTGGAATAACTCTAAAAGAAATCTCTTCATTTCTTTTATGGACTGTTAAATATGAAGATAGAGAAAAATGGATCATAGATAAACCTAGTTGGATACCTACTCAAAAACTTAAGCCATCTTATTAAATGAAGACTTATTTAGAAGAACGAATTGAATGGTATGACGATAATTATAGAAATGGTAATGCTTTAATCTCTGATAAGCAGTTCGACCAACTTGAAAAAAATTTATTAAGAACAAACCCTAATTGTGATTACTTTAAAAAGAAAAATAAACTAGTTTTACCTTCATTAGAAAAAGATTCAATAGATGAATTTTTGAAAGGATTATTAACAGATACCAGATTATTAATTGAACCAAAAATTGATGGTTGTGCTGTTGCTTTGCAATATAGGGATGGCACCTTGGAAAAGGCAATTTCAAGAAAAGGGGCCGACGTTACTAGTAAACTTATTAAAGTCCCAGACATTCCCAATAATCTCCCTTTAAGAGGAGTTCTTCAAGTTAGAGGTGAATTATATGCACCCAATCAAAATCCAAATATCTCCCAGAGAATCGCTTCTGGATTTCTAAGAGCTAAAGAAGGATTTTCTGAAAGTCTTAGCTTCTGCGCATTTCAAATACTTAATTCAAAACTTAACCAATATGAGTCAAAAAAAAGTCTTTCAAAGCTTGGCTTCACGATACCTCAGGATATTTCATGCAACTTTACGAGCCAAGTTGAAGTATTTAGAAAACAATGGCTAGAAGGGAAGCTTTTTAGTAAATATCCAACAGATGGAATAGTAGTAAAAATAAATTCTAGAAAATTACAATTGATTAGAGAAAAATCAAATTTAGATTATCCTTATTGGCAAGTAGCAATAAAACGTTAATGGAATTAATACACCAGATTTTTCCTACTTGGCATATTTACTTGGATATGTTTTTGGTTGGCTTTGCAACTTATGGTTTTCTACGAATTAAGAAAAAAATAAAAACTAAATAAAGTTTTTAAATCATCCGTGGTCCTTAAGCATGGATTTAAGTTGTTCACTGTCTAATTGTTCAAGATAATTTCTCATTGCCAACCAAGATCTTCTGCTCTCTAACTTTCCACTTTGTTTAAATAAATTTGCGGAAACTTGATCTATCAATTCTTTATGATTCATATTTATATTCTTCATCAAGTTCAATGACAACACCATTAAAAAATTCTGCTAATAATTTTGATGGGTCTTGCATAGATATCTTTCTATCTACTTTTGATAATTTCTTTTTGATTGGATTTAACTTAGTCATACTGATTCAGGTAATTCAAGTTCTTCAAAAGTCCAACCTTCTAATTGAAGGTCATGCCATTTATCCCAAGCATTATCCAAATACATTTGAGTGGATGATTTAATTGCCATTGGCTCACCAAGATCATTTGCATAATATGTATGAGCAAAAATTCTCATACTATTTCTTGGAGATTTTTTATTCCTTGTAAATAAAATTAGTCTGCTGCGGTCTGGGCTAAGCAACCAACCACTTGGGGACTCATTACGATAACCGTAAGAAAAATTAGTCCAAACATTAGCTCCTCCTAAAGTCATTACTTAGTAATACATGTGTACTACTAATATAAATACATTAGCAATGGATCGTCAAGTATTTTGGCAAATAAATTATTTACAATCATCACTATTAGCTAATCTAAACAGTTGTAATACTTTGCCAAGCCATCCCAAGGTTCAATAATTCCCCAGTTTCTTTGATATGCGAATTCTTGAAATTCATCACTAATGATTTTCCAGTTTTTAACACGTCTATAAAATACAGCACCTTTTTGAATATCAACAGGAATTTTATGCCCCACTTGACCATTTGCCTTGAAATTTATAGGTCGGTTTGAGGAACTATTAGGTACGGGAAGAGGTATATTTTTTGAATCAATAAATACTAAAGCAGTCCTAGGATTAATACATGGTTGTCATGAGACAGTTGCAGGGATACAACTGAAGCCAACCATAAATTATTAGAGATCGATTCAAGATTTAAAACACACTCAATTTTTAAAAACAATCCTTCAATACAGATAAAACTGAAATAAATCAGGATTTGAAAACAATGTAATCTTAGATACCAACAGGTATTTAGCTAATTGATTATAAGTATTACACACGAGTTAACCCGTTCCAATTTGTTGACTCTGAGGTTTTACCGTTGATTCCTTATCTACTGAAAGTTGTTCCTTGCAGCTTGAGATTCAAAAACGGTCTTTATTTAATTTAAACCATGCAAAAGAAAATCGTAAAAAAATATGCTGAATTATTGCATCAGGCGCAACAAGCTACTGGAAGAAAAGAAGCAGTTGGACTATTACATAAAGCAGCAAAGTTAAAAACTAAATTTGATAATTATGAGATGATGTGATCATCTACAAAGCAATTTTCACAAATAAGAATGTCATTGTTAAATAAATTCTCGATTAAAGATATCATTCTCTCAAGCAAAGAGGCATATCAAAAGGAACTCAAAAACAACGCTGTGGGTTCACAAATAGGAAGGTCATTATTTAATAAATTCTCGATTAAAGAAATTATACTCTCAAGCAAAGAGGCATATCAAAAGGAACTCAAGAACAAAGGTGTGGGTTCAGATATAGGTAAGTCATTATTTAATAAATTTTCGATTAAAGATTTTTCCTTCAATATTTCCAACAGATAAGCGTAATTTATAAAAGGGTACCATTACCTATACAGGGGAGGCCGAAGTGTTACGTTTACAGGGGAAGACTAAACCCTTATGTATAAAGGGGAAAGACTAAACCCCTCCGTATATAGGGAGAAGACAACAAGACAAAAAGTATCTCTTAACTAATATCCTCAGCGAGACGAAGTCGAGCGGGTGATTGGATATTCTGTAAACACTTCCCCACACTCATCTAACTAAAGGGATAGTGATGTAAGTAATGACCACGAACATCCATTAATAACACTATTAATACCAATCTATAAATACTCAAAATTACTATTTAAAAATGAAAAACATACACAACATTCATACTTCCAAAACTTCATTTGAAGAAGCAATTAAAACATCACTCTTTTACAAAGACAAATATGATGATTGAGAAAGAAAACAAATGATTATTCAGGACTTCAAGCTCACATTTCTAGTGAACTATATGTTGATGGTTAAGTAGCTAAAGATAAAAAGAGTTCAGAGTAAAGATTAAATATTTAAGTTAGCCAGTCCTGACATAATTTTTAAACATTAATTTTATTTATACCTAAGTGTATCAATAACTAGTCCTAGAAAATACTTTAGAAGTCTTAACTAGACCAACAAAAACATCCCTAAGCATACTTAAGTGTATCCTTTACATTTTGTTGAGAACTTCAATAAAGAAATAAATAATATTCCAATTTAACTGATATTACTGGACTTTATGGAAAAATAAATATAAGATCATAATCAAAAATAAAGCTAATTTATCCTCTAAACGAATCCTCACAGATGACAGATCAAGACCCCTCAAGAGCGATAACGGACATTGATATGGCGAAGTTAGCACAAGCAATTGAACACTTTCGTACATTAGATAAAGAAATACCCGCTCAAGTTATTGCTACTTTTCTATACGTTGCTTCCCATGATGACTGTTCTAAGGTCGATCTGGAAAAGGCTCTTGCCTTCTCAACTGCTAGTGGTAGTCGTAACACTGATTGGTTAAGTGCTTATCACAGACTAAATAAACCTGGACTTGGACTGATAATTAAGTATCGTGATCCCAATAATCGCAGAAAACAAGTTTTGCAATTATCACCCAAAGGTCGAAAACTTGTACAAGAGCTGAAACAGATTCTTTATTCTTCTAATTGATTATGAAAAAAGAAGATAATAGTCCTCCAATTCTTGAAATCCTTGATGATGATTATTTATCCAGTGCTGAAACAATTTTCACTATTAGTGACTGTTCAGAACCAGCTTATGGATGTTTCCTAGAAGGCAAATCGACTGCGTCTTGGTATCCCAATTCAGAAAAAGATGAATGTGATACTGAAGTAATAGCTGAAGCAAAAGTTGCATCAATACTTCATCAAGGGTATTCAAACAAAGCAATCTATGAATGGCTTGATAACCACTCTTCAGATTTCAGTTCTGCAGGCGAATTGCTTCTTGATTTACTGGATTGGGAGGGAGAGAATCTTGATGAAGAGATTAGATGTTCTACCACAAGAATAATAATCTTAGAAAAATTCGAAGTTAAAGCAAAATATAGGAACAAAGGAATTGGAAAATTTCTTGCAAGAAAAATTCTTCATAGCGCAGCAGCGAAAGGTGAGTGTGTAGTTGTACAACCTGATCTTGGTACAGAGAATGGAAATGAACCTGAAAGACTTAAAAAGTTTTGGCTTGGTCTAGATAAGGGAATGAAATATTCAGCTCAATTCAACACAATATATACAAGTATTTTTGATTGAAAAATTTTAGTGATCTTTAAAATATTTCATAATTATCTCTACTACTTTTTTATCGGGAGCAATAATTTCTTCACATTGATCATTAATTAGGGATTTAATCTCTTGTGATGCCAAAATTAGATTCGGATTTAATCCATAACGTAGAGGTATCCCAGCATCATTAAATTCTATTCCAATAGCATCTGTATACTCTTTCTTACTTTTAAAAAAACCTTTTTCTAAACTGCATTGATTAAATGCAAATATACCAGCTGCAGTAGAAAATTCTTCAAGTGTCATTTTTATTTCTTTTTTCTTTTCTTGATTAAAGCTTAAATTATATGAATTAGAAATTTCCAAGACAATTTTACCTATTTGTTCTTTATCAATAGAGCGACAATCATCTGAGATAAATTCTTGAAATTTAACTGCTAGTAATGTAACCAATGGATCAGATAATTCATTTAAAGATATTCCCAGAGAATTTAAAAAATTTTTCTTAACATCCTCACTAAAAGCTCCCTCTAATTTCTCTCTACATAAAAGAGTTGTTTTAACTGAAGCTATTTGAGCAGCACTTAGGATATCAGACAGATTAGAGCTGATTTTTGATCTCTTTAAAAACTCTTCATCCTGTGAGGTTGTATTATCAGAGGTATTATTTTGATTTTGTTGTATATATTTAGCAATTGGATCTCCATCAACATAATCCAACAGGCATTTTCTATGGACTAGAACAGCTTTGCTAAGTAAAGCTAAATTATATTTACTATCAGTAGTATACGAACTTGAACTTGATTGATATCGAATAATCAATTCTTTATATTTAGTCCATTCCCAATAGGGTATTTCCTCACCATTAGAAGGAATAACCTGAATTGGTCCTTTATCAAATTTATATTTTTTACTCCCATAAACAGCATTTCCAATTTTAATAGCATATAAATTTTCTGAGGATAGACTTATTCCTGCAGGATTAGTGATAGAGCAAGAAAACTTATCTTCAAAAGCATCATAATTTTTGGTTACTTTTATAGATTTTTTTTTACCTACATACTGTTTTTGCTCGAATAAAGTATCAGAGTAATTATCTCCTTTATATTCTCTGGCATTTACGTTATTAGGTAATACAAAAGCAGTTAGAAATAAGATAAATATTTGCAGCATATTTTCTCTAAAATTTAAATCTCTTTAATACTTTCTGACCAATTTTTAATTCTTTTTGCTCAAGATAAGTATAGTGCTTTCCCTTTTTAACTCCTGTTGCTTCATAACCTAGAATTGTATTAGTACGTCCATCATCAACACAACTCCTCATATCATTTTCTATTGTTCGGTAGTATTCACCAGAACCATTAATAGATCTCATAAGGTTGTCAACTCTTCTGGTATATTTACCTCCTGACTCTGCCCATTTTCTACAGGCGTCTAGAGCTTCATTATACGATCCATAAAATCCAAACCAATTAGCTTTCAAAGAAGAAGGAGAACTAATGGCAATTAAAAACAATATAAAAAGTTTTTTCAATAGGAAATTTTCTTTTAATTTTAATTCTTTTGTCAACGTAACAACTACTAATTGTAAATATCTATAAATAATGAACATCTACTTCTTTGTTGGAAAAGGTCTATACCATTATCATCTCTTTAACTAACTAGATTAATGTCTAACGAAAATTGGGACCCTGCCACTGGCATGCAACAGGATCCAAATTCAAATAAAGATAATAAAAAAACAATCTTAATAACGATTGGATTATTGCTTGCAGCGCTCATAGGATTCCCGACAATAATGATTTCAATTTTTAACAGGGAAAGATCAAGTAGAGATGGAGAATTTGCTTATACAAAAACACTTGAAAATTTAATTAGAAATGTAGGTACTAAAATTAAAGAAAGAAACGATTGTGAAAACGGAGTTCAAGGTTATTATCTCTTTGAAAAAATTCCAGGTAAAAAAACAATCGATGAAGTGGTAATTTGCAACAATAACTATATGTTCAATAAACCAAACCCTTCTGAGTATTGGAGACTTTTAGCGCATGAATCAACTCATATTATGCAAGCATGCTTGGGAACAAATCTCTATGGTTCTTATCAAATAAAAGACATGAGTTATGAACTTCTCGATCAAGATGAAAATTCTTATAGAACTATTCATGGTGCGTATGCCTCGAATAAGGAGGATAATGAAATCGAAGCTAGATGGATGGAACTGCAACCAAAGCAATATGTTATTGATTCTCTAAGAAAATATTGTATGGAAAGACCTCAAGATCGTTAAATAAAAAATTAATCAGCTCTAGATTTTTGACAGAAATTTGTTGACCCTCATATCGATAGGGTAAGGACCTAAATTAACCCCTAAGGGGTCTAGATGACTCTCAGAGAGGCTTTAAGTTTGGGCTTATGTCCTGATACAAGTTGACCAAGTAGTTCATGCAGGACCATACATGCCAAATAAAGAATAGTTATATCAACTATTTTAAGAGGATTAACTGGTCCTGCATCTATTTACTTTTTCTTAAAGGAAAAGCCGGTAAAAAGATAAATATTGGATCAAACTATTCAAGTTTTTTTATTTTAAGTGATCTGTTTCTCCAGCTATAGCTTAATTATTTTAGCAATCGCTAATATGGTCCTGCATTAGGTCCTGCACTTTGGTCCTGCACCTTGGTCCTGCACACCAAATTCATAAAATAAAAAGACCTATCAAAAGCCTGTTATAACAAGCAGTTTGATAGGTATTACCGGACCCCCGTCAGTTCTCTGCTGCATCGACCTGGAAAAGCCAGAAGAGGATTCAAAGTGGGCTTTCGTTTCCGATTACAAGATCGGTTTACTACCGCATCACGACAGTCTCCTCATGTCGAAAGAGAGTCAGATCAGAGCACATAAAGAAGAACTTAACCAAAGATCCAGTAATCTAACTCTAACTTATTTTTTTAGGCATTTGGAGATGGCCAAATGTCTCTTACCATAGTTAATAAAATTTGAGCTTCATCATATCTTTCTGAATGCGTTTTACCATTTAATAAAAATGTGATGTGAGCCATTTTTCTTCCCAGAATTTCGCGAGATTTGCCATAACAATGAATATTAGAACCCTCAATTTCAGATAACATTTTAATTCTGGTTTCCATTGAGATTGGGAAATTCTTTCTTAATCCCAGTAAATTTATCATAATTGCCCCTTCACAGTTCATTTTAATTTCAGGTGGCATTATCCCAGAAGAAATGCAAACATATTGATCAAACTGACTTGAAGTGCAAGCTTCTATAGAGAAATGAGCTGAGTTATGTGTTCTAGGAGCTATTTCATTAATTAAAAGACCATTATCCCCATAGAAGAATTCAATAGCTAAAACTCCAACGTAATTAAGTTCATTGACTATTGAAGAGAAAATATTTATTGCAAATAAGTTCAAATCATATTCATTTGTTCCAGGTGCAAGAACCCAATCACAAACATGGTTTGATTGGAATGTCTCAACTATTGGAAAGAATCTTATCTTACCGGTCCTATCTCTCGAACCAACAAGAGCCAGTTCTTTTTCATACTCTATCCATTCTTCTATTAACCATTCATCAGAATTATTCTCTGTTAAAAAAGAATCTAAATCTTCTTTTGTCTTTATTTTTTTGTTCCCTTTACCGTCATATCCACCTTTATTGGATTTTGCCATTAGAGGAAAAGTCCAATTTTTGATTTCCTCATCCGAGAGATTTTTAAAATCTTCAATACTTATCCATTTTGGACAGGGAATATTCATTCTATCTATTAATTTTTTTTGAGAAAACCTATCTACTAATGGCTTAATTGCATTAAGGCTTGGAACAAAAATATCGTTATTGCCAATTAAATTTAATTTATCAATTTTTATCCATTCATTTTCAAAAATTATTTTTTCACACTCATTAATTAATGATTTATTACCTCTTATCTTTAAAGGATCAGCTTCTATGACATGATCTGCTTTTGAACCAGCAGGATCATCACAAGATTTTGTTTGCACACATACTTCTAAATCTCTTTTTTTTGCTGCCTCAGTTAACATCAATGCCAGTTGACCACCTCCAATTATTCCTAGGGAATAATTTTTCTTAATATCGTTTATATTTTTTTTTAAACTCATAGCATGATTTTATTACCATTTGTAATTCTTAACAACTGAATTTTTAAGGATCTAAAGCTTAGATTTTGCTAATATATAAAGTATTTAATACCAAATATTTATAAATTTTAACTAGGTAATCAATTGTGAATAAGAGAAAAATATTAGTCCCATTAGGTGATAAGTCATACGAAGTAACTCTAGAAGCAGGGATACTGAATAATATCAGCGAAGAACTTTTAAAAATTGGAATAACAAAGAATAGAAAAATACTTGTGATTTCAAATGAAGAAATATCAAATTTGTATGGAGAAAAATTTTTAAATAATTTAAAAGATAATAAATTTCAGGCCAAAATGTTCCTTATCAAGGCTGGAGAATCATATAAAAACTTAAAAACCTTAAGTGAAATATATGATGTAGCATTTGAATTTGGCTTAGATAGAAATTCAATAATTATTGCCCTTGGAGGGGGAATTGTTGGAGATGTAAGTGGTTTTGCAGCTGCGACTTGGCTGAGAGGTATCGAATATATTCAGATCCCAACAACATTATTATCAATGGTTGATTCATCTGTGGGGGGGAAAACAGGAGTAAATCATCCAAAAGGTAAGAATTTAATTGGAGCTTTCAATCAACCTAAAGCAGTTTTTATTGATCCAGAAACTTTAAAAAGTTTGCCCAAAAGAGAATTTAGTGCAGGCATGGCCGAAGTAATAAAATACGGAGTAATAAGAGATAAAGAACTTTTCGAATTCTTAGAAATTGAAAAAAACAAAAATGAACTTATAAATCTCAAAAATGAATATCTAATTAAAATAATTAATAATTCAATTAAAACAAAGTCTCATGTTGTTTCTCAAGACGAACATGAAAATGGTGTTAGAGCAATATTGAATTATGGTCATTCTTTTGGTCACGTTATTGAAAATTTATGTGGATACGGCAAATTTCTGCATGGTGAGGCAATTTCAATTGGTATGAATATTGCAGGGAAAATAGCAATTGAAAAAGGGTTATGGTCTAAAGAAGAATTAGAGAGACAGCGAATTCTCTTAGAGAGTTATGATCTTCCTACCGAGATCCCCAAAATAAATAAAGAAGAGGTTCTAACAATACTTATGGGCGATAAAAAAGTTCGTGATGGCAAAATGAGATTTATATTACCGAAAGAAATTGGTGCTGTTGATATATATGATGACGTAGAAGATTCCTTATTTTTAAAGTTTTTTTCTTAACGCAAACAGGTTGAATTTATATTCATTTTCTTCTCATTAAACTTTTTAAAAACAAACCATTTAAAATCACCTAAACAAACAGGATCTACGAGTCTAAGTAATGCCTCTCTTCTTAAAAGAGCATTTGATAAATTCTCCTTAAATTCTTTCTGAATCCCATAAAGTCTCTCTGCCAATCCAAGCGCCAACAAAGCCTCGCCTTGTTTAGTTATACCATCAGTATTAAATCCAAGATTCTCAGCATCATTAATTAAAGTTTCTATGCACACATGAGATGTTAAATCGCAATTTCCAGGAGAATCTAGGACATTTTTCTTCATTTTTTGATTTTCATATGAAACTATCGTCCCATCAGAATTCTTAGAGTTATAGTATTTTTTAGCTTCTTTAGCGTAATCAATTATCAATAAAATACCATTATTTATTTTCCCATAAATAGCTTCTAACCATTTTGAGTTATCTACATGCCATTCTGTCGTCCATCCTTCAAGAGCATCTGCAGGCGGAATAGTTATTCCCAACTCACTTTTAGCAGATTCAAAACTTTTTTCCAATTCACGTGTAATTGGCATTTTATCAAAAAATAATTTATGAGATTTTTTGTCTATAGAAACTGCTTGTCGAATTAATTTTCCCTTTGAGAAGGTTATTCTTTCTACTGGCAAAGCATCCAAAACCTCATTTGCTAGAACTATTCCATTTATATTATTTTCCTTTACTTCATCCAAACCTTTCCAAAAAATATCAATACCTAAGTTCAAAAATTCCTCCAATTTATTTTTTTGTTTTTCTACCATCCCTTCATTAGGTTCAATAATTACAAAAGAAACTCCTTCTAAAAAATTCTTGCTGTTTTCTAAAAAATATTTAATTAATCCACTCATAAAGCTTCCATCTCCAGCTCCAAATTCAGTTACAGATAATGTCTGATTAGATAAAAAACTACTTTTGAACTGAATCAACCAATCCTCTATTTGTTTACCAACCAAAAAAGCAAAATCATCAGATAAAGATGGTGATGTGACAAAATCTCCTCGAACGCCTAACTCAGCTTTACCGCAGCCGTAATAACCATTAATAGGATCATTTAATGCAAAATTCATAAAGTCATAAAAACTTATAGTCCCACCCATTTTTATTATTTTTTTAACTAACCAATCTGGATTATTCGCGGGTAAGCTATTCATCGGCGAAAATATAAAGAGACAAAACTTATTTATGCCTTCAAAGATTAACTATTTATTAGGAATATTTCTATCTATATTAGTTTTAATTTCACATAAACCCGTTTTTGCTATAAATAATCCAAATCTCTTACCAGAAGAAAAAACACCAGTAATTGATTTAGCTAAAACATTAAGCCCTAATCAGAAAAAGTCTTTAGAAGAAAAGCTAAACAATCTAGAAATTGAAAGTGGGTGGAAAATTAAATATTTATCTCAGTTTGAAAGTTCACCTGGTAGTGCAATAAAGGACTATTGGGATTTAGATGAGACAAGTTTGTTGATAGTTGCAGATCCTAGAGGGGGAAATTTGCTGAACTTTAACGTAGGAGAGGCTTATTTTAATTTTATGCCAAGGTTATTTTGGGTTGAACTTCAAACAAGATTTGGCAACCAATACTATGTTAAAGATCACGGTGAGGATGGTGCAGTATTAGATGCAATTGATTCAGTAAAGATTTGTCTCGAAAGAGGAGGATGCCAAGTTGTCCCTGGCCTACCCAAAGAGCAATATGTATGGACTTTATGTACATCGATTCTTGGAGGTTTAGTAGCAGGTTTTGCATCTGCCCCAAGAAAAGAAGGTCAAGTCATTTCAATTGGATTTTTAGCTCTTCTTTCTCCTTTATGGGGAATGTTATTTGGAATTTTTGGTTTGGCACCGATAATATCCAGAACAAATGATTTATTACCTTTATTTAAAAATGGTTTAGCTTTTACAGCAGCAGGAATTGCGGGTTATATCTTATCTCAAACATTATTTTCAAGATATGAAAAGCCTAATAATACTTGAAATATGATCAGAGATATTTAATCCTAAAAAAATTTATCTTCTTCACGAATTACACCAGACTCTGAATACCATCGATGAGAAACATGCCTTAATTCCTTATTTTCAAACTCAATCCATGAAAAGTTAATTAGCAATTTCCCATCTTCATCAGTTTTATATCTTGGTACCACAGCAGCGTTGAAATAAATCGTTCCTTTGCTATCAATTTTAAACATCTCCCTTAAACCAAGATTTCTTTTAAGCCGGTTGTGCATATGACCAAAAACTACAAGATCAACTTTTCTTCTCTTTTGTATTTGAGAAATAGCAGCAGACAAATCTCTATCTCCCCAATCTAAAGAGGGTAATTTCCAGTCTTTCCCACAAATGCTTTTAGGTTCTGAACCTAAACCTGAAGGACCAGCATGAGACATAATTATTAGAGGTATTTCTTCAACAGTCTCTTCTGAACATTTGATAATTTTATTTATTGAATCTTGTTCGGTTATAGGTCCATAAACACCTTTAACTTCTTTTGAAAGATAATAGCCGCCGCCAGAACTACATGGTCTAGCAGACAATAAATTTATTTGATTATTAAAAACTTTCAAATCCCATGCACAATATTTTTCACCAAGAACACGTATCTGCTTTGAGAGAGTTTCGCCTGTAGAGTCTTTCCCTCTATCATGATTTCCTAAAATCACAAAAGTAGGAATTTTGATCTCATTGATTTTTTTAATTATTTTGACACTTCCATCAGAAATATCACCAACAAATAAAACAATATTTGGTTTGATAATCGATAAAACGTTCAAGTCTAATTCAGACCATTGACCATGACAGTCACCAACAATAGCAATTTTTAAATTTGTCAGAATTTTTTCTGTTTAAAGGCATATAATCTATTTAGAGATATTCTAAATCCTGACCAGTATAACTTCTACTGCAAAACAGAAATCAGTTCAAAACGAAGAGGATTTGATTTCTGAAATAAAGGAGCGTTGCAAAAAAGCTAATGCAATTATTCTTGCGCACTATTATCAAGCACCAGAGATTCAGGAAATTGCAGATTTTATTGGAGATTCATTAGATCTATCTAGGAAAGCTGCAAATAATGACGCAGATATAATAATTTTTTGCGGTGTGCACTTTATGGCCGAAACCGCAAAAATACTTAGCCCTAATAAAACAGTCCTATTACCAGATATTGACGCAGGATGCTCATTAGCAGACGATTGTCCTTCAGATAAATTTCAAAAATTCAGGGAAGAGAATCCAGATCACTATGTCGTAAGTTATATAAATTGCACTGCAGAAGTAAAAGCTCAAAGTGATCTGATATGTACAAGCAGTAATGCAGTCTCATTAATTAAAAAGATACCTGAAGATAAAAAGATAATATTTGCGCCAGATCAGAACCTTGGGAGATGGGTACAGAAAAATTCAGGAAGAGATCTTAAATTATGGCCTGGCAGCTGCATTGTTCATGAATCATTTAGTGAAGAAGCACTTCTAAAATTAAAATATCAAAATCCAGGATCAAAAGTAATTGCTCATCCTGAATGTAGTCAAAATTTACTAATTCTCTCAGACTTTATTGGATCAACAAGTAAGCTGCTTGATTTCGTAAGTAAAGATCCATCTAAAACTTACATGGTACTAACTGAACCTGGAATAATTCATCAAATGAAAAAGAAAGAACCTAATAAAATTTTTATTGAAGTCCCAGATGTAGAAGGTTGTAAATGTAACGAGTGTCCATATATGAAATTAAATACTTTAGAAAAAATTCTTGATTGTTTGAAAAATAATTCCCCGTCTATCGAACTAGACCCAGAAATAATAAGAAGAGCCTATGTGCCAATAAAGAGAATGCTGGATATGAGTAATTAATTTAATGAAAATACTTTATCTTCCTTATTAATTTTTAGGAATGCACTAAGGTTTGTGGTGTCGGGCTTAAATTCGCTTATCTGATTCTTTCTATTAATTATATTTATTAGCTCTTTTTCACCAGCTCTATATTGTTTATCTTTTCTAGTTCCTATCTCTCTTTGAAGTATAGGGTTTATATTCATTCTTACTTCTATGTCTGGCATAATTCCAGATTTGTTTATATCAGTGCCGTTCGGAGTTAAATACTTAGCGACTGTAACAGTTAGACCTGAACCATCAACTAATGTTCTCATAGATTGAACTAGACCTTTACCAAATGTTTTCTTCCCAACTAATTTTCCTCTTTTGTTATCTTTTATTGCACCAGAAACTATTTCACTAGCACTAGCAGAACCCTCATTAACTAAGACCACTAAGGGCTTTTTTGTTAGAGCTTGACCGTTTCCTTTTTTTGTTTCTTTTAAACCATCTTTACTTACTGTACTTACTATTACTCCTTTGTTAATGAAGTGCCTTGAGATATCAATGCTTGATTCTAATAAACCTCCAGGATTACTTCTCAAGTCAAGAACATATCCTGCGACTTTTTTTGTTTCTAAATCCTTAATAGCATCTCTAGTTTCTTTGGATGCATTTGCATTAAATTGTTTAATTCTTACATAGCCAATTGATAAGCCATTTTTGGTTTGATTGACTTTACTTGATACAGATTTTATTTCAATTTTTTCTCTTGATAAAGTCTTAAAAAAGGATTGAGAACCTCTAAGAATTTCAAGCTTTACTTTAGTACCTCTTTGTCCTCTTATTAATTTCACGGCATCCTCAATATTCATACCTTCAGTAGAAATATCATCTATGGATAATATTTTATCTCTAGCTTTAATTCCAGCATCAAATGCAGGGGTGCCCTCTATGGGAGAAATAATTATTAAATCATCAGATTCTTTATCTTTAATTATTTGGATACCAACTCCAGTTAATTCGCCAGAGGTATCAATTCTCATTTGATTAAATTCCTTAGGTTCTAAAAATCTTGTATAAGAATCATCTAAATTAGAAAGCATATCTCTAATCGCATCATATGCTTCATTGCTGTCTGAATATGATTTTGATAAAACTTCTTTTCTTAGATTAATCCAATTGGACTTTTGAAATTTGCCGTTTGAATCAAGAAAATCTCTATATACAATTTGCCAAACATGATCAATTACTTCTTTATAACTATTATTTAAAACTGTTGCCTCTGCAAAATTATTTAAAAATAACCCAGAAAAGGATGTCGCAAACAGAAATATATATTTTTTTTTAAGCAATTTCTTATCTTCAAATAATTCGATATTTTTTATTATAAAAAGAATTTATTTATAATTCAAAAATTTGACAAATCCTTAAGGATCAATCCACTTCCCATCATCCTTAATAAGTTGGATTAAAGCATTAACACCCTCATCTTCAGGGACTCTTTTTATCTCTTCTTTTCTTCTATATAAGGCAATAGTTCCTTTACCTTTCCCAACATAACCATAATCAGCATCTGCCATTTCTCCTGGCCCATTAACAATACATCCCATTATTGCTATATCTAGACCCGTCAAATGTGAGGTAGCGTTCCTAACTTTATCTACAACTTCTTCTAGATTGAAAAGTGTTCTACCACAACTGGGGCAACTGATGTATTCAACCATTGTTTTTCTTAATCCTAAAGATTGCAAAATTGAATAGCACACTGGTATTTCCTTTTCTGGAGCTTCTGTTAAGGAAACCCTGATGGTATCTCCTAATCCCTCTGCTAAAAGCGTTCCAATTCCAGCAGTACTTTTAATCCTTCCATAATCACCATCACCAGCCTCGGTCACTCCTAAATGTAAGGGATAGTTATATCCTTCTGAGTCAAGCCTATCTGCAATCATTCTGTAAGCTGCCATCATGACCGGAGCCCTAGAAGCTTTCATAGAAATAATTATGTTATGAAAATCAAGCTCATCACAAATTTTGACGAACTCCATTGCAGATTCTGTCATTCCTAATGGCGTATCTCCATAAGTAAAAAGCATCCTCTCAGATAGAGACCCATGATTAACTCCAATCCTTAGAGCTTTGTTTTCAGCCTTTAAAACTTCAACTAAAGGGGTAAATCTTTTAAGTATTGTTTGCTTAATAGTTTCAAATTCCTCATCTGTATATTCAGTTCTTGTAGGGTCTGATTTTTCAAAAACAAACAATCCAGGATTAATTCTTACTTTATCAACATGTTTTGCAACTTCCATTGCAATTTTCATACCATTATGGTGAACATCAGCCACCAAGGGGGTATTGATATTATTTTCTAGTAATTTTGCCTTTATATCTCCTACTGCTTTGGCATGTGCTAAGGAAGGGACAGTTAACCTTACTATTTCACAACCCACATCATGAAGTCTTTTGATAGCTAAGTAAGCATTTTCGACATCCATAGTATCTTCATTTATCATCGATTGAACTCTTACTGGATAATCACTTCCAATAGCTATATCACCCACCATTACTGTTCTAGTTATCCTTCTCTCAATATGAGTTGAATATCTTTTGGAGAGACTATTAACCTCTTTAGATTGAGTTAATGACATTAAAATTCTTGATATTCAAAAAGGATTTCACTAAATTATACGGCATATAGTTTACTACTTACATTCTCTAGGTCTTTCAAAGTTAGATGGTAAGGTTTATTGATTTCTTTTGAAGGAAATCTCAACAAATAAGATGGATGAAAAATTACCATAATTTCTCTCCCATCTTTTTTAATCCATTGACCTCTTAAATTACTTATAGGATCTTTAACTTCTAAAATAGCTCTCATAGCAGTAGAACCAGTAAGTAATATAAATTTTGGATCGACTAACTTTATTTGCTGTAATAACCATGGTTTATGAATATTAATTTCTCTAGCAGTGGGTTTTCTATTATTTGGTGGACGACATTTAATTACATTACAAAAATAAACATCCTTCTTATAGTCAATTCCAGCTTGTATTAATAATTCGTTTAATAACTTACCAGATTTACCTACATAAGGTTTTCCTTCTAAATCTTCCTGGGCTCCAGGTGCCTCACCAATTACTAACAAATCTGCGAATACACTTCCTCTCCCAATTACTAACCTTTTCACCGAAAATAAAACTTTAAATATTTTTATCTTAAGAACTCAAAACATGAAAATAAAATAGATTAAGAAAATGAACTAAATTAAACCATAGTGTGATAGTTTTATTTATTCTTAATTTATGCATTTGTCATTATTAAAAGTCATATTTGAAAAGTCATAAGTCAATGAGTCAAGTTAATTTATCTGATCGGGCACTTTCAATTGAGCCTTCTCTTACATTGCAGATAAGTGCTAAAGCAAATCAATTATCTGCAGAAGGAGTAGATATTTGCAATTTAAGTGCAGGTGAACCTGATTTTGATGCCCCAAAAGAAGTTATAGAGGCTACAAGTAAAGCTATATTTGATGGATTTACAAAGTACGGGCCCGCAGCGGGGAATTTAGATCTCCGAAAAGCAATTGCAAATAAACTTCAAATTCAAAACGATTTAAATTATGAATTTGAAAATGTAATGGTCACAAATGGTGCTAAGCAAGCAATATATAATCTTTTCCAAGTATTGTTAAATACTGGAGACGAAGTTATTATTCCTTCTCCATATTGGTTAAGTTATCCCCAGATGGTTAGATTGGCGGGTGGGAAGCCAATTTTTACAAATTCTTCTGCAGAAGATGGATTTAAAATAAATATAGGAGATTTGAAGTCTAAAATCTCTTCAAAAACTAAATTTATAATTATCAATTCTCCTAATAACCCTACTGGAAGAGTTATGTCAAAGGAAGAATTATTACAAATTGCCGACTTAGCTAGAGAAAATCCAAATATCAATATTCTTTCTGATGAGATTTACGAACTAATCCTTAAAAAGGAATTTAAACACTACAGTTTATCTTCATTAGCAAATGATTTAAAAGATAGAATTTTTATAATAAATGGGTTTGCGAAAGGATGGGCTATGACTGGCTGGAGGATAGGTTATTTAGTAGGTCCCAAAGATGTAATCAAAGCATCCTCAGCATTACAAAGTCAAAGTACAAGTAATGTTTGCTCTTTTGTTCAAAAAGGTGCTTTAGAGGCTTTAAAAATTAATAATGAGTTTTTCTCAATGATAAATAGCCATTATGATCAAAGAAGAAGACTTCTCTTTGAGGGCCTTAATAATATAAATGGGATTTATATTGAAGAACCTAACGGAGCATTTTACGCATTTCCAAAATTACCCAACTCCTCAATTACTTCTGTTGATTTCTGCAATAAAGCTCTTCAAGATTACGGATTAGTTGTTGTACCTGGAAAAGCTTTTGGAGCTGATCAATGTATAAGAATATCTTGTGCAGCTTCAGAAATTAAAATAAAAGATGGACTACAAAGACTTGAAAAAGCCATCTCTGAATACTTTTAATTTAACTAAGTTATGTTTAATTTAAAGAATTTCCTACTAAGTTCATCTCTATTATTTTCTGTTTTTTCATCACCTGTATTTTCAAATCCCAAAGTTTTAAAAGTTGGAGCAATACCTGATCAAAACCAAGATGTTTTGGATAAAAGATTTAATTTATTTTCAAAAGAATTATCCAAACAACTTGATGTAGAAGTTAAATACATTCCTGTTATTAATTATGTTGCAGCAGTAACTGGATTTAGAACTAAAGATTTAGATTTAGTTTGGTTTGGCGGTTTATCAGGAGTTCAAGCAAGATTACAAACACCTAATTCAATTGTCATAGCTCAAAGAGATATCGATAAGGAATTTAAAAGTGTTTTTATAGTAAACAAAAATTTAGAACTTAACTCAATTTCAAACATTAAAGGACTTAAAAAACTAAAGAATTTAAGATTTACTTTTGGCTCTGAAAACTCAACTTCTGGAAGATTAATGCCAGAATATTTTTTAAATCAAGCAGGGGTAGAAATTAAACATTTTAAAGGAAAAAAAGCAGGTTATAGTGGGAGTCATGATGCCACTATAGCTTTAGTTAATAGTGGGGCATTTGATGCTGGAGCTTTAAATAAACAGGTTTGGGAAAACAATCTTAAAAATAATCCCAAAAGAACAAGTAATTTAGAATTATTCTGGATCACACCAGAATATGTTGATTATCATTGGGTAGCTCAAGGTGATCTTGAAAATAGATTCGGGGAAGGGTTTACAAAAGAACTTAAATTAGTAATTCTAAATTTAGATATAAAGCAAAAATCACATAAACAGATATTAGATATGTTCAATGCAAAAAGATTTATAAAGGCAGAATCAAATCAATATAAAAATATAGAGGAAATCGGGAGGAAATTAAATAAAATTAGATGAATAATACTGTCTTAGAATTAGAAAATATATCTTATAAATACAAAAATGATCTGATCCTAAATAAAATAAATTTAAAAATAAATTCTGGGGAAAAAATTGCACTTTTAGGTAAAAGCGGTTCAGGAAAAACTACACTTATATCAGTACTTAATGGCACTATAAAGCCAACTCAAGGTGAAGTTAAATTATTCAATGAAAGTTTCGAGGAATTGGATAGAAAGCAGAAAAGTAAAATAACAACTATTTGGCAAGATTTAAGATTAATAGAAGATCTCTCTGCAGAACAAAATGTTAATTGTGGACTACTAGCGGAAAATAATTTTTATTTCGCTTTTAAAAATTTACTAAATATAAGTTCTTTTAATAAGGCGCATAAATATATGAAATTATGTAGACTTCATAACTCTATTTACGACAAAAAAATCAGAAAACTATCTGGTGGGCAAAAACAAAGGGTGGCTATAGCTAGATCATTAATTCAAGAATCAAATATATTACTTGCAGATGAGCCTTTTAATAATCTAGATCCCAAATTGATAACAACAATTAAAAACCTTCTACTAGAAAATGTAGATAAAAATAAAACAAAAAAATCCCCAAAGACGGCATTAGTTGCATTACATAGATTAGATTTGCTGAACGATTTCGATAAAGTTATTGGAATAAGGGATGGTAAAATTTTTTTCAATATCAAAAGAAATAACTTAAAGAAGATTCATTTAGAGAAAATATATTAATTAGTTGAACAAATTAAAATTAAACTATACCTCATTATCTTTTCTTCCAATTTTGGTATGCATACCTCTAGGGTATCAATTAATAAACAATATTCATTTTGGAGGATTTAAATTATTCCAAGAATTCTTAATTTCTGCATTTAATCCCAAGATCGATAATGAAATTATTATTACCGTAATTAAGCGATTAAATGAAACTATTTTAATTGGTTTTTTTAGTTGGTTATTAAGTATTATTTTTGGAGCAATTTTTGGAATAATTTCCTCAAATATTTTTTATAAAATCTTTAATATTCCAAATTTTTTCTACCGCATAATAAGGTTTTTTCTAACAATAATTAGATCTATACACGAAGTGGTTTGGGGAATAATATTAATGCAAATATATGGAATAAATTTTTCGATAGGAATAATAGCTATATGTATACCTTATATTGCTGTAAATTCAAAAGTTTTTGCTGAACAATTAGAAACTATTGACTACAAAAGTTTTGAATCTATAAATCAAATAAATGCACCTATATTTTCTTCTTTACTAACTTTAATATGGAATCCAATAATAAATATATTTAAAAACTTTGGTTTATATCGATTAGAGTGTTCAATAAGAAGTACTGTGATTTTAGGACTTTTTGGGATTGGAGGAATAGGCACCAGTATTTTTTTATCTTTCCAAACTTTGAATTTTAGAGAGTTATGGACTTATTTATGGTCCTTAGCAATTTTGATAATTCTTTCTGGATTAATATTCAAAAAAATAAAATTTAATACTACAAATAAAATCCTATCTATTTTTTTTATTGCAGTTTTTTTCATAACAATTTTATTTTCTTTTTCATATTTTCTTTATTTTATTTTTAACAATAATTTTGAAAATTTTAATTCCGTTAGTTCTCTTTTTAAATCAAGTTCAGATTTAGGATTATTTGATTTCTTAAAACTTATATTTGAAACAATAATTTTAAGTCTTTTATCAACAGGAATCGCAATTAGTTTACCTCCATTAGTAATAGGAATTTTTAACAACAATAGTTCTAAAATTTTTATAAAAATTTTTGCATTTTTATTACGTTTAATACCTACACCTGTAATACTTCTAACTCTATTAACTTTTAATAATCCTTCTTTATCTTTAGCAGCTTTAACATTAGGTCTCCACAACGCTGGTATTACTAGCAAACTACTTTTTACAAATCTAGATAGCCAAGACAAGAGAAATTATATTGCAATGAAATCTATAGGAATCTCAAAAAAGACTAGTTGGCTTTTAGGTTTATTTTCTCAACAAGCAAAAAGTTACCTAGCATATTGCGCTTATAGATCTGACATCATTATTAGAGAAACTGCAATTGTTGGGGTTATTGGAAGTGTTGGTCTAGGTTGGCAATTGCAAGAATCACTAAGTTCCTTCGCATGGCAAGAAGTCACCATAGTTTTGATAGCTTATAGCTCCATCGCAATAATTGGAGAATTAATAAATGGTAAAATCAAAAATAGTTTAACTTGATTTGTAAGAATAATTTGTTAAATCAAGTAATTATTTTTTTCGGTGATAGTGATTATTTTACCAAAACAGCTTGTTGTAATTGGAGATAGCTCAGTTTATGGATGGGGAGATAATGAGGGTGGTGGATGGTGTGAGAGGCTTAGAAAAGATTGGGGTAATAACCAAAATGGGCCAGTTATTTATCAACTTGGCGTTAGGGGAGATGGGATAGAAAAAGTTTCATCTAGATGGGAAAAAGAATGGTCATCTAGAGGAGAAACGAGAAGAAATAAACCTAAAGCGATCCTACTAAATGTAGGTCTTAACGATACTGCAGCAATTGGTCAGATAAATGGAAGACATCAATTAGATATAGATGGATTTGAATATGGATTAGAGAGGCTAATTAATGAAATGAACTCTCAAACAAATTTATTTGTTATTGGTTTGACACCAGTTGACGAAAGCAAAATGCCGTTCGCAGGATGTCTATGGTACTCAAATGATTTTTGTAATTCTTATGAAAGAAGAATGGAGGAAGTATGCCTAAATCAGAATGTCCCATTTCTGCCTACTTTTAGAGAAATGTACTCTGATAAAAGGAGTAAAAATTGGATTACGCATGATGGAATTCATCTAAATTCCGAAGGTCATTTCTGGCTTTTCCAAAGACTTAAAAGCTGGGAGATTCTTACAAAATGGAAGGGATCTTAGGTCTTCCCAAATATTGTTAATTTGAAAAATATGAATATAAAATAAGAGCAAAGATAGCCAAAACAGAAGCAATACTTGTCTGAATAGCATTTACCAATTCATTACTTAATTTATATTTGTTTTGAAATTTAGCACCAATAATACTTTCGGAAAGTGTTGCCAAGAATCCAGAAACTACAACAACTATAAAATGATATTTTGTAGAAATAATTGATAGACGAAGCATTATAAAAGCCATAAATATTGATCCCAAAACACTAGCTAATGTTCCTTCTATACTTATTCCTCCCTCAGTTCCCCTATCCACCTTTTTAAGTGAAGTAATTAAGTATGTGTCTTTACCAAATCTTTTTCCAATTTCGCTCCCAAAAGTATCCGCCAACTTTGCAGCAAAACTTGCAGCAAAACCTACTTTAAACATCACTACATTGGCAACATTAAATTTGGTCATAATGGCAAGAAATAATCCTGTAGCTGCAGAGCCCCATACATTCTCAGGACCTCTCCTCCCTCCTCTTTTTTCAGCAATCCCTTGTGCTTTTTTAAATTTAAAACCTATTTTGGTAACGAGGGATCCAAATAATAAATAAATTACAACTGACATCCATCCCTGCCAAGACAAACATCCCCACAAAATTGTGCCTAAGATGCCTGCACTTACCCAACCACTTTTCGTCATCAAAGGAATCCTGCAAAATATATAAATCAAAATAAAATTAATGCAAAAACCTATAAAAAATTGATTTCTAATTAAATCCATATTTATCTAATTCTTTAATTTTAAATCAATTCTCCACTGATTTAGAATTGATGATGCGTTAATACTAGCCGTTGAAGTTCTCAAGATAGTGTCGGAAAGCTTAACAAAGGTAATATTATTTTTTTTAAAAAAATCAATTTCTTTAGCGGACCAACCTCCTTCAGGACCAATTACATTCCAAAAAATACCTCCTTTTTTATTTCCAAATTCTTGTTGTTTTCTTAACCATTGATTTAAGTCATATAGTTTTTCTTCTCTAGTTATAGAAATTGAAACTCTTTCTTGATTATCTCTATTTTTTAGCCATTCAATAATATCCATTCCATTTAAAATAGATGGTTTCCATAATCTCTCACTTTGCTCAACAGCTTCATTGATAATTAAATTCCATCTCAAAAGTTTTCTAGAAAAATTTAAATTTTTGTTTACCTGTCTTTCAGAAAATAATGGCTGTATATAATCAATTCCTATTTCAGTACACATTTTTAAAATATCCTCAAAACCACTTTTTGGTATAACAACAGCTATTCCTAATAAGTTAATTTCTTGTTCTTGAAATAAGTAAGGTTTTTTTGATTTAATTATTTCTAAGCAATCATTTTTAACTTTTATAGCTTTCCATAATGAACCCTCTCCGTTAGCTATAAATATTTTTTTACCATTTTTTATCCTCATTACTTTATTTAAATAATGAGCCTCTTCTTTAGAAAGTTCTAAATTATTGTTCTTAATATTTTCAATTCTTTCATGGGAAATAATTAATCTTGTTAAGTCTTCCATCTAAAACACTTAATCTTTGAAAACTAAATCTTCATGTTCTTCAACTGACCAATCATTATTTTCACCCCCAATAATTAACTCTTCAATTTTTACATAATTATTTGATATCTCATTCAAAGAATTAATTAATATATCTATTGAAATGGAGTCTGAAGTTCCAAAATCAACCCAACATCTTCCCCATAGATTTTGATATTCCATGATTCCTAAATTATGCATTAAGGCTGGAAGAGATGCATTTTTTTGGTCATTATCATAGGACATCCAACTTAGATCGGAACCCTCTTCATGAGTTTGCAAATTTTCAGAATTAAATCCACCTAACCTTCCTAAAACGTACCAACTATCAAAAACACCATCTAAATAATTTTTTTCGTCTTGAGTTGGTGATTCTGAAAACCTGATCCATATCCAACAATTAAAAGGATCAACTTCCCTAAAAATAATATTCATATTGATTAATATCTTTTTAGATCTAAAGCTATTATAAGTAAGTTATTACTAGATTCAAATTCATACCTATAACTTAATTAATAATGCTTGATTTAAAAGAAATATCTTATCAACCCCAAACTGGTGAAAGAAAAATAATAGACAATTTAAATTTAAAAGTTCATGAAAATGAAATCATTTTAATTTGCGGCAGTAGTGGTTCTGGGAAAACAACACTACTCGAAATAATAAGCGGATTAACAAATCCGCAAAAGGGAAAAATTACTTGGAAGAATAAAATTTTGTCTTCTAGACAAAGAAGATGGTTTTGTGGAGTAGTATTCCAATTTCCTGAAAGATACTTTATAGGTACAACCATTGGTAAAGAATTAAAAATAGGCCATAAATCTTTAAGAGAAAAAAATATAGAAATAGTTTTAAATAAAGTTGGTTTGAAAAAAATTAATCTGACTCAACCACCAGAACAGCTAAGTGGAGGACAACAAAGGCGGTTAGCTGTAGCAGTTCAACTACTTAGAAACCCCTCAATTCTTTTACTTGATGAACCAACTGCTGGATTAGACTATTCAATGAGAAATGATGTGAAGAATTTAATTCTTGATTTAAAAAATAAAAATACAATTATTATTGTTACTCATGAACCTGCCTTATTTGAGGGAATTCCTTCTAGGATATTATTCTTGGAAAAAGGGAAAATCAAAAATTTTATGAAAGAAAATCATGCAGGATAGGATAGTTCGGGCTACTGCAGCCAATGGAGGAATAAGATTAGTTGCTGTCTTAACAACAGAATCTTCTTTAGAAGCAAAAAAAAGACACGGCCTTTCTTACTTAACCACCTGTATCTTAGGCAGAGCATTTAGTGCTTCACTGCTTTTAGCAAGCTCGATGAAAATAATGCATGGTAGAGTCACTTTAAGAGTTAGATCTGACGGACCTTTAAGGGGATTACTAGTTGATGCAGGTAGAGACGGGAAAGTTAGGGGTTATGTAGGGAATCCTAATTTAGAATTGGACCTAGTCAAAATAGATAATAATAAATATTCTTTTGATTTCACAAAAGCATTAGGTACAGGATATTTAAATGTAATTAGAGATAGTGGATTTGGAGAACCCTTTACAAGCACTGTTGAATTAGTAAATGGGAATATTGCTGAAGACTTAGCTTCATATTTATATCATTCAGAGCAAACTCCCTCTGCTGTATTTATTGGAGAAAAAATTCAAAATAAAAGTGTTATTTGTAGTGGTGGCTTGTTAGCTCAAGTTTTACCTAAAAAAGATACTGACCCTCTGCTAGTCTCACTACTTGAAGAAAGATGCAAAGAAATTAATTCTTTCAGCGAGGATCTATTTAAGTCAAAAGATAATCTTCTTGAGTTAATTAGAAATATATTTCCCGATATTGACGATAAATCAATCTCTGAAAAAGCTCGTTCTCAAGAAGTGAGTTTTAAATGCAAGTGTTCCAAACAAAGAAGTTTAAATGCGATGAAAATGCTTGATAAGAGCGAGTTAGAGGACATCCTCAAGAAAGATGGCAAAGCAGAGTTGGTTTGTGAATTTTGTAAAAATAAATATCTTATAAATTATGAAGAAATTAAATCTATGATAGAAAATCAATCATAAAAAAATTACGCCTAGCCATAAAATAACCATGGCCGGAATACTTTGAATTTTTTGTATTGATAAAGAGTTGTTTGATACTTCCTGAATGAAAGAATTATTTTCAAGCAATCCACCAAATATTAATCCTATCGAGAGAAAGGTAACACTCCAACCCAAAGAACCTATAAATCTTTTCCCTGATTTAATTTGAGTATAGGTAAGTATTAATGTTGAGATAGAGAGTAAAAGTCTATTATTAGAGTCTGGACTGATAAATAACAAAATTAAAAATAATAGCCCAACAGATATTTTTATTGAAAGATTATCAAATGAGGGGGTAGTTATTTTTGGCAGACTATACTGACTTGAATTGTTAGAGTTATTATTTAAATTTTTTATCTTAGAAAGAAGTGGGAAGTTATTATTGGTAAATTGATTAATTTGTTTTTCTTTTTTTGAGGCACTCACAGCTTCATAGCTTACATTTCCTGATTGCCTCGCTTTCAAACTACCCATGAGTAATTGATCAAAGGAAGATTCTATTTTCGCTTTTAAAATTAAGTCTTCACCAGCCTCTTTAACTTTAATATCTCTAGCCTTCTGAATATCCTCAAAAGCAGCACCTTCTTTTACACCTAAAATTTCATAAGGTGATTTTTCGTTATTTTTTTTATTATTGTTTGAATCCAAAATTTTTTACCAATACTAACAGATTAACTAATTTTATAATCCATTAAGACTTTATAAAACAATTGGTTCGACTCCACTAACAACGGGCGCAACTTTGTTTAAATTTAATTGATTATTGTCTTCAACAAACTGATTTAGATTCCACTCATTTTTGAAAAGAATTACTGGCCTATTCCAACAATCTTTAACTATTTTACAGTTGAATATTCTGCCAAGTTTTTCAATGGCTGGCCATCCATCAGAAATCCATCTAGCCAATTGATATGGCATTGCTTCAAGATTTGCATCTACACCATATTCACTTTTTAATCTGTGAGTTACTACCTCCAGCTGCAATTGACCAACCGCTGCGAGTATAGGATCTCTTTTACTCTCATCAAAGTCATAAAGAATCTGAACAGCTCCTTCTTCTCGAAGTTCATTAACACCCTTTCTAAAGTTTTTAAATGCTGAGGGATTTGGATTTCTTAACCAGCTGAATATTTCAGGACTAAAGGATGGTATGCCCTCATATTCCAGATGAGCACCCGTATAAAGAGTATCTCCAATAGAAAACATCCCTGGATTATTTAAACCAATAACATCTCCAGGATAGGCATCATCGACTACTTCTCTATCTTGCCCAAATATTTTTTGTGGTCTCGATAATCTAATTGTTTTACCAGTTCTGGAATGTTTAACTGACATATCCTTTTCAAATTTGCCACTACAAACTCTTATAAAAGCAACCCTATCTCTGTGCTTTGGATCCATATTTGCCTGAAGCTTAAAAACAAAACCACTAAATTCATCGCTTGCAGGTTCAATATCCCCTTTATTACTATTTCTTGAAGTTGGTTTTTGTGCCATTTTTAAAAAACTATCTAAAAATGGCCTTACGCCAAAATTAGTCATGGCAGATCCAAAGAAAACTGGGGTTAAAGAGCCATTAAAAACTTTTTCTTTTTCAAATTTAGATCCTGCCTCATCAAGAACCTCCAATTCTTCAAGAGAGTTTTCAAGTAAATCTCTCTCTACATATTTTGATAGCTCTTTATCTTCAAGACTTAATCTTTTCTCATTCGATTGTTTCCCTCTCACTGCTTTATCAAATAAAATCACCTCTCTAGAAAATCTATCAATTACCCCTCTAAATTCCTCGCCACTCCCAATTGGCCAGTTTATAGGTAGGGTATTTAATCCAAGTTCTGATTCAATTTCATCAAGTAAAGAAAATGGCTCTCTTCCTGGTCTATCCATTTTATTTATGAAAGTAAATATTGGTATTTTTCGCATCTTGCAAACTTCAAACAATTTTCTAGTTTGAGGTTCTAGTCCTTTAGCAGCATCTTCCAACATAACTGCATTATCAGCAGCAGCTAATGTTCTATAAGTATCTTCGGAGAAATCTTGGTGTCCTGGTGTATCTAATAGATTAATTACAGATCTTTCATATTCAAATTGCAATACAGTTGATGTAATAGAAATACCTCTTTGTTTCTCAAGTTCCATCCAGTCTGAGGTGGCTTTTCTCTGATTACCCCTAGCTTTTACTGCTCCTGCCTGTTGAATGGCACCTCCATACAAAAGAAGCTTCTCGGTAAGAGTCGTTTTCCCAGCATCGGGATGTGAAATAATAGCAAAATTTCTTCTTTTATTTACCGCATCCAGTATTTCTTTATTATTTAGAATTTTAGTATCTAAGCTCATTTATATAATATAAGGGCCTTTCACTTAGTTCTTAAACATTACCATAGACTATTAAATAATTTTCACCTTCTTCAAACACATCTAAAGAGGATAGATCATTCTCTAAGGTGAAATTTTTTAACTCTTTAAAAGTATAAGAAGCTCTTAAAGATGCATAATAATCTTTAGTTAAAATCTCATTATATTTAGTTGAACATTGTGCTTTGAGTTCTAAAGCAGACTTTTCATCTAATGGCCTTTTTAAGTCCTTGTGAAAATTTACAGTGATATTACTAGACAAACTTCTTATTGTGTTGAAGAAATCTTCAAGATTGGTAATGTGATGAATCAAACTGTTGCTTACAAGTAAACTAATTCTTTTTTTAAATAAAAAATTATTTGATTTAATGTCTTTGATATCAGAACAAATGTAGCGTAAATTTTTTAATTTTTTTTGATTATTAGAAATACTTTTATTATATTCTGCTCTCAAAATCATCTCTTTAGAACCATCTATTCCTACGACTGCAGTATTAGGCCATTTTATTGCTAACTTCTCAGAAATATTTCCTGGGCCACATCCTAAATCAACTATTAAATCTTTTTCACCTAGAGAAATATTTTTTTTCAAAAGATATTGATTTATTTGATTAATTAGATTAACTTCCCCTTCTGAAAAATCAGCTTCGTCATAAGAAATGACCTGCTCTTTTTCTTCCATTAATTCAGGTTCGGGGACTCTTTCCATATCCTTTTTTGAAACAAAGATTTCATATTAAACATAATTCTACACAAACCGTTAAATAGTGGTAAGAATAGTTGCAGACGCCACAGGTAGAGTTATTCTTCCAGTACGGGTTATTTACATACGTTTTTTTTATCGTGACTGTTGCACCAAATAAAGCTTCTTCAGAGAGCAATTCCAATAATCTACAAAAAGATGATTTTCCAAAGACTGCTCCAGCTGCTTATCCAGTTTTTTTCAGATCTTATAGTAGAAAAACTTCATCTGGTAAAAGGGAGAACTGGAGCGAAGTGGGCGAAAGGAATTTATCGGGATTAAAAGAATTAGGAAAACTTTCTGAAGAAGAATTAATCCTAATGAGAGAGATGCAAAGTAACCAAAAAGCTCAACCTTCAGGAAGATGGTTATGGATAGGAGGAACCCCTTGGATTAATAAGAACCAAAATTTCTCAGGAGCATACAACTGTACCTCAACAAACTTGATTGATTGGGAAGCCTTCGCATTAATGATGGACTTAGCAATGATGGGATGTGGAACAGGTGCAATAATTGAGCCTCATTTTATAAATAATCTGCCTACGGTAATTAACAAAATAAATATTAAATCAGTCAGTGAAGTTGGAATAACTCCTAAAGATCAAAGAGAAGAAAAGACATCATTAGAAATTAAAGGAAAAGATCTTCATATCAAAGTTGGAGATAGCAGAAGAGGATGGGTAGATAGCTATAAATATCTTCTTGAGGCATCAAGTAACGAGAGTCTTGAAAGAGAAATTGATGTTTATATTGATTTGGAAGATATTAGGCCTGCTGGAGAATCATTAAAAGGTTTTGGTGGTATGGCAAATCCTATCAAATTGAAAGATCTTTACTCTAGAGTCGCATCACTTCTTGGAAAGGCAATTGGTAGGAAATTAAGTACAGTAGAGTGTTGTTTATTAATTGATGAAGCTGCAGTAACCATAGTTGCTGGGAATATAAGAAGAAGTGCTGGAATGAGACAATTTGCTTCAGATGATAAGGAAGCAGCATCAGCAAAAGAAAATTTATGGAGTCAAGATAAGAATGGTAATTGGAGAATAGACCCTGAAAAAGATGCCCTTAGAATGGCAAATCATACTAGGGTTTACCATACAAAACCCACCTACCAAACTGTTTTGGATGCAGTAACTAAACAATTCCATTCAGGTGAGGGAGCCATTCAATTTGCTCCAGAAGCAATCGCAAGGTCAAATGCAGATATTCTCAAAGATGATGAATTGAGAAAGGAATTTATTGAAATCTACTCAGAACAAGGCAAGGATGAAGCGAGAAATTGGATAAATAGTAGTTATGGTCCTTTTTCAGATGAAGAGTTAGACCACAGGATGAGCCGATATGGCCTTAACCCTTGTGGGGAGATCTTGGGAAATGATTTCCACTGCAATTTGGCTGAAGTTCATTTAAATCAGATTGATCCAGGAAACTTTGAAGAGCAAAAAAAAGCTTTTAAAGCAGCCGCTCTTTCTGTAGCATGCTTACTTAATCATGAATTTGAAGTTGAGCGTTACAGAAAAAGTAGGGAATATGATCCTATTGTAGGAGTAAGTTTCACTGGATTATTTGATTTTTGTGTCCATGCCTTTGGGACGCCATGGTTGAAATGGTGGGAAGCAGGAAGGCCAAATAGCAAAGAAGGGAAGGCCTTCAAAGAAAAGGAAGCTAAATTCTTAGATTCTTGGAGAAAAATAGTAAAAGAAACTGTATGGGAATATTGTGATAAGCATAATCTAAGGAGGCCAAATAGATGCACAACAGTTCAGCCAGCCGGAACTAAAAGTCTTCTTACTGGAGCAGCTCCAGGATGGCATCCTCCAAAGGCTCAAAGATTCATAAGAAGAATAACTTTCAGGAAAAATGACCCAATAGCTTTAGCTTGTATGGATTATGGTTACTCAGTCGTTCCATCTCAATCTGATAAAGATGAAAATGGTTGCTTGCTCGATAATCCATTTGATCCAAGATGTACAGAATGGTTAGTTGAAATCCCTACAGAAGTTAGTTGGGCAAATATAGACGGTGCAGACCAAATAGACATCAATAATTTCTCAGCATTAGCTCAATTTGATTTTTATATGCAAGTACAGAAATATTACACAGAGCATAATACCTCTGCAACCGTAGAATTTAGAGAAAATGAAATCGAGGATTTAGCTAAGGCTATTCATAATGCAATAGAGAATAATGAGGGATACATTTCAGCAGCATTGCTAGCTAGATTTAGTGCTAACGCTACTTTCCCGAGATTACCTTTTGAACCAATAAGTAAAGAGGAATATATATCATTGCAGAATAAAGTAATAGAAAGGAAAGTAAATAACGATTTCTTTGACGCTCTTAATAAATATGATGTTGGAGAACTATCTGAAGCAGGTCCAGCAGGTTGTGATTCAGATAAATGCCTTCTCCCTCTGGCTAAACCGAAAAATTAAGTTTTAAATTTTTTGTAAATAATAAGTATTAATTAGTTTTTAAAAAGTTAATTTATGGCTACCTCTTTATTAGGGACATAAATTATTGATGACATTAAGCCTAAATATCGGGAACTTATTTAATGATTCCTCGAGTCATGCCTTAGTGGACGAGCTAAGAAAAAGAACCTCAGAAGAGGAAATATTAGACTTTGAAGAAAAATTTAACTCCAAAAATGAAAAAAATCTACACATCTATATATGTAGATTTCTAAAAAATAGATCAATATCTAGGGGACTTGCCTCCAAGTGGTTATTAACAATAATTAAAAACAAAGAATCAAAAATTAATGCTTTGCAAAAACTAAATAACTAGGTGAGCCCTGAAAGTTTCCATAAAGCAATTCCAAAAATTGAAAATCCCATAATAAAAGTAAAAGCTAAAGCATTTACCAACTGAACCTTATCATTCATTCTGTTTGCGAATGGTAGTAATTGAGCAAATAATGGAGTTTCTTCAACTATTGCGGATTTTTTTACTGTAGGTTTTTTGCTTCTAGAAAACATAAAACAAATTTTATAATCTTAAGAATTTTACATTTAAAAGTTCATTAAATAAAAAATACTTCTCAAAAACGAACAAAATGTAACCTGCAAGAAACTACATAAAGAAAAACATAATTTTCTTTGGTAGGAGCCTATTTCATTAAATAAAGTATTAAGTTTATTTATTAAAGTCCTAGACAAATAATTTTCTAGAATGTTATTATTAAATTGTAGCAACCGCTACCAAAACGTTCAACTTGCGCATAGCAAGC
This sequence comes from Prochlorococcus marinus XMU1412, assembly GCF_017696315.1. NCBI lineage: Bacteria > Bacillati > Cyanobacteriota > Cyanophyceae > Synechococcales > Prochlorococcaceae > Prochlorococcus > Prochlorococcus marinus. Next base: position 150,972 of record NZ_JAAORJ010000002.1, on the reverse strand, counting down.
CGCAAATCGACTTAAGCCATGGAACGGGGACTTAAGCGAAACCGGAGCTTAAAAAATGACTCTAATTTACAGAGGACAAAAGTACGTCCAGAATAAAGAAGCAGCTAAAAAGCAGCATAACGAACTAACTTATAGAGGAAAAGCTTACACAAGCTAGTTCATTTATCCAATAAATAAAAAAGCCACTAAAAGTGGCTTTTTTTGTCCAAACTTAATCTAAAAAAATTACTTAATACTTCTAACAAGTATTAGAATAGTATTATTTAATTGCATTTATATATTTGATAACTATGGCAGACCAGAAACCTTTATTTAAAGCACCTTATGACATAAAAGATGTAAGTGCCCTTTTCGCCATAGTTGCCTTCGTTTTAATAATTGCTGCCATCGCTGGGAATAACTTATTTGGTTTATTTCAACAAAATGTCAATTTCGGATAGTGATGTTTGTAAGCGTTTGATTTTTATTCAACAAGCTCAATTCCATAGACTGTATCCTTACAATTATTTTTTTTGTCCCACTCCTTAGCTGCATCTGAAGTCATTTCAGCGTCAAGTGCTTCCATATCTAAGACGTTCATGAGTAAATGAGATTTATGCTCTCCAGCCTGTACAAACTCATATTCTGAAACCACCTTTCGACCCATTGCTGTTATAAATCCAGAAACGTCGGTTTTAAATTCTTCAAATGTGCAGCTAAAAGTTGAAATAATTAGTGTGTTCATAAAAAAGGAGCTAGTTGCTCCTTATTCTAGATCGAATTTAAATTACTAACTTAGGAGTAGACTTTGGCAACTATTGGACCAGCTTCTTCATCAGTAAATACCGGTGTGGTCTCCCAATTAAGGAATTCACCCCATTCAGCAGCATGCTGATATATTGCTTTTGGATCATCTGTCTTTAAGACTATCCACCCCTCTAAGGATCCTGGCGCATGATATCTTCCAACCATCTCGACTCCAGGATAATCTCCTCCTCCACTAAGAAATTTTTCCGCACCTTTTTGATGATATCCAGTCTTAAATGACCAATGCTGAACGTAAAGCATTTTATATTTTGTATTGGCTTTTTATTAGTAGCAAAAAAAATAGTTCTTGAAAATAAATATTGTTAATTGCTCTTATTTTCTTTTTTTCTCATTGTTTCAAACATACTTAAATATTTAACCTTTTTCTAAAATAGCTTTTGAAAGTAGAAGTCTCTTTCAATAATAGATGTCTTCCTCGGATGACTTTTAGTAACATGAAGAGGGATTTATAAGCATTTAACTCCTAACAAAAGCAAAAATAATAAAGTTAATATTTTGTTGAAAATAGGTATTTAGTTTATAAGATTTTCTTGCCTATGACTAACTTTCTATCCTAGGCTAGGCAAGTTCAAAAAAAATTGAATAATCCTCAAGAGGGGTGATTAAGCTGTTTAAGTCTCTAGTCTTTAAAGCTAACGAGTCTCGACTAAATAAAATCTTCAAGATTCTTCAAAAGCTTCTATATAACAAAGTTCTTAATAAGACTATATTGATAATCAAACAACCCTATCGAGACAGTGTGACCAGATTGTGACCAGTAAAATAATAATTTTTGTAGTGTATCGTTAGGGTAAAAACCAGAAATGTATATCATTATGACTAATTAAAAAAATGGAACAATGGAATATCAAATACCTGAACCTGTCCCCGAAATATATATCAGTAAAGAAAATATTTCTCTCAAAGAAAGGTCATCTAACTCAAAAATTTTCTGGAGACTATCAACTCAAGAGGTTAACTCAAAGAATTTTGAGCCCACTGAGACTCCTAACAAAAATAAAGAGAATAATGAACTTAAAAGTTATCTAACATTTGGAGGAGGAACTTTTATCAGAGGAAAATGGCAACCATTCTATCCTTTATTTGGTTGCAATGCATGGAGAGCATGTTTTGAAGGATTAGAAGGTATTAATGCCTTTGCAATTTACACAAAGGAACAAATTAAGAAAAAATATTGGAGTCTTGATTACGATTTTACCGGAATGTTAGGTTATCAATCTACTAATAAAAATATTTTTGACCACAAATTTAGTGATTATGGCTTGCGAGATGGGGAACATGAAGGGACTTTTGGGGTTATTGGCATCATCCCTACCATAAGAGTAAGTAAATTAAGTAATAAAATCCCTATTGGAATAGGACTTGGTATAGGCCCCTCTTATTCCTTTGGAACAAGAGTAGTAGAAAAACCCTATAATTTCTCTTCATTAGTTTCACAAATAAATGCTGAAGTTAATATTCCAATCTCAAAAGATAAAAATACTTCTATTACTCTTGGATTAAGCCATGTTTGTTCATTTTTAGGCGTCTTAAATGACAGAGGCAGAAATCTTAGTCATCATTGGTATACATTAGGTATTAGAAAGAGATTGTAACTTTTTTAAGTAAGTCTTGATAATAGTTTTCAAAATAAAAATGTGACCATTAACTTCAATAAATTAGATAAAAAAGAATAGATTTGAAATTAATTATAAAAATTATTTTTAATTTTAAAAATCTATACGAAGAGAAAACCTTACTGCATCTTAAGACTGCTATAATTCAAAAGTTAAAACTAAATATTTAACCTTGGAGGGGTGGTCGAGTGGTTTAAGGCTCTAGTCTTGAAAACTAGCGTGTCTGCAAGGGCACCGTGGGTTCGAATCCCACCCCCTCCGTTCATTAAACTAATCAGATAAGTTCATTCATAGTCATATTGAACATCTACATCCATATAGTGGGCATAGAGGAAGATTTTTAGCAGAAAATGTTGTTCATATCAGTTCAAATCTAATCACATTTTTTTGAAATGTGTTTGGGATGTGTTTGGGTTATGTTTGGGTTGTGTTTGATAATATATGGATTATTTTGTAAACTTGGTTTTAGGACAAATTTGATTCAAAAAATTTTTTTTATAAGGTTATCCTAAAATATTATTTTTTCTTAAAGTTATTCATAATTTTAATTTTCCTATGAAATCTGAATTTAGATATTATTATTTCATATCTTTTTTCTCAAAAATAATAACTTTTTATCTTATCTTTTTTGGAGTAAATATAGTCAAAAACAATGAAAGTTTTGCAGAATCTTTAAGAGATATTCAAGAGCGAGAAAGCAAAAATACAAGTCCTAATTGTCCCTATTTATATAAAAATGCTCAATGGGGAGGGAATGAACGCAATTATGTATATCGTGAAAGATATTTCCGAAAACGAAATAATCCAAATTATCTTTATGAAATTAGCAGCAGCAGCTGGTCTTGTTCTATAAAATTAATTCCTTTAAACAAAAAAATAAATTCTGGTAAGTGTAATTGGTATAAAAATGAAGAGGATTCAGGTTTTACTCAAGAAGAATTCTCATTTGAAAATCATCAGCTCATAAGGAGATGGAGATGGAAAAACTGTCAGTCAGGTAAATTTTATTCCGTGCAAAAAATAACAATCCCTCGATTAAATACAAGGCAATATTTACCTTAAAGGATATTTGAAAAAATTCATACTTCGTAATTAATAAATTAAATGTGTTTGGGTTGTGTTTGGGATAATATGACTTTTCTGCTGATATTCTTATTCAGGTCAGTTCAGGTCTGTGCATACTGCACCGACTCTAACTCCACCCCCTCCGTTCAAATAAAAAGAACCGAATAATATAAACGCTCTTTTGAAACGTTCTTGTTAAGATAATTTTATTTAGATTATGAGTAAAGGATTTTCCACAGATAATTTAATATCCAAAAAATCGAAAAAAAAAGTTATTTCAAATGAACCGCAAGGAAGATTAATATCTTGGTCTCCTTGGCCACCTGCTAATTTTCAAACACGATATCCTGCGTTCCCTTTTGTTCTTACATTATTGATTATAGTAATTGGGCAATGGTATCTTTCTCTACTAAGGTGACCCAAAAATTTTTTTGTATTTAAATTAGGATGAATTAAGTTTGAGAATTTATTTTGTTTTTTTCAATTTTATTATTTGCCCACTTTCAAGCAGCAATCATCCCAATATTATTAGGTATTAGATCGATCAATAAATTCAAACATATAAGCAAGCACAAATTGATACCTTTCGGTTTTACTTTTTTAGGATTGGCATCGATTTCTGAGACGATAGATCATACTCAAACATCTTGGATTTATGTAGATCACTCCTCTTTATTTAATTGGTTATTTTATTCTTTCCTATCTTTAGGTCTAACATGTTTATCAATATCAGTTATAAAAAATAAATTTATTCAAAAAACTAATTTTTGCATTTGTTTATGTTCAATAATCTCATATTTTTTATTTGATAAAACTATTGCTCTCCTTTTTCAAGTAATAATAAGTATCCTTCTAATTATAAATTGGCAAAGAGTTTTTAAAGATTGGCTTTTTATTATTTACCCAATATTTGGTATTATTTTTACGACTTTCTTTGGCGCAAGGCTCTCGCTTAGTGGCGATCAATTTTGGCATGTTTTAATAGGCCCATCTGGAACAATTAGCGTTCTTACGTTTTATTTAGTATTAAAGAGATCGGACAAACAATTTACTTAAGATCGTTATGAAAATATTTGTATTTGTAAGTTTTATAGTGTGCTTAGTCACAATAATCTCCCCAGTTGAAATCTTTGCTGATACGGTACTTGATGTATACATGAATGATTTTTATTCTAAATCGAATGAAGCTAGCCAGATTCTTAAAGAAATCGAAAATAGTCTAAAAGAGGGATCAAGAAAAAAAGTATGTTCTAGGCAAAGAGAGGCAGCAAGATTAGGACTATTAGCTAATAAATCATTAATTAAAGCATTTGAAATAGAGGGAGCTAATCCGCCAATGCAAGCAATAAGGGCAAGTCAACAAAGATGGGAATCTATTCTTAATGAGTGCTGAAGAAAGTAAGTAAATCTATAAATCTTTTTAAATTTGCATTCTTACAGATTTACTAATTAAGGGAATTTCAGGTTCAACTCCATAGATACACTGAGAAATCGAATAAATAAAAATACATAGTGTAAATATAAAAATTATTGAGCCTAATTCAACTATGGGAAATATTCTCAAGAGATATGAAATTATTATCAAAGCAATATCAATAAGTAATGCTTGGCATGCGTTATATCTAACGAAATAGGGAACATTTGGATTTCTTGCTAATCCAGCAAACAAAATTATAAATAATAAAAAACTACCAAAAGGCAAAGATTTTTCAATTATTGCTATCGGGAAAGTTAATAATAATAGTATTTTTAAAAATGAATATTTATAGAACAAATAATATCCAAAAGGTATTGATGCCTTTAATGGCAAAGTATACAAAAATACTGATGAGAGTCTCTGGAATATCTGATTCAATGTATTATTGAAGTTTAGTATTCATATATTAACCTAATTTTTTGAACTGAATAAAAAGGCTTAGACTCGGAAAAATCAACTTTGGCAGATGTTTATTTAATATTAGATAATTGGTTAAGTTTTATAATTCAAAATGCGTATCCTACATACAATGTTGAGGGTTGGAGATTTAGATAAATCCATTGATTTTTACGTTAATAGATTAGGAATGAATTTATTGCGAAAAAAGGATTACCCCCATGGAAAATTCACTTTGGCATTTGTTGGTTATGGCTCAGAAAAAGAAAACGCAGTAATTGAATTGACTTATAACTGGGACAAAAAGTCTGAAGACTATGAGCTTGGAGATAAATATGGTCATATAGCTATTGGAGTAAAAGATATTCACTTAATTTGCCAAGGATTAGAAAATAATGGTTGTAAAATAACAACTAAACCTAAAACAATGAAAAACAGTACTACTGTCTTGGCTTTTGTTGAAGACCCTGATGGTTATAAAATTGAACTTATTGAAAGAGATTAAAAGCTAAGAAGTTTTTAATTAAATAAACAAATAACTAAATTTTAAAAAGATTGAATTATCAAATATATCGTGTTCAATTAACGAAAAAATACCTCTAAGTTCACATGGATATATTCTGCAGTTTCAATTATTGAAAAGATTATTTCTAAGATGAGTAATTATTAAAAATAAAATTTAAACTTTATAAAATCAAGATAAAATCTATTTAGATTGAGTAGACAATCTAAATAGATTTATATATCATAGAATTATCGCATAAAGCTTATGCCTAGTAATTGGTCAAAAATAAGAGATGAATGGCTTGATAAAACCGCTGTTGCGAAAGATGATGCTAAATGGGCATTAGAAGCATTAATTAATTCAGAAGAAGAGTTATTTGAAATAGAACAAAAAATAAAGAATAAAGAGGACGCTGTAAGCCAAGTAAAAATATTGAAGAAAAAGGTTAAAGAAACTATTTCTTCCAAAGAAATTAGTCTCGATGATATTGCATTAAATACTTCAAATTCAAACAAAGTTCAGATCTCAGTACCATCAAATCTTACTTATCTTTTGAAAGTTTGGGCTGCAGCAGAAGGAAGAGATCTATCAAGTGTCGCTTTTCAATGTTTAGAGACTGGTATAAGGGAAATGAAAAGCAAAGGTTCGATACCTTCAGTAGCAGTAAATAGATATGACTCGGCCTGTCAAAAAAGGATTGCACTAGCAGAAGTAAACAATCTATTGGAGAAATACGAATTAGCTCAGACTGAAATCAAATAATTATGAATAACAGAAAAATCATTAAAGGATACAAAACATTAATAACAACGAAGTTTAATGTTGATACTTCTTTAGATAAATTCAAAGATGGAATAATTTATACTCTTTATTCTGATGAATTTAATTCACTTAAAGTTGGTTTTGCTGAAAATGATAAGGTTCTAGAAAAAATATTATCAAGTAAAGCATTGATATTATTGGAAATGAAAAAAGGCAACAAGAAAGATTTAGGTTTATTGATAACCACTCTAAAAGAACTTGACATCAAATATTCAGGCAATTTTTATTTCAAATACTCAAGTTCTTTAATGAGACATTTATCTACTTTAGGTTGGCCTATTGGGAGATCACTTTTTAAACAAAGAAAAATCAAAAAAGAACTTTTATGTGCATAAATTTAAATGTAATCGCACTCTAAAGTTTCTCTGGTATCTCTATTTGTGAACGGATTAGTACCAGAGGCACTTTCACAAAATTTCCTAACAATACCTTTTGGCAAAAAAACATTCGTGAAGTCTGCGCCTTGGATTTTTACATTTTCAAACTGTGTACTATAAGCAAATGAATCCTCTAAGTTAGTATTTGATAAATCAGTTCCATCTAAAATAGCCGAATCTAAAGTTACTTCTCTTAAATTGGAGTTACTTAAATTAGTATCTTTCAATTTTGCTCCATAAAGAGTAGCATTTTGGAGCTCACAATCTGATAAATTTGCATCTTGTAAATCAGTCAAATAGAAAGTTGCCCCTTTTAAGTCAGATCCAGAAAAATCAACTCCTATTAATGATTGTTTACCATAATCCAATGCAGCGAAGCTTCTAGAAGGAAGAGTTAAAACAATCATTAAAACAGTTAAAATTATAAATCTCATTTTTTGAGTAGTATTTCAATAAATTCTAACTTCTTAAGCTGAAATCTAAAAATTTATTATTTACTGAATGCTATATTTATTGAAATAACAAATCACGAACTAGGTTTTGGATATAAGTCCTTATGATGCAATTGTTGTTGGTTCTGGAGCTACTGGAGGAATAGCCGCACTTACATTGGCAGAACAGGGGATAAAAGTTTTAGTTATAGAAGCAGGGCCTAAAGTTAAAAGGCATGAAGCTAGTAATAATGAGCCTAAAAGTACATTAAAAAGATTATCAGGAGTTTTAACAAAAAAACATGCAAATCAATGCCAACATCCTGGTTATTGGAAAAATAATCCTGACTTATATTCAAATGAATTGAAGCATCCTTATGACTTCCCCCCAAAAAAGCCATTTCTTTGGAGCCAAGGCAAACAATTTGGGGGGAGATCATTAACGTGGGGAGGTATAACATTAAGACTTTCCTCAGAAGATTTTCAACCGGCTAAAAAAGACGGATTCGGACCAAACTGGCCTATTTCATACGATGAACTATCCCCTCACTATGATTTCATTGAAAATTTCTGTGGCATCTATGGACGAAAAGATGACATTAAAGAAGTTCCAAACGGTAAATATAGTGGTGAAATACCTCTTACAGAAAACGAAAATATTTTTGGCAGCAAAGTTAAATCAAAATTAAACTATCCATTTATGCAATCAAGAGGATTTGACCGTAATTCATCAGTAAAAGATAAAAAATGGCCCAAATCCTCTAGTACAGGAAGCACTTTTAAAAAGGCCTTAGATACTGGGAATGTTCAAATAATTTCAAATCACCTAGTGGAATCTTTTGAGGTTAACAAGATCACAGAGCTTGCATCAAAACTAACGATTGTAAACTTAGAAAATGGACACAAAGAAGTATTGAATTGCGATTTAATTCTTCTTTGTGCATCAACAATTTCAACACTCAGAATCCTACTGAACTCAGAATACAAATCAAATTCCTCAGGTTTTAAAGATAATTCTGGGAAATTAGGTAAATACCTTATGGACCATATATCTATCTGTAGATTTTTTTCAGTCCCAAAAACAAATAATGCAGGAAAAACATTAGATAATACTCCCGAACTTTCTGGAGCAGGCAGCTTCTTTATTCCATTCGGTTCAAATTTACCAAAAATTGACGACATAAATTTCCACAGAGGTTATGGAATCTGGGGGGCAATTGATCGATTAGGTATACCTAAATTTTTGCAAAAAGACACAAACACATCTATTGGCTTTCTTATCGCCCATGGCGAAGTCCTTCCTAGAGAAAAAAACTCAGTTTCTCTCTCAAGAAAAACAGATGAATGGGGTATCCCAATTCCCTACATTGAATTCGAATGGAGCGAAAATGAGTTAAACATGGCCAAACATATGGAAAATACAATACGAAAATCAATCACAGCTGCAAATGGAGAAATAAAAAATATTAATGAACTAATGAATATCCCATTAGGGAGTTTATTTACAAAAAAATTGATCGCATTTTCAGATAGTCCTCCTCCTCCTGGATATTACATTCATGAAGTAGGGGGAGCACCAATGGGGGTTAATGAAGAAAATAGCGTAGTCGATAAATTTAATAGATTATGGAGATGCAAGAATGTACTTGTACTAGATGGAGCATGCTGGCCCACATCATCTTGGCAAAGCCCCACACTAACAATGATGGCTTTGAGTAGAAGAGCCTGTTTAAATATTAAAAAGACTTAGAAGGTGTAAATAATTGATTTAAATAAATTTCAGAGACAGAATTATCTGTACATCCGTTTTGAACGAGAAAAGTAGCTAAAGCTGAATTTATAAGCTTATATTGATCCCAAGTTGGGTTACTTAATACGAAATCTTTCATAGTGTTATAAAGAGTTTCTGAAAGCTCTGTTTCTAAAGAGACTTTATTTGAAGAGCACTCGACAAGTTTCTTATCAGTTAAATTTGATTGGCTGATTTGGTCCATAAATCTATTTTTCTCTGCATAACTATAATGATATTTTTTTCTAAAAAAATCAAAAAATATCTGATAGAAAACTTTTCAAATTATCAAATGAGACTCATGTTATAAGTGTGTTTTTAAAAAACTTCCTTTTCAAATAAGGAAATTGAATAGATCTTAAAGAAAAGTCAACAATAATGTTGAAGTCCTGTTTTTTTTAAAAAATACTGGCAGTTCTAATCCAATGTGGATTTGGACGTGGAAAACAACCTGTAAATTGTGGAAAATCTAGCTCAAAATACTTTCAAGATTTTATATTAAGAATACTTATATATACTGAGTCTATTAAGACTAAGTCGAGAAAGAGACGGATGATTCATTGATTTTCAATGGTATTTCTTAAGATTTAGTCTTTATTAGGCAGGCGAAGCGTGACAGGTCCTAAAGGGTGTTTTGAGTTAGGATAAATACTATGGTGATGGTGATGGTGATTATGTTCATGTTGATGAGCCTCTACATGTTCATGTTCATGTTCATGTTCTAAGCTCTCTCCTCGTCCTGAGTTTGATTTTTCTTGGTTATGAGTTGGTATTTGATTTTGTATTTCACAAGCACCATTACATTCAGGATCGCATAAATCACAACTGATACCCAAGCCCTCTACATGGTCATGATGACTTTCTTGTACCATTCCAACTTCTTTTTCAAAACCAAATAAATTTGATCTATATTTACAAGTTGAACAATTCATAAAATTATTACCTTGGTTATTAAGAATCTCTTCAATCCTTTCTACAAAAGTGTCGACCACGTAAGGCTGTGACGAAAGATATTTTGCATGTATAAATGAAATATTTGGATTATTAATGGCAACTAAATCACTTTGCCTTTTTATTCTTGTGACAAGGACACCTGAGAAAAGGAAATAAGGAAAAATAATTATATTTTTATAACCAAGTCTCACAACATTTTTCAAGCCAGGTTCAACTAGAGGGAAAGTTACCCCAGAAAAAACTGTTTCCCCCCACCCTAAACCAATACCTTCTACGATCATTCTCGTAATTTTTGCAACGTTGGAATTCGCATCCGGGTCAGAAGAACCTCTGCCAACAACAACTAATAATGATTCTTCAGGTTTGAGAGTATTATTTTGTTTAAATACATCTTTAACCCTTTCACAAGCAGCACTAATCATTAAATTATTAATACCTAATTCTCTTCCATAAATTATTTCAATACCTGTTTTACTTGAATAATTCATAAGCAAGCTAGGTATATCATTTTTCACATGGCCAGCAGCGAAAAGCATTGCGGGTATTGCAATTACTTTTTTTATAGAAAGATCTCTTAATTTGTCTAGAGCATCAAGGAGTGAAGGTTTAGCGAATTCCAAGAAACCATATTCAATCAAAAAATTTGGATATCTTTTTTGGATAAACTTAGTTAATTCTTGAAATTCAGTTATGGCTAGTTTATTTCTACTTCCGTGTCCACAGATAAGTATCGCGACTTGATTATTTAACTTCGAATCTAAATTATCCAAAATCAAGTTATTACTTATACCATAATAGTAAAGAACAATATCATGTAGTGAAAAATAATAGTTTGCTTGAAGTTCCAAATATCAACTCAAAAGATGCAAAATTAAAGAAATTAATTTATGACGTTGATGAGTCCTTATTTTTTGAGGATAACTATTCTAATGAAGAATTCCAGTACCTTTGCGTATGTAGTGGAGGTACAACCTCTAGTTGTGCAAAAAATGGTTTTACAACTCTTGATCTAAGAAAAAATTACAACAAAATTCACCTAGATAGAAAAACCAATTTAGTAACAATTGGAGGTGGAGTAATAATGGGGGATCTATTAAATCATTTACAAAAACATAATCGAAGTTTTCCAATCGGACTTTCTAAACTTCCTGGAGCAGGCTATATACTCACTGGTGGAGTAAGCCCGCTCAGTAGAGCCTACGGATTAGCCATTGATAATATTGAATCAATAAAAGGTTTCCTGGGAAATGGCACATTTATCTCTTTAAAAAATAATCAAATAAGTCCAAAAGAACAATTGATTTGGGAAGCAATTAAAGGCGCAGCACCCTTCTTTTCAATTATTACCGAAATAGAACTTAAGACTATCCAATCACATCCAATAAAGGTTATTGAAGGATTTGTAAATCTAAATGAACTCTCAGAAATAATAAAACTATCAGAGGAATTTCCAGAAAATATTAGTCTTCAATGGATTTATGCCCAAAAAATTTATATATATATTTTTGCTGAACTCAATAATTTAGAGGATAAAAGAACAGAAGAAAACTTAATGCTTCTAGATAAATTTCCTGCTCTAGAAAAACAATTTTATGAAAACTTTAACAAAATTAATTTTTTTCCAAAGGAATTGAATTTATTTGAGCTGAATGCAAATAATCATTCTGAGGTAATTAGTCTTCTTGGAGAAGATTTAAAAAATGATATCCCAATTTTTATAAAATGTTTGAGTGAAATAATGGATAATAAACCTAATAATTCCTGTTATATTGCTTCTCAACAATTAGGTGGCAAAACTAAAAAGTTAAATCATGGAGCAAGCTTTTTTGTTCATAGAAAAAGTACTTGGAAACCATGGATATATGCATCATGGAAAAAAAATGATCTTCAAGAAAAAGATGTCGCTCTGGAATGGATTCATGAATCATGGAGCAAGCTAAAAAGATTTTATCCAAATATTCACTTAGCCCAATTGCATAATCATTTGAATTCTCATGAAGAAGAAATTACATTAGCCTTTGGAAATAGAATGAACGAATTAAAAACTTTAAAGAATATTTTTGACCCACAAGGTATTTTGCCTCCTCTATGAGGTAACTTCTTAATTATAAAGAAACTTAAAATGTCAAATTTCTCGAGATATTTATCTAAAAATTGGTTAGATGATCCAAAGTCAAATATCCTCTCTGGCTTAGTTGTTGCTTTTGCAATGATCCCAGAAGCAATTGCTTTTTCAGGAATAGCTGGTGTTGATCCTAAAGTTGGCCTCTTTGGTGCTTTTTGCTTATCTATAACAATTGCCATTGTTGGAGGAAGAAGGGGGATGATCACTTCAGCCACAGGTTCAACAGCTCTTTTAATGACTGGACTTGTTGCTTATGGAGAATCACAAGCTCCTGGATTAGGAGTCCCATATCTTATTGCAGCTGGAATATTAACTGGAATATTCCAAATTCTTTGGGGATATTTAAGACTTGCCTACCAAATGCGATTCGTTCCAACAGGAGTATTAAGTGGATTTGTAAATGCATTGGCACTTTTAATATTTCAAGCACAACTACCTCAGTTAGGAATAGGTATTAAGGAATCAAAAGGATTAGTTGAACAAACTATCAGTCAATATCCAATTAAGTCTCAGATTCCAGTAGTTTGGATTCTTGTAATCCTAGGATTAGTAATTATCTATGGGCTTCCAAAAATCACAAAAGTAGTCCCATCTCAACTTATCGCAATAGTAGTAATTACTCTTATAAGCATATTTTTTAATCTAGATGTCCCAACAGTTAGTGATTTGGGTAAACTACCTGATGGATTACCAAGTATTTCTCTCCCTTTTGGATCAATAGAAAATGGGAAAGTACCTTTTAGTCTTGAAACATTAGGGATAATTTTACCGACTTCCCTTGCAATATCTCTCGTGGGTTTAATGGAAACCTTTTTAACGCAAGACATTTTAGACGATGTAACTGATACAAGTTCTAATAAAAATAAAGAAGCAAGAGGACAGGGAATCGCGAATATTGTGGCATCCTTATTTGGTGGAATGGCAGGATGTGCTTTAGTTGGGCAATCTGTTATGAATACTGAAAATGGTGGCAAATCTAGATTATCAACCCTCTCCTCAGGTATATCTTTACTAATTATGATTATCCTCTTGAAGTCTTGGATTGGAGCAATACCAATGGCTGCTTTAGTAGCAATCATGATAACAATCGCAATAAGTACAGCAGATATAAATGGATTAAAAAATATTAGAAAGATACCTAAAAGCGATAGTGCAGTAATGCTTATGACATTTGCAGTTACAATGCTTACAAAACCTCATAACCTTGCGCTTGGAGTTATTGCAGGAGTTGCATTAGCAGCAATTCTTTTCAGCAGAAAAGTCGCAAAAGTTATAACTGTCTCAAAAGCTAAAGAAAATGATTTGATTACCTACAAAGTAAAAGGACAATTATTTTTTGTAAGTAAAATTTATTTTTTACAAGGATTTGATATTCATGAACATCCTGAAAATATTGTAATTGATATGTCTTCAGCTCATATTTGGGATCAAAGTGGCGTTGTTGCTCTTGAGCAAATTATTAGAAAATTCCAGAATGGTGGTTCTAAAGTTGAAATTGTAGGATTAAATAAAGAAAGTCTTAACTTATTTGAAAGACTAGGTGGCATTGAAAGCGCTCATTAAAAAAGTTAATTAAGACTAACTTGTTGATAACAAAACCAAAGCCATTGCTGAAAAAGCAAATTCCGATGAGATCTCCAAGCGGTTTTTGAACTATTTAGATCAAAATTTTCAGGAGGAGGTACATCTCCCTTTTCTTTGTCTCTTTCAATTTCACTAATAATTCTATGCACCGTATATTCAGGATGGCCTAAATGCATAAGTTGTTTTTGATCATTAGATTCAAATATTGTATATCCAACGTTTTCTCCATAAGCCAACAAATTCAATTTCCCTTCTTTTTGGGCCTTCTCCATTTCCAAATCTGGTAATCCCGCAAATCTACTTTGAGGACAAATAAACTCATCATCTTGTGTACCCATCAAAGGGTGGCCTGGAACAAGACTTTTTAAAGGGAATACCCCAAATAATTTCCTATCAAAAACTTGCTTATCAACCCCTGCCAAATACGCCAGCGCAAAGCCCGCCCAACATAATCCAAGAGTACTAGCGCAAGAATTTCTGGCTTCATTTACAATTTTCACAAATTCATCCCAATACTTAACCTCCTCAAAGGCTAGGTGTTCAATAGGTGCTCCAGTAATAATGATTCCATCTAACGATTCTGGATTATTTGCTTCTTCCCAAGTTATGTATAGATTATTTAGATGATTAAGATCCCATGTTTTATAAGAGTGAGTTTCAAGCTTTATCCAAACTGGCTCAATTTGAAGAGGGGATAAACCAAGTGGATGTAGTAAGTTAAATTCATACTGCTTGCCAAGAGGCATGATATTTAAAATACCAATCCTAAGAGGACGTATATCCTGTCTTTTTGCCAATTCTGGTTCGATCCAAGATATGTGATTTTTCTCAACATCACTAATCTTGTGATAGTTACTAGGAATTATTAAAGCCAATAAATCTCCTTTCCTATGTGATTTGTGAAAGTGCTTGTTCGAAATCTGCTTTTATATCATCAATATGCTCAATTCCTACAGAAACTCTTACCATCGTTGGAGTAACACCTGCAGATAATTGCTCTTCTTCAGATAATTGCTGATGAGTTGTTGAAGCCGGATGAATTACTAATGTTTTGGAATCCCCCACGTTAGCAAGGTGGCTCGCTAATTTTAAGGAATCAATAAATTTAACTGCATTTTCATAACCCCCATTAAGAGAGAACATAAGCATGCAACCCATACCCCTTCCAGTAGTATATTTTTTGGCACTTGAGTAATATGGATCAGATTCTAGGCCCGGGTAATTTACACTACTTACATTAGAATTAGAATCCAACCATTTTGCTAATTCAAGAGCATTAGCAGTTTGTCTTTCTATTCTTAAACTTAGAGTTTCCAAACCCTGCAATAACAAAAATGAATTAAAAGGACTTTGAGCTGATCCCCAGTCTCTCAGGCATTCAAGTCTTGCTCTTAACGCAAAAGCTATATTTCTATTATCAGGTACTCCCAAAGATTTGCAGATATCACTACCGAAACCAAAAGCGTCCCAATGAACGAGTCCATGATAAGCAGCGCTTGGCTCACTCATTAGTGGGAATTTACCATTTCCCCAATCAAAGGTTCCCGCATCAACAATAACCCCTCCGATACTTGTTCCATGTCCACCGATCCATTTCGTTGCACTTTCTACAACAACATCGGCTCCAAAATCAATTGGTCTTATTAAAGCGCCACCAGCACCAAGGGTATTATCAACTATTAAAGGAATTCCATTTTCCTTCGCCAAAGCAGAAAGTCCATCAAAATCTGGAATGTTGAACCGAGGATTTCCCATTGATTCGACATATATTGCTTTGGTTTTATCATCAATTTTATTTCTAAAACTATCGATACTATCACCATCTGCAAATTTAACTTCTATTCCTAATCTTGGAAATTGTACTTTAAATTGATTGTAGGTCCCACCATATAGAAAAGATGTAGAGACAAAATTATCCCCTGCTGTCATGCAGTTTACGATTGCCAAGAATTGAGCAGCTTGTCCTGAGGATGTTGCAAGTGCTGCCATTCCTCCCTCCAAAGCTGCCATTCTTTTTTCGAAGACATCTGTGGTGGGGTTCATAAGTCGAGTATAAATATTTCCAAATTCTTTTAATCCAAAAAGGTTAGCTCCATGCTCTGCATTATCAAAGACATAGGAACTAGTTTGATAAATGGGAACTGCTCTAGAATTTGTAGTTGGATCAGGAACTTGGCCTGCATGTAACTGAAGTGTCTCGAACTTTTGGTTGCTCAAAATTTTTTAAATAATCCTATTATCTATTTAACTTAGAAAAGTCCAAAAAAAAAACAAAAAAAAGATAAATATTTATAAATCCTTTTTTAATGAGGGGTAATTATCTTTCATATACAAACTCAAATCCTCTTTTATCACAGATCTGAGTTTCTCAATATTTGAAGCTTCAATTATTGGAAAAGTTTTATTAGCCTCGGGATCTTTTTCAGTAATTGATTTCCAATTCTTACCAACATCTTTTTCAGAGTTGTTTAAAACCTCATCAAAGTTGAAAACCTTATCGTTGTTTTTAGCTTCAAATTCGCTAAACGCCTTATTTATAAGCTGTTTTCTATTTTCGAATAGATTCTTGGCTTTTAAAGTATCTGGAAGACCCATAACTGGTTGTAATTCCTTAAGAAGTTTTATTTCCTCTTCAATTAAGAGTGTCCATACACCATGTTTATTTTTGGGGAGATTAGAATTACTAAAAATATAAATTTCATCTAGGTAAAAATTTAACCATAAATAATATGATTTTTCTTCAATAGTTTTTTTAACGGATATCTTTTTATTTTGAATCTTTGGGAGTAACTTTTCTGCTTTCTTTAAAAACCGTCTGTCTTCTATTTCTAGATTTATTAATCCCCATCTTTGGCTGTAATCCCACAAATCTTCGTATTTTGTTAAATCTTCTTGATTCCAACCAAGAGCTTTCAGTTCATGAGAACGATGTGATAATTCCTTTTTCAAAAAAACCTTTTAAAACCTTAATAATTCTAACCCTGCAATCAAGATTAGTAAATAAATGAAAAACTTAGTTTTTTGTAAATTCAACAAATAATCAATTATTAAAATAATTATTAATAATTTTCAATACATTAATATAACTTGGATTCTTTTTAGAAATTTGATTAATAGAATCATTATTCTTAAGATCATTTTCCTCTTTGTCAATAAAAAATTTCTTGTAAAAGATTTCTATATTATTAAAAAGATAATCTCCTTTTAATTTTTCATTTAGTTCTAAAGATAATTCAGACTTCACAGATTCTTGGCAAAAATTAGTGATTTCTTCTGAACTAATTAAAACCTTATAAATTTCTTTTTTTTCTTCTGAATTAGCATTAAAGCATAAATAAATCAGATTAATCATTGAACAATTATTATTTTTGATTTTGAATTCTTTATAAATGTCTGGCCAAAATTTTAAGGATTTTAGACCTTCTAAACCCCCTTGACTGAGAGAGTATTTATTACACCAATTTACAAATTCTGAGACATCTTTTGGGCATCTATTGAGTTGCAAAAGCATATCTGACAAAACTTGTCCTGCCTGGAAATTCCTTGTTGGTTTTCCTTCAGTTGGCAGTGTCATGCTCCCTAAAACATCAGCCTTAACCGCATTTAATTGAGAAAAAGTATAATCTCCTTTTTCGAAAAATTTATCATTAATTTTTTCCTTTGCACTAATTATTTCTTCACCATAACCAAGTTCCTTTAATGAAAGATATTTATTGTCTAATTTATTTTCTTTTCTAACTTGTAAAGATACTGATGCGGCCTGATCCAAACATTGTGTTAACAAAATCGTATTAATGGTAGGTAGCATTCCTGGCTTATCGGAATGAAAGTTATTTACAAAACCTGCGAATATGGATGATATATTTTTTATTGATTTTATGTATTGACATTCAATATTATGAACTCCAGGAGAAACTTGGATTTTTGGTGACAATTGATTCAAAATTCGAGCTCCTATTAAAGCAGTTAAGGCATCAGGATGACAGAAATTCGCTGTAAAACTATCATTAGGATTTCGTAAAGCTCCGTGACGATGAAATCCTGTAAAAAAAGCTAAATTTGGATATTTTTTACAGAGAATAAAAGGGTTTTTGTTTTTATTGTCAATGCAAAAAGAACCAACGAGGCAACCAAGAACCACATTTTCTCTTTTTAAAGTTTTTCTAAGTTTTAAAGCATGTTTAACATCATCTTGTATATGGTTACTGTTTGAAGCAAGAATAACAATTTCACATTCCAAAAGAAGATCTTTTAGATCAAAAGCTTTTCTTATTCCTTCTGAAGAATAATGTCCCATTCTCTTAATCTTTTCAACAGTCTCATTATCCATATCAGAAAGAACATCATTTGAGAAAGCGCCTAACAAATCTCTATCTTCCCTAGGAGCTAGGAGAATATTATTTGCTTTTCCATGCAAAGCACAGTTATATGCTAATGATGCAGGATATAAACCTACACTGTAGAATCCAACTTTGCTGTTCTCTAAATCTTCAATCAATGAATAAAAATATTTTTCATCATTCATATTTTCTATAAAATTATTTTTCATTTTTGGAAATTCTTGATAATTTTTTTAATTTCTAACCCATACCAACATTTTTCTACATTAAAGCAATTCTTGACCATAGCAAATTATTTATTGTAAATATTGAATTTTTTAATTTATAATTTCACTCAGATATAGGAATTAAATTAAAAAACAAATAATTATAAATATGGAATATATGGCAAGTAATTTAAAGGCACAAAAACAATTAATTTCTTCTAAAAATATCTTAATTATTCAAGACATTGATGGAGTTTGTATCCCTTTAGTTAAAGATCCAATGACTAGAGAATTAGAATCAAATTATATCTATGCAGTAAAAAAATTTGCAGAGGAATTCTTTGTATTAACTTGCGGGGAACATGAAGGTCCAAGAGGTGTTAACAGAATAATAGAAAGGAGTTTAAGAAGCACTACTGAGCCAAAAAACAAAGAACTATATTTAAGAGGTTTAGCCGCCTGTGGAGTAGAGTATCAAGACAACAATGGTAAAATAAGTTTTGAAGGAGTCTCAGAAAAAGAACTAAATTTTTTATCTAAAGTACCCTGTCTAATAAGACCAAAATTTAATTTTATAGTTAAGAATATTTTTCCTAAACTTAGCCAAGAAGATATCAATTTTCACGCAGTAAAATCAATATGCGAAACACGCTTTTCGCCAACGATTAATTTCAATAGCCTATTTGATTTAGTTAAAAATGATTCTGATAAAAGAAAGCTTATTCAAATTAGTTTTGAAAAAATGATGAATGAAATCATCTTTAAAGCTGAATCCGAAGGCCTTAAAAACTCATTTTTCCTGCATATTTCACCAAATTTAGGAAATAAAAATGGTAAAGAAAGAATTAAACTTTCTTCTAAAGATGATATTGGATCAACAGACATACAATTACTTATTAAAGGAGCAGTTAAAGATTCTGGAGTCTTATTTCTTTTAAATAAATTTATTGAGGATAAAACTGGTAAAGCTCCTTTTGGAAGTAATTTTAATTTTAGAAACTCTCCAAATTCTATTGCGGGAAAAATTGATTTATGCAAAAGTACCATTCAAACAGTAGATATGCCTTTAATTGTAGGAGTTGGTGACACAATAACATCAAAAAAAAATAATGGTGAAAAGAGTTTTTTGAGAGGAGGAAGTGACAGATCTTTTTTAGAATTTATACAAATATTAGGGAATGAATTTGGCATTAATAATAAAATAATTTTTGTAGATAGTAGTTCCGGTGAAGTTGAAAGACCTTCTACAAAAAAAACTGGTTTAAAAGGGATCAGTGATCTTTATGACAACTTAAAGTTTGACTTGATTTTTCAAAATGGTCCCAAAGAATATATAAGTTGGTTTATTGAACTTGCTAATAAGAGATCAAACTTTAAAAAAAATAGTTGACTTTTGAATTTTCAAATGACAATTTATAAATAATAGATCTATGAAAGAAAAATTCCCCTCAATATATAAAGAACCTATAGAAACATTGCAAATCAATATAGGTTATAAATGCAATCAGGCTTGTAAGCATTGTCATGTTAATTCAAGTCCTTTAAGGACTGAAAAGATGTCCAATGAAATAATATCTCTCATTCCAAAAATAATTGATAAGTACAAAATCAAGACTTTAGATATAACAGGTGGCGCGCCAGAACTGCACCCAGAATTTAAAAACCTAATAGCTAGTTTGAGCACAAAACAAGTTGATATTATTGATAGATGCAATTTAACAATTTTCTTTGAAGAAGGTTATAGAGATCTTCCTCAATTTCTTGCAAAGAATAAAGTAATAGTTACTGCTTCGCTACCATGTTATGAAAAAGATAATGTTGAGTTGCAAAGGGGTCTTGGGGTTTTTGAAAAAAGTATTAATGCTATAAAAATTCTTAATGATCTAGGGTATGGAAAGAAAGAAAATGGATTGCAATTAAATCTTGTTTACAATCCTGTAAGCCCAATTCTTCCACCTTCTCAGAAAATATTGGAAAAAGATTATAAAAAAATACTATTCGAAAAATATAATATTGTTTTTAATAACTTATACACGATAACTAATATGCCAATTAATAGATATCAAGAATCTCTAAGAAGGGAAGGGAAACTAAATATTTATTACAAATTACTAAAAGAAAATTTTAATGAAAATAATTTAGAAAATCTTATGTGCAAAAAAACTATTAGTGTAAATTGGCTTGGAGAAATTTACGATTGTGACTTTAATCAACAGATAAATTTCCGAGAGAATAAAGGACCAAAGACACTTTTTGATCTATTGGATGAGTCCTTTACTTTTGACTACAGGGTAGCTGTAAAAGAACATTGTTTTGCCTGTACTGCAGGTGCAGGATCAAGTTGCGGAGGGAGTTTAAGTTAATAAAATCTGTTAAATGCAATTAGGACATATAGCTCTTACGTTTAAAGAAGATTCAATTAGTTTAAACCCATTTATTTTTGCTGCAACTTTGCCTGCTTCTAAAACTTCTTCATTTTCGAATTCTTCTGTTCTACCACACCTAATACAAATTAAATGATGATGATCAGGAGTGTCATTACTAAGCAACTCATATCTGTGCCCGCCCTCACTGAGTTCTAATTCATGAAGCAAACCCATTTGCACTAAAAGTCTTAAAGTTCTATAAATTGTTGCAAGTGAAACTTTGGAGCTTGATTTAACTAACTTTTCATGTACCTCTTCAGCACTAAGATGCTTCCCAGAACCAATATTTTCAAATAAATTAAGAACCTTAAGCCTTTGAGGAGTTAACCTCTTCCCATCTTTATGTAAACCGTCTCCGAGAGGAGATGTGATGACATTGTATTGAGAGGATAATGACAATAATTAACCCACGGCTATTCTCAATAATAACTCTAGATGAGAGTAAAACAACTTTTTGCTTTAAAATGTTTACTAAAGTTGTTCAAAATACTATGTTGAATATATCTTTAAATACACATGATGAAGGGGCATGAAAAATCTTTTTACAAACTATCACCAAAAGTGAATGCTTTACTAATAATAGATGTTCAGGAAAAAATTCTAAGAGCAATATTTAACAAGGATTCAATAACCAAAAACATCAAAAAGCTAATAGAAGCCTATCAAATTTTAGAAGAAAACATTTTTTTATCTGAGCAGAACCCCTGCAAATTGGGTGCAACGATACCTGAATTATTGCCCAAAAATGGATTTAAAAAAGTTGAGAAAATGGAATTTAGCTTAGCTAATATACAAGAATTTTTAAAAGAACTTAAAAATAAGAAAATTACAAATTTGATAGTTTGTGGGATCGAAACTCATATTTGTATTCAACAAACTGTCTTAGATTGTATACAAAAAGGATTTGAAGTTATTCTCATATCAGATGCCATGGGAAGTCGAAATAGGATAGATCATGAAATAGCCTTACAAAGAATGACTAAGAGTGGGGCGATCTTAACAACAACTGAATCAATAATTTTTGAATTATGCAAAACTGCGGATAGAAAAGAATTTAAAGAAATTAGAAATATAATAATTAGTTAAAGAAAAATAAAGACTGGTTTGTTGTTTAGAGATAATTTAAAATTTTATTAGAGATAAATTTTTAGGGTTTATTTGAATATGAAATTAGTTACTGAAAACTTCCTTCTGGCAATATCTATTTTTTTTGTTGGAACTTTATTGTCGATAATAATTTCTAAACTTTTAAAAATATTTTTTAAAAAAGTCTCCAAAAGAACAAAAACAAATTTCGATGATTTTATTTTTGAGGTGATTTCTGGAATTGTAAAACCTATAGGTTTCCTCCTCTCATTTTATTTTTCAATTGACTATTTTTTTGCTGATGAAATAACTTTCATATCTGTCTTATTGAATATTTTGAAATTATTTATATTAATAATCATCATAAAAGCTCTCAATAAAGTTTTAATAAGATCTTTAACAGAATCGACCTCGAAAATCAATGATTCCTCAATTAGTTCAATGGTATCTTCACTAACTCCATTGATAAAAGCATTAACATGGACTATTGGCTCAATATTTTTCTTACAAAATATAGGTGTTCAAATGACTGCTATTTGGGCTTTACTAAGTGCGGGAGGTATCGGAGCAGGATTAGCTTTGAAAGATCCAGTTCAGGAGTTTTTTGAATATATAACAATTTTGCTTGATAAACCTTTTCAAAAAGGTGAGTTTATAAAATCTGATGGGGTCCTCGGAATGGTTGAGAGAGTGGGAGTAAGATCCTCAAGAATAAGAAGTATTAATGGAGAAGTGATAGTAATGAGCAACAGCGCCCTAACAAATGGAATAATTTCAAATTACGCCCAAATGGAAAAAAGGAGGTTAGTACATAAATTGGGAGTTGTTTATGAAACCTCTCCAAAACTTATGAAATTGATTCCAATAATAATTAAAAAAATAGTTGAAGAGACAAAAGATGCGTCTTTTGATAGATGTCATTTCACAGATTTCGGTGACTTCAGTCTTAATTTTGAACTTGTTTATTACATCCCAACAAATAATTATCTCGCTGCAATGGAAGCTCAACAATCTATAAATTTAAAAATTATTGAGGAATTTGCGGTTAATAATATAGAGTTTGCATTCCCAACACAAACTTTAAATATTGAAAGTAACAAAGCCAAATGATCTACAAATCTCTTCACTTAAAATCCATAGTTTTGAAGCCAACTCAGAATTATTTGCCTCATCACTAACCTTACTTTCTACTAATTTATGTTTTTTAAAAGATATAAGTTTATTACTTAAATGTACGTAACCAATATTATTTAAATTTGAATCAAGGACAATCTGAGAAAGAATATTTCCAGCATTTTCTATGCTTTCAGAAATTCCTAAAATATTTTTTGCAACTTTAGAGAAAATGAAATATCCAAAAAGATTAAAACGTTTACTATATCTAAAAAAACCGGAATCATCATTTGGTATTACTAGACCGGGAGCCCAAGTAATTACAGAAATCTTACTAGAGGACATTTTTAATTTTTTTTCAAGTTCTTTAGCAAACAATATATTACATAACTTACTATTTTTATAAGCTTCATCAGCATTAAAATTTAAAAATTGCCCAGTTACTTTTTTTCTAAAATCAACTAGGTTATTAAGTCCCGCTTTCTTTCCTATATTGCCACCTGAACTTTTGGGGTCGTGAACATCTGATGATGTAATGATGATTCTAGATTCTTCTTTATCTCTAAGAAAATCTTTTATGATATTTACTAAGTAAAAATGTGCAAGATGATTTACCGCAAAAGTTAATTCTATGCATTGTTTTGATACTTTAGGGTAAAAAGAGCCTGTATATTGTAATCCTGCATTTAAAACAACTACATCTACAAAAATCTTTTTACTAATAAAATAATCTTTAATTTTTTTAATATTCTCTAAATCTGAAAGATCACAATTTTCAATAATATTTAAATATTTACTAAGGTAATTTTTATTAAAATATTTCTCAATTATTTTGAGAAATTCATTTTTTCTTAATTTAGATTTTAATACCACGTATAAATTATTTTTCGTCTTCAGTAAATTAATGATGGCAAAAAGCCCTATGCCCGAATTACCTCCAGTAATTAAAATGTTTTTGTTTTTAATCATTTTACTTGCCATATATTTTTATAATAAAAAAAATATTATTAAGTATTTTTTATTTTGTAATCTTATAAATTATTGTTAAAACACTGAAAACTTAGTCACTAGTAATTGAGTAATTTGATTATTATTAATCTACTCTCATTACAAGTATTGGATGAAATATATAGTCCTAAGCGCAGAAGTAATAATTTGTTCCATAAATTTCCTTAATCATAATATTTATATTTAATGTCAAAAGAAAACATGCCAGATGTTCTTGTTTTGGGTGCAGGTCCTGCAGGTATGGCAATTGCCTCAGCTTTAGGGAAGGAAAAATTAGATGTTGAAGTGCTTTCTCCAAATGGACCAGATGAACCTTGGCCAAACACATATGGCATTTGGGGGAAAGAAGTTGATCAACTCGGGCTACAGGATTTACTTGAATATAGATGGAAGAATACTGTAAGTTTTTTTGGGCATGGAGCTTTAGAAGAACAGGACGACGAGAATAAAGCCACTGAACATTCACTAGATTATGGACTATTTGATAAGAAGAAACTCCACAATTATTGGTTTAATGAATGCAATGAGTCTCTTATTAAATGGCATCAAGGCTTTGCGAACAAAATACATTTTGAAAAATACAAAAGTACAGTAACTACAAAAGATGGCAAGACTTATTCTGCAAGATTAGTTGTAGATGCAACAGGATATGATCCTGTTTTTCTTAAATTAAAATCGTGTGGTCCCTTAGCAGTTCAAACTTGTTATGGGATAGTAGGTAATTTTAGTAAACCGCCACTTAAAAAAGAGCAGTTTGTATTAATGGACTATAGAAATGACCATCTTAACGATGAGCAAAAAAAAGAACCTCCCACTTTTCTTTATGCCATGGATATGGGGGATGGAAAATATTTTCTTGAAGAGACATCTCTTGGTTTAGTTAATCCTCTAACAATGGAAAATTTGAAAGAGAGACTAGAGAAGAGACTTTCTTATAGAAATATATCAATCACAAGCATGCAGCATGAAGAGCTTGGCTTATTTCTCCCCATGAATATGCCAATACCAGATTTCAAACAACAAATACTTGGATATGGTGGTGCTGCTTCAATGGTACATCCTGCATCTGGATATTTAATTGGTAATGTTTTAAGAAGAGCTCCACTTGTTGCTAAGGCAGTCTCAGAAGCAATTAAAAACAAAAATCTGAGTACCTATCATATTGCTAGAAAAGGTTGGGAAGCTTTATGGTCAAAAGAATTAATTAGGAAGAAATCACTTTACCAATTTGGATTAGAAAAACTCATGAGGTTTGATGAGAAACTATTGAGAGAATTTTTTGGCAGTTTTTTCCAACTACCTAAAAATCAATGGTATGGGTTTCTAACTGATACTCTTTCTTTAAAAGAGATTGTATATGCTATGTGCGTAATGTTTATAAAGGCTCCATGGAGTGTAAAGAAAGGTCTTATGATTATGCATGGAAGAGAATTCAAAATGTTACTTAGGATAATATTTCCAAACATATAGTTAAAAAATGAGAACCATATTAATAAGTGGAGCCAGCAGAGGTATTGGACTAAATATTGCACATAAAGAATTAAAAGAAGGCAATAGAATTAGTATAGGCATAAGAGATTTAGAATCATTAAAAGGAAGCGCTATTGATCCAAAAAAATGGCCAAAAGGGAAAATTATAATCAACCACTATGATGCTTTAAAAAAAATTACAGCTGAAAATTGGATAAAGAATACCGTAGATGAATTTGGAGGATTTGATTCAGTAATAAATTGTTCTGGAGTATTATCGAAAGTTCCTTTCTTATACAAAGATGGTGATGAAGAAGATATTTTAAATACATTAAATATCAATTTTTTAGCAATTTGGCATTTATGTAGGCTTTCTTGGGATCATTTATGTACATCTGGAAGAGGAAGAATTATTGTTTTAGTTTCAATGAGTGGGAAAAGATCCAAAGGTGATTTAGCCGCTTATTCTTCTTCAAAGTTTGCTTTGATGGGATTATGCCAAACTATGAAAAATAAAGGTTGGGATAAAAATATAAGGATTTCTGCAATTTGCCCAAGCTGGGTTAATACAAAAATGGCCCAAAATATCTCTTCTTTAGACAAATCAAGCATGACACAACCTGAAGATATTGCTGAAATATGCTCAACTATTCTTAAATTACCTACTCAATCAGTTCCATTTGAAATCGCCTTAAATTGTAACTATGAAATTTAACCTAAATTAAAAATTAAGTAAGCCATTGAAAGCATTGCAATTGCAATAAATAAACCTTTTATTCGATTAGTTAACAATGAGAAAAGAGATAAATCTTCAGAAAAGTATCCGCCAAAACTACCTGTAATAAATAATATAACCATTGGTAGAGATGCAATTCCGAAAGAATAAGATATAGATCTTACAAATCCAAAATTTAAATAATTAAAAATAAAAGAACCTAATGAAAACAATAAAAAAGATGCAAATAGAGTTATAGAAACTTCAGCATCTAAAGTGTGAGGTAAGCTACCCTTTAATTCAAATTGCTTTTTACATTCTCTAATTTGTCTTTTAGAAAGCTTTAAATAACCAGTTTCAGGAATTCTTTGCGACTTATATTTTCTTAGTAATCTTGCTTCAAGAGTTTCTGGCTCCTTAGTCATAATTGATGTTAATAATTCATCTGGCTTTAATTTTTTAATTTTCTTTTCAAGATTATCCGTTTTCCCAATCCTATAAAGGTCTCCTACTCTAATAAGGTAAACATATCCCGACATTTGCGTTGTAAGATTAATACTATTCCTATTTAGATAATACTAAAAGAATTAGGGAAATTAAAAGTTTTTACAATATGAAAAACGATATTTTATATTCATTTCGAAGATGTCCATATGCAATTCGTGCAAGATGGTCCCTGTTAATTTGCGAAATAAAAGTAGAGATAAGAGAAATTGACTTAAAAAATAAACCTCTAGATTTTTTAAAAAATTCAAAGACGAAAACGGTTCCAATTCTTATAAAAAAAAATAGTGAAGTTATTGAAGAAAGTCTTGAAATCATCCTGTGGGCTCTCTCAGAGTCGAAAAAGGAAAACATCAAATTAATTTATTTTCCTGAGAACAAAAAGGAAGCTATTTTTGAAATAATTAATGAAAACGATAAAGAATTCAAATATCATTTAGATCGATTTAAATATGCCACAAGATATAAAGATAGTGATGAAGAATTTCATTTCACAAATGCTATTAAAATTCTAAAGAGATGGAACGAACTACTTGCAGAAAACAAATATTTTTTCGGAGATAGCCCCACAATCGCTGATTGGTCTGTTTGGCCTTTTGTAAGACAATTTAGAATCGCTTGTGAAAGTCAAAAAAGGATAAATTATTTTGAACCCTCGATAAAAAACTGGTTAGATTCATTTGAGAATAATAAAGAATTTAAAACCTTAATGTATAAATACGAATTATGGGAACCAAATTATACAAAGAATTATTTTCCTTCTAATTTAACTTTCTAACAACTTCCTTTTTTCAATTATTCTTGCTAACTCCAAAAAATATCCTGCAGTCCTAAATTTCCCAATATTTCTTTCCTTAAAATCAAGATCGCTTCTAATTTCTGCAGTCTCCGCCATTAGCAAATCTAAATCATTTGATCCAAGACTATACAATTCTCCTAGTTCGATTTCCCTTCCGAGTAAATGACTCCTAAACCACTTCCCTTTATTTTCTTGAGGTGGAATATCGTAGGGAGTAAATGACATTAAAATAAAATTTAGGCTAATACTATTCTAGGGTTCTTATTGAAACTTTTTCATCTCTACTTTATTAAAAATCAATGCAATTAAGAGAATTGCGAATGTAATTAGGGCACAAATTTCTGTCCAATAATCTAACCCAATTTTAGAAATCATTAATGGTGCAAGAACTGTAAATAGTCCTCCAGAAAGAATTAACTGAGCGAAAAGCTGTTTTGAGGTAAAAATTGGTAAAGTCTTAGAAATATTTTTAGGATCTGCAAGCCTTAAAAGAAGTAACCCAGAAGCTACTACACCTGTAGAATTCCCAAACTCTATCAAGCTTTTTTCAAACCAATAATCATCAAAAATAAAGTATGCGAAATAAGCAATGCAGAATAAATTCCAAAATAAACCGAAAATAGTAAACACTAAAATAAGTATCCAATTATCAAAAACAACTGCGATATCTAAACTCGCCATAGCTGTAAAAATCAACAAATCTGTGGATAAAATACCAATCTCCCTTTGCAGAATATTTGAAATAAATTCTGTATTTTTGGTTTTCTCTAAAATATATCTTATAAGGAGCGAACCTATAAGGATAAAAGGGAATACTGGTAGTGAAAAAATAATTTCCTTCGAAAAATCTCCAAAAGAACTTGAAATATACCTTAAAAATTTAAGTAGCAAAATACCAAAAGAAATTGCCAACCCAGAGAATCCAAGATTTATTATTAAAATTTTTAAATCTGCAAAAATTCCTGTCTTATTTTTTCCCTTTAAAGTATCTTTTTGTTCAAGAATTTCCTCAGTATCTGAAAGACCTAAAGTTCTACCAAGGAAGATGAATATGCTACCCAATATTGAAGAGGATAAAAGACCCATTGTTGCCATAGCCAAACCAAGATCTAAACCATTTGGGAAACCTAGTTTATTAAAACTTTCACCGATTATTGATGCAGCTCCATGACCGCCCTCAAAACCTACCTCTATTAAACAACCCATTAGAGGATTTGCTTCCATAGATGGAGGCAGAAAATATTTGACAACAAGGCCACCGACAAAAAATTGTCCGAAACCTAGTGAAAGAGCTAATAGAAATTGATTAAAAATCGGTTTAACTAAACCATTTATATTCGGTATAGGTCTTCCCATCATTAAAGTTGCGAAGACTAATGATAAAAGAGGAGTAGGAAAATTACTCCAAACATTTATTGTTTCTTTTGGTAAAAAGTGTATCGCACCAAAAGGGCCTATAGATATACCTAAAATTCCTGATATGACTGCTATCGGCAATCCAAATCTCTCGAGTTGAACAGCTAGTTTAAATTTCCTTCCAAAAATCAACAAAAAAAATATAATTAACAATCCAAAAAAACTTATCAATAGAGAATTTGAAAAAATATCTTTATTCTGTATCGAAAAAATATTCAATGATTTCAAAAACATATAACTCTAAATCTAAATTAATAAACAAAATTTTTCAAATAAAAAAGGCTCCGGTAAGAGGAGCCTTTTGATATTGGTAAGAAGAATTTAAAAATTAATCTTTAAGAGTAACTGTTGCACTATCAATATTACTGATAGCGTTTGTAACTCTCTTGAAATCAAAGCCTAGTGCTCTTAAAGCGTGCCATAGATGACCTTGAATAAAGAAGAATCCAAAATAGTAATGAACATTAGCTAACCAAGCCCTTGAAGTGTACTCACCATCAGGAAGATCAACGGTATCTACCCAATAAGGAGAAATACTAAACTTCAATTCAAGTGGTTCACCAAAGAATTCAGTTGGATAAACTGTTGTGTTAGCTGCACTCCAGAAGGCTGCAATAATAGCCATCCAGCCTATTCCAGCTAGTGACCATGAGAGAACAGCTTCTGCAGAGAGAAGTCCTTTACCTTTAAATTTGGTATATTCACCAACTTGCTTAGTAGCAATATGCCAAGCACCACCAGTGATCTCAACGAAAGCAAGAAAAGCATGGCCTCCCATTACTTCTTCAAGGCTATCAATAGTCAAAAAGTCTGTTTGGTGATTCCAAATTTTGGCCAAATTTAATTCATACTCAACTTGTCTTACAGAACCAATAGCTGGATCATAAATTCCATGAACCCTTGCCCATTCAACAAAAGCGATAACTGCGAAACCGAGAATAATTAAATGGTGACCAAGAATAAATGTCAATTTGTCTGGATTATCCCATTCAATATTGAATTTTCTAGCTCTTGCTACATCAGAATCTTCTAGATTTCCAGGAAGAAGTAAAGAGTGTAAAAGTCCTCCGGCTGCTAAAACCATAGAAGAAACTAAGTGAACTATTGCTATCGCAAGAACAGGTTTAGTATCTCCCATCGCAACACCATTAGCATCAAACCCTATTCCAAGAGTTGCTAAGTGGGGAAGAACGATTAGAGGTTGATGACCCATTGGGACGCTTGGGTCAAATCGTGAAAGTTCAAAAAGGGTGAATGCACCCGCCCAGAAAACAATTAATCCTGCATGAGCTACATGAGCAGCAATGAATTTTCCTGAGCGATTTGCTACACCTGAATTACCAGCCCACCATCCATAGGTAGTATCTGGATTTCCATAGGTTTGCATTTAGGAATTGATTAGCTTAAACGTTTTGAGAATACTTTATATTTCACCAAACAGTTGAATTCATAACAAAATTGTAAAGGTTAGTAATCCTAACTATTACTAAACAAAAATTATTCCAAGGGCAAGACAAGAGTAAAGAAGGTAGATTTAATGAAGAAAAATTATTCTCAGAGATATAAGTTCTATCAAATAAACAAGTATTTTTAAATTCAAATAAGTTAAATAAATTTCATTTTGCTGACATTAAACGATGTTTTGTTTCATTACACCGTGGTGATTATTGCCTCATTTTCAAAGAATTATTAAATATGGGATAGGACATCTAATATTATGACTACTTCTCAAGAGTCTTCTAGAAAATTTTCACTAGAAATGAAATCTGAAGTTCATTACAAAAAGGCTGCAAAATCTTACAGAAAATCGAAACAATATATAAATATGATTAACTTATATCCAACTTTGCAAAACACTCTTATTGAGTGTAAGGATGAGAATCTAATCGAATAAATATCTTATATATTTTCCCAAATAAGTCAGGAAAATATATCATTTTTTAGGCTGCAATATTATAGTTTTCTTCAGAATAAAATTTATTAATTATTTCTCTGCACATTTTTATGTTGTATAGCGCTTTGGGTTTCCAAGGTTTTTTCTGACCGAGTGGAGAGCTTTTCCAATGAATCCCTGGCTTGAGTATTCCATTTTCACGTAAAAAAGAAAGTTTAATTTCAGTTATTCCCAGTTTTTCCGAGGTCAACTCAGATGAGCTCCACATATCCCCTAACATTGAATTAAGTAAATATTATTAATCCTTGATAACGTTAATTTTATTTTTTTGAAAGGGGTAAAACTTTTAAATAATTATTAAGTCACGAAAAACCTAGTATTTACAAAGAAAAGAGACTTGAAAGATTTATATCAAATTAAGAAATATTAAATAAAGAATCTTCATTAATGAATATCTCATCGATACCCTTTCCTTTATTGATGGATTTATAGTTAACGTATTCTTCTGTAATCGATTGATGCTTTGAAAGATTGATCCAACCCTTGTGCCAATTTCCACTATTTATCAATTCCTCATAAGTAGTTTTTAAGTTAATTTCAGAATCAAGGACAGAAACCATTAAAAAACTAATATTTCCTTTTTCTTTAATCTCATTTACTAAAACAAAATGTCTTAATCCTTTTATGGTTTTATTAAAAGTCCAGTAATTTTCCATAATTATTTCTTCTTAATGTTCCCCTCAGAATTTTTTCTAGATATTTTCTTATATTCATTTCTAATTTCGTCTAATAAAAGTTTTCTTTTATCCATGTAGTTAAGAGAATCTTGTTTTGTTAAGTTATATCTTTCTTTTTTAGTTAAATTCATCCAATTTTTAAGATTCTTTTTATTGAAAGTTGTTATTTTTTTAGAATTAAAAACTTTTTGTTTTCTATTTAATTTAAGAAAATTCCTTAAATTAAAAAAAATAAATATAAAAAGAAAAATTATCACTATCTTCAAGAACATCACTTTACAAGTAAGTTATTATTTATCCAATTTTCTAATTTAATATCATTCTCAAAAGATATAACCTCCTCTTCATTCCCATTACCTGATTGATCAAAGAGTCGTATAATAAATTCCCCATTAACTGCCTCATCATCACCAATAACAATAATACTTTTAGATTTAAGTTTATTTGCCTTTTTAAATTGCTTAGAGAATGAGGCTCCGCTTAAATCTAACTCAACTAACAAATCGTAATTTCTTAATTTTCTAGATAAATCCATTGCTAATGATTCAGCAATTAAGCCTTGATTAATGATATAGATATCAGTATTTCTTGGAATTTCAAGCTCTTTTCCTGCGAGTAAAATTAATCTTTCTAAACCAATAGCGAAACCAATTGCAGGAGTGTTTGGCCCTCCCATTTGCTTTATTAAATCGTCGTATCTCCCTCCTCCGCAAACTGTAGCTTGGGAGCCAAGAGCCCCACTAGTAATTTCAAAAGCTGTATGAGTGTAGTAATCTAAACCTCTTACAAGATTAAAATTTTCTACATAAGGTATTTTTAAAACCTCTAATTTTCTTTTTAAGTCTAAATATCTGTTATGACTTTTTTCAGATAAAAAATTAAATAATCTTGGTGCATTTTCAAGAACTTTTTTAGTTTGAATATTCTTTGAATCCAAAATCCTCAAAGGATTTTTAGAAATTCTATTCTGAGAATCTAAATCTAGAGAATCTTTATTTGTTTCTAACCATTTTAAAAAAGATTTTTGAAAATTTGATCTGTCATTAGTATCACCTAACGTATTTATTTCAAGATTGAGTTCTTTTATTCCTAATTTACCTAAGATATCCCAAGCTAAAGCAATAATTTCAACATCACTTCTAACTGAATCATGTCCTATAAACTCAACACCTAATTGATGAAACTGTCTTTGCCTGCCTGCTTGAGGTCTTTCGTATCGAAACATAGGACCCATGTACCAAAGTTTTTGAAGAGGATTAGACGATATTCCATTTTGTATTAACGCTCGTGCGACTGAGGCTGTTCCTTCAGGTCTTAGAGTGCAAGATCTCTCCCCCCTATCAAGAAATGTATACATTTCCTTACTGACAACATCTGTTCCTTCACCAATTCCTCTTATAAATAATTCGGTCATTTCCAATATTGGTGTTCTTATTTCTTTGATGGATGCTCTAGAAAGCTGTTCTAATAAAATTTTTTCAACGTTTTGCCACTTTATTAATTGATCAGGAAATAGATCTACTGTTCCCCTTAGGTTTTTTAAGTTATTCAAAGTTCTAAAAAATAATTCAAAATTTTTAATTCATCTAGAAATTAATCTTTGATTGGTTATTTTGTGAGACAATTTTAATTTAACATTTAGAAAAACTATTGGGAATTAATAAAAGTAAAGAGAATCAACATTGCGGTACAAAACCAAAAAAAATTGCTTTTGGTATAGCACCTCTTGGTATAGTTTCAATAGGAATAGTGCCAATGGGAGTAATAAGTATAGGGGTAGTTCCAATGGGTGTATTTTCTTTTGGTGCAGTCGCAATGGGAATAGTCAATTTATCAGTCGTCGGAATGGGAATTATCTCTGCCGGTGTTACTACTATGGGGATATGGGAGTATTCACCTAATTCTCATAAAAATCATCAAAATCATTCCAAACAAATTTCAAATTCAAATAAGGAAAATATGATGTCAGATCTATTTAACACTAAACAAGAGGCTGAAAATGCTGCTTCAAAATACGGATGTATTGGAGCACATAAAATGGGTGATAAATGGATGCCTTGTAAGATGCACTAAATATTTTCTTAGTCAAAAATTAAATAAATATTAATTCAAAATCTCAACTCTAAAATCAAGATTTTTTGCCTCATCAGTAGTTAATTTTCTTGACCAAGCTCCTTGCACAGGACTATTCCATCTGAACCCAGCATTTTTAGCTAAAGACCTATCTTCGTAACTAATCAGGGCCTTGTATAAAAACCTTGGTTCAGTAGCTTTAAGTAAAAGTTCCTCTAAATTATCGCATTTTTTGAAGACTTCAGATATGTAAAAGCAATCAGATAAAGCTCTATGTAAATTCCAAACTGGTATTGAAAAAGATAAAGCTAGATCGGTTACTGAGGGTCTATTTTTTAGTGATTTTTGAAAAGACCAATTAATATCTTCTAAACTACATATCCATTTTTTATTAAGTTTAGGTAATCTTCCTTTCCCAAACCATTTCTTATCAAACTCTACATTATGCGCGACAATGAAATCCGAACTATCAACAAGTTTTAAAAAGAAATTCAATCCATCTTCCCATGGTTGAGAGATATTAGTTACTTCTGCAGATATGCCATTAACATATTCTGCTTCATTATTACTAACTGGGAATAAAAATGAGACCTGTGAAAGTACACATTTAAAAGATACATCAAACAAAATACAACCTATCTCTATCACCTCATCTTTATTTTCATCTAAACCTGTTGTTTCAGTATCAAGAATTAAAATTTTTTCAATTTTTTTATTCTGATTAGCAACACTTTCTTCAGATGGATAACTGATAACTTGATCCTGAAGAATATCCAATTGATTTAATTCTTTTTTGTTAGATAGTTCCAATTAGCTAAAAACGCTTTTATTTATCTTGACGCATTTAATAAAAATTTCTCTTAAATTAATATTAATTAAGAAACATGATTAGAAAATAATTTTTGAAACATTCTTAGTTTATAGAATATGACTTTTACAAAATTTCAATTTAATAATTTTTGTTATTGGCCTTCAAATCCTAAAAAAATTGTAGAATTTATTGGTGGAAGTTATCTGGCTTCTAAACCAGATTTAACTTATAAAAGATTCATAGAGAGTTTAATTAATAAAAACTATGCAGTACATGCATATAAATACACTCCACAATTTGATCACCAACAACTTGCTATTAAAGCATGGAGGGATTTCAAGAATTGTCGAATATCTTTATCAAAGAGAATAGGGACATCAATTCCTTCAATAAGAATTGGTCATAGCCTAGGCTGCAAACTTCATCTAATTTCTCCTGATGGTGGAAGAAATTGCGAAAAATTCATATCAATAAGTTTTAACAACTTCAGTGCTAATAAATCTATTCCATTATTGAAACAAATTTCTCGAAAATTAGAATTCAACAGTGAATTCAGCCCAAGCCCTGAAAGAACTTTGCGATTAATTGAAAAAACATATAATCAAAAAAATAACTTCCTAATAAAATTCAACTCAGATGAATTAGATCAAACAGATAAATTATTTTCTTGTCTGAAAGCAAGAAAAGAAGATAATTCAAAGGGAGTA
This sequence comes from Prochlorococcus marinus XMU1412, assembly GCF_017696315.1. Taxonomy (NCBI): domain Bacteria; kingdom Bacillati; phylum Cyanobacteriota; class Cyanophyceae; order Synechococcales; family Prochlorococcaceae; genus Prochlorococcus; species Prochlorococcus marinus. Next base: position 115,719 of record NZ_JAAORJ010000002.1, on the reverse strand, counting down.
ATGTTAAAAGGTACACATACTATAATTGCAAGCGCAGGACTAAGAGAAAATTTTTTGGGAGACTGGGCAGATGATGAATTCAAAAGAAATACTATAAAAAAAATTTCCAATTTAATTGATGAATCTGATTAGGATAATTCTTTCAGCTTTTCCAAAACAGAACTATCTTCAAGAGTGCTTATATCACCACTAATTTTTTCTCCAGCAGCTAAAGATCTTAAAATTCGCCTCATAATTTTTCCACTACGTGTTTTGGGAAGAGAGTCAGAAATTATAATTTTTTCAGGCTTTGCGATAATTCCAATTTCATTAACAACATGTTTCTTTAGATCCTCTACTAATTCTGAAGAACCGTTCACGTCTTTCTCTAGGGATACAAAAGCAACTATAACTTCACCTTTTAAATCATCTTTTTTGCCAACGACTGCAGACTCTGCAACAGATTTATGACTTACCAATGCAGATTCTATTTCCATTGTTCCTAACCTATGTCCTGAAACACTTATGACATCATCAACTCTTCCCATAATCCATATATATCCATCTTCATCAATGCGTGCTCCATCTCCAGCAAAATAAACATTTTTTTCTCCTTTAAAGGAAATATATTCCCAATAACTCTCCAAATATCTCTCTGAGTTTCCGTGAATTGTTCTCATCATGCCTGGCCATGGTTTCTTAATAATTAAATAGCCACCCTCATTTTCTTTAACCTTATCTCCATTCTTATCAACAATTTCAACTTCGATTCCTGGCAGAGGGAAAGTAGCCGAACCTGGCTTCGTAGCAACCACTCCAGGCAAGGGACTTATCATCACACCGCCAGTCTCAGTTTGCCACCAAGTATCAACAATAGGGCATTTATTTTTACCAATAACATCTTTGTACCACATCCATGCTTCAGGATTAATTGGTTCTCCAACTGTACCCAAAAGTCTAAGACTCTCAAGATTATATTTATCAGGGATTTCACGTCCAGACTTCATAAATGCTCTTATTGCAGTTGGTGCAGTATAAAAAATTGAAACCTTATATTTTTGAACAATTTCCCAAAAAGCTCCTAAATTTGAGGGTCTTGGCACTCCCTCATACATTAAGGTTGTAGCACCATTAGATAAAGGCCCATAAACTATGTAACTATGACCTGTAATCCAACCAACATCAGCAGTACACCAATAAATATCGTCATCTTTCAAATCAAAAATCCATTTAAATGTCAAATGGGACCAAAGATTATAACCACCTGTAGTGTGAACTACACCTTTGGGCTTTCCAGTAGAGCCTGAAGTATAGAGAATAAAAAGTCTATCTTCACTATTCATTATTTCTGGTTCACACTGATCTTTTTGATCTTTTAATAATTCGTGCCACCATAAATCTCTATCATCAACCATCGAAATGTTTTTTTTGGTTCGTTGAACAACCACAACTTTTTCAACAACTTTATCTGCCCCATTTTCAATTGCCGCATCAACTGCTTGCTTAAGTTCAATCACTTTATCTTTTCTAAATCCACCATCAGCAGTAATAACATATCTTGCATTTCCATCAATTAACCTATCTTTTAAAGCTTCTGAAGAAAATCCTCCAAAGACAACTGAATGAGGCGCGCCAATTCTTGCACAAGCTAACATCGCAAACATCGCTTCAGGAATCATCGGCATATAAATACAGACCAAATCTCCTTTTTTTACACCAATTGCTTTTAGTGCATTAGCTGCTTTACATACCTCTTTAAGAAGTTCTTCGTAAGTATATTTTTTGCTATCTCCTGGTTCGCCTTCCCATATAAGTGCAGTCTTTCCTCCAAGCCCTCTCTTAATGTGTCTATCTAAGCAGTTATATGTAATATTGAGTTTCCCCTCTTTAAACCATTTAAAAAAGGGCGCATTTTCGTTATCTAATACAGTTTGAAATGGCTCAAACCAATTTAATTCAGATTTTGCAAAAGATTCCCAAAATTGAATAGGATTATCTGATGCTTGTTTTTTCAGACTCAGTAATTCTTCTTGAGTACTAATATTTGAGTTTTCTGCAAATTTTTTTGATGGAGGGAAAATTCTCTTTTCTTCAAGTATGTTATTGATTGAATTTTTTTTATCTAATGACATTAAGTAAATCTATATTTTATAAATTTACTCGAAAAAATTAGGGTTTTCAAAAATTTTAATATTAATTTAGCTCAAAGATTTATTTCTAATAGATCTAATAAATACGGCTTAGAACGAATTCTGGGAGAGCCATTAAAGCTCTTTTATATTCTGAATCAGGAAGCCAGACTATAGCTTCTTTAGAAAGCATTGCGAAATCCTCAGCTAATTTCCTGGAACTTTCAATAGCTTTAGAGTTCATAATTATATTAAGAGCATCATCCAAATCATCTTTTTCAGCAAGTTCTCTGTTTATAAGAACTGACAATTGTTTATTTTCTTCTAAGGCATATAAAACTGGGGCGGTAAGATAACCACTAGCAAGATCACTTACAGCGGGTTTTCCAAGTTGTTTATCATTTCCAGTAAAGTCAAGAATGTCATCTACAACTTGGAATGCCAAACCAATATTTTTGCCAAAATCGTACAACGAAGTTAAGTTTACGTCGTTAATTCCACTCAAAACCCCAGCTGCTTTACAACTATTGGCTATTAATGAGGCTGTTTTACAATAACTTTTATTAATGTATTTGGAAAAAGATTGAGCCGAATCAAATCTATTTAAATTTTGTTTAATTTCTCCCTCTGCTAAATCCATTATTACTCTACTAAGTAATTTAACTACATTTACATTGTCAAGATTTGCTAGGTGCCAACTTGCTTGAGCGAATAAAAAGTCACCCGCCAAAACAGCTACTCTGGTATTAAATCTACTATGAACAGTATCTACTCCTCTTCTTGTGGACGCCTCATCAACAACATCATCATGAACTAATGAGGCTGTATGAATCATCTCAGTTATTTCAGCAAGCCTTTTATGTTTGGTAGTTAAGCAAAATTTAGGGGATATAGCTTTTGAAATCAATAAAACTATACCAGGTCTCAACCTTTTTCCCCCAGCACTAAAAAGGTGTTCTGCTGCGGCTTGAAGAATTGGATGACCAGCTCCTATAAGATTTTTCAGTTCTAAAATAAGATCATCAAGATCATTTTCAACTGGTTGTAGTAGCTCTGTTACTGTATTCATGATTGACCTCTTACATATCTTAAGGAATCAAACATTACTTCGGAGGTTAACCAACCTAATTTCTTTATTAATTCCAAGCCAAAATTTTACTTTATTGGAAAACTCATCTCTTTCTGAAGTAACAAAAAATTTTATATTTTCGAAAGAAATACTCTCATAGCGGTCATTTTCTAGAGTAGCAAAAGATTCATTAAATTTTTTTATTAATGCTACCGATGGATCAATAATTTTTATATTTGAATCTAATTTTTTTCTTAAAAAGTCATAAATCAAAGGATAGTGACTACATCCAAGTATTAATTCTTCAATATTTTTGTTTATTAGTGGTCTTAAGTATAAGTCTGAAAGACTATTTAACTTATTAAAATTTAATTTTTCTTTTTCAATTTCTGATACAAATTCTGGACATTCTTGCTGAAATACTATCGTATTTTCTTTTTTAGCGTTTATAGCTTTCTTGTAATACGATGATCGAACAGTTGTTTGTGTTGCTAAGACGCCAATTATTTGTTTATCTACTATTTCCGATACAGAGTTTATAAGGTCAAAACAAGGGACTTTTAAAGTATCTTCTAGGATATCAAGTGCACACGCATTTGTAGTGTTACAAGCAACTAAAAGTGCATCCAAATTCTTATCAAGAAAGAAATTACAAATCTCATTTGCAATTAATCTTATCTCTTTAAAATTTTTACTCCCAAAAGGTATTCTTTTTGTGTCCGCTAAATAAAAAACTTCTACATCTTTCCGCGTTTTTAGTAAAGAATTAAGGATAGTAAAACCGCCTATTCCACTATCAAATATTCCTATTTTAAGCTTCACCCTATTTTATATAGATATTCAAGAATGCCTTTGGCAATCGCATAAGCTAATCTTTTACGATGTGTTGTTTTTTCTAATCTTCTTGCATCTAATCTCCCCGTTAAAAATCCAATTTCTACAAGAACTGCAGGCATCCTAGTATTTTTGATTACGTAAAATCTACCTTGTTTAACGCCTCGATCAGGACTCCCAGGAGAAACCCTTAGAATTTGTTTTTGAATTTTTTTAGCAAGTAGCCTACCTCTCCAACCTCTATAATAGAAGGTTTCTAATCCATTAATATCCCTTCTTTTTCCTCTTGAGGCATTTGCATGAATACTTACAAAAATATCTGCATCCGTATTGTTAGCAAAGGAAACTCTTGGAGGTAAATCCAAATCAACTTCATTTTTTCTGGTTAATTTCACTTTGACACCTTTCTCAGATAGTAAATTTTTAACAATTTTGGAGACCTCTAGTACAACATCTGTTTCCCTAATTCCACCAATACCTATGGCTCCAGGATCAGGACCTCCATGCCCAGGGTCGATAACAACCAAGAATTTATTTTGTTTGACATCTGGTAATTTCAAGTATTGATAATCACTTTTCTTCTTATGAATTGATTTTTGATTTTCTTTAATATTTTTTATTCTTTTAACAACTTGACCTTCACCAATCTTCTTAAAAGTATATTTTGGGTTAAATAGTTTGATTCTCCACCTGTTTTGATCTAAGCCAACTAATCGCCAAGTCAAAGGTTTCAAATAAGTCTCTTCCTTAAATTCAATTACTAGTCTTGTTTTACCCTTATTTGGTTTACCTAATCTAATTTCTTTTATTGGGCCATTACCTTTTATTTTTCTGGGATTTTTTAATTCTCCCGGAAAATCCACCCAGAATCTACTGCCAGATATTTGGTTGGCCTTCTGAAAGTATGCTTTTAAATTTGTATTTGATTTAGTTCTTAATTCTAAAACACCATTAGTGTTTATTACCCATGCCGCCAGAGCACTTGAAGATTTAGCTGGGAGGATTGAAGAATTTAATAATAAAAAAACGGATAAATAACGAAAAAGTTTATTATTTAAAAACTTTATCATTAGTTTGAAAACAAGTTGTTTTTTCTATGTTTAAGGCTTGGCATCTGCTCCCTAATTTTCTTTACTCTTTCTTTATCAGCAGGTGCGATTGCAGCTCCCTGAGTTTTTCCGGCATCAGATAAAACTGTACCCCAAGGGTCAATTACCATCGCATGGCCATGACTTTGCCTTCTCCCATAATGAATCCCAGTTTGAGCTGGAGCTACTACATATGCAGTATTCTCAATTGCTCTTGCTTGTAATAGGATTTGCCAATGATCTTTTCCTGTAAATGCTGTAAAAGCTGCGGGAATCATAATTAGCTCTGCACCATTCGAAGACAAATATCTATAGAGTTCAGGAAATCTAACGTCGTAACAAATCGATAATCCTATTTTGCATAAACCTGGGACATCTACAACAGGTGGATAATCTTCCCCAGATAAAATAGTGGATGATTCCTTGTATAAATTTCCATCTGGCAAATCAACATCAAACAAATGAATCTTGTCGTATTTTGCCAAAATCTGTCCATCTTTCCCAAATAAGGCTGACCTATTAAAAGTATGACTGCCATCACCAGCAGGAACAGGATACCCTCCTCCCAAAAGAAATACTTGATATCTTTGTGACATAGTTTTTAGAAAATTTGCACACTTCTCTGACAATTCAGAAGCTAATCCAAGTTTTTCATCATCTCCTCCTAAAAAAGCAAAATTCTCAGGTAATCCTATTAACTCAGCACCTCTTCTAGCAGCTAATTCAATCTGTTCTTCTGCTTCAATAAAATTTGCTTCAACATTTGAAGTACTCGTAATTTGCAATGCAGCTACCAAAAAATCAGTCAAGACCTTACTCCTAGTGAACAAATTCGTAAATCATGAGGCACGAATCACACCTCTTTCAACTTGAGTTGGAACAATATCTAAGCAATCAAGTTCAGAGCAACATTTAAAATCATCCTCATAATCTCCAAGACTTGTCAATCTTTTGCCATGGGTTGCTGTTTTTAAACATTTCAAAATATCATTTCCCCAAAAATCCCAAAGTGCCAAAGCAGCTTGTAATTCGTCATTCAGAATATTAATTTCGAAATCACAGTTCTGTTTTAGGTATGACGCCAAAGCACCAGCAGCTAAGGAATCCTCAAGTGAATAAGAGCCTTCCCAACCACTCCCAAGTATTAAAACATTTTCACTTTTTAATGAAATGATTTTTTCGGCAACTGCTTTCCTATTTGGTAGTCCCATAGCAAATAAATGCTTAGCATTTTGAACTTTTTGCAATGATTTAGTTCCATTAGTCGTACTCATAAATAGTCTTTTACCATTAACAACTTTTTTTGTAACTGATAAAGGAGAATTTCCTAAATCAAAGCCCTCGATCTTTTTTCCGCCTCTCTCTCCAAGCATAAGTCTCTTTTCAGCTTGCCATTTAATTGCAGATTCTCTTAACAAGTCTAAATCTGCAAAAACTTGTATTGAATCAGCTCCATTCTTTAAAGCCCAAGAAATTGTGGTTGTAGCTCTTAAAACATCAATGACCACTGCAATTTCATGGCTTGTTTCTGGAACATCCTTTGCAACGTGATAATAAGTAAGATTAATAATCAAGCCCTTTTTTCTGATTTTATTATAGAAAACAGTTACTTAATTTGATTATTTTTTTTTTAAAACAAACTTATTGATAATATATAACTAATTTGTTCTTACAGAAATCTTATTAAGTATTTAATTTGAAAATGAATAATATCCGCACAATAAAAGGTGGAGTTAATTTAAAAGGAAAAGTAAAAGTACCTGGAGATAAATCTATTTCTCATAGAGCTCTAATAATAGGAAGTATTGCTAAAGGTGAGACGACTATTGAGGGGTTTTTACATTCTGAAGATCCACTTTCAACTGCTGATTGTCTTAGAAAATTAGGGGTGAATGTGCCAGAAATAAAAAAAAATGAGCCTTTTACGATTTCAGGATTAGGTCTTGATGGATTTAAAGAGCCCAAAGAAATTCTAAATTGTGGTAATTCGGGAACCACCATGAGATTATTAATGGGGTTACTTGCCGGTCAAGAAGGCAAGAATTTTATCTTAACAGGTGATATTTCTCTCAATGAAAGGCCAATGGAGAGAGTTGGTAAACCATTATCGTTGATGGGTGGCAAAATTTTTGGTAGAGAAAAAGGAAATAAAGCTCCAATCTCAATTAATGGGAATAAACTAAAAGGCTGTGTTATTGGAACCCCTGTAGCGAGTGCTCAAGTAAAATCGGCAATCTTATTGGCAGGCCTCAAAGCTTCAGGAACTACGTCTGTTATTGAACCAGCATCTTCAAGAGATCATACTGAAAGAATGTTAAAAGCCTTTGGAGCAGACATTAGTATCAGAGGAGAATTAGGAAGAAATGTAGTTGTCAAGTCAGGTGGCGACTTAATTGGCCAGAGGATATTGATTCCTGGAGACATAAGCTCTGCTTCTTTTTGGATGATTGCTGCATCTATTGTTCCAAATTCAGAGGTTTTAATTCAGAATGTCGGATTAAATCCTACTAGAACAGGGATTTTAAATGTAATGGATTCAATGGGGTGTAATTATGAGATTTTAGATGAATCGACTATTGCAGGTGAACCTATTGGATCTATTAAAGTAAAGACTTCAAATAATTTAAGATCATTCACTATTGAGGGAGATATTCTACCAAAACTTATAGATGAAATTCCTATCCTAACTGTGGCTGCCTGTTTTTGTAATGGAGTTTCTGAAATTAAAGATGCACAAGAATTAAGAGTTAAGGAGACAGATCGTTTAAAAGTCATGGCACGACAGTTACAAAAATTTGGTGCTGAAATAACAGAAAAAGAGGATGGGTTAATAATTAATGGGCAATCAAAATTCCATTCTGCGGAGGTAGACAGTGAGACAGATCATCGAGTAGCGATGAGTCTTGCTATTGCTTCACTTCTTGCCAAAGGCACCTCAAAAATCATGAGGGCAGATGCAGCTAGCGTCTCTTATCCAACTTTTTGGGAAGAGCTTGCCCAACTAACTAACTAGCCTAAAAAGTTTTTGTCTGAATTAATAGAAGTTTTAACTAAAGATGGTAGTTACTCTCTAAGAAGTGTGTTTTTTCAAGAGAACTTCCATAGTTTATTGGGCGCATTGAAGGAAACAAAGTTAAAGTTTACAGCTACTTCTAATTTGCCAAGATTTAAGGGTAAATCTCTAAATGTTTTGGATATATGTTTTGGATTAGGATACAATTCCGCTTCTTTATTAGATGAATTAATTAAACAGAAATCGTTTTTAAATTTGTATGCTTTGGAGATTGATAAAAAGCCTCTTGAATATTCGATTAGAAATAAATCTTTCCTTAAATTATGGGCTCCAAAAGTTAGAACAATATTTGAATCATTGTATCGTAACGATTACTTTGAGGATAAATTTTTTAAATGCAGTGTTTTATGGGGTGATGCTAGAGAAAAAATCAACATCATTCCTTCATCTATTAAATTCGATCTAATTTATTTAGATGGTTTTTCTCCTCAAAAATGCCCACAAGTATGGACAATTGAATTTTTATCTAAAGTCACAGAAAATCTTAATCCGCAGGGTTATTTAATAACTTATTCTTCTTCAGCCGCAGTAAGAAAAACTTTAAGAAATCTTGGATTAGAAATTTTTACCATTAAGCCAAGTTTTAAAAACAGAAATTTTTGGAGTCAGGGAACTGTAGCAATATCAAAATTTGATAAGAATAAATTGAAAGCTAATTTAAATTTTGAAAAGTTATCTTTAATGGAAGAGCAACATCTCTTAACTAAAGCTAGTATTCCATATAGAGATCAAGATTTAAACTCAAGTAAAGACGATATAATCAAAAGAAGATTAGATGAGCAATTGTCCTCAAATCTACTATCTACAAAAAAATGGAGAGAGAGGTGGGGAATGACGAAGTTATCCTTTAAGAGTTAAATTTGTATAAGGATTTCAAATAAACATGTTAAGTGTTGCGATATTAGCGGCAGGCAAAGGCACTAGGATGGAAAGCTCATTGCCTAAAGTTTTACATAAAATTTCTGGCAAAAGTCTTCTTCAAAGAGTAATTGATTCATGTGTCGAATTAAAACCTGATCAAATTTTCGTAATTACTGGACACAAATCAAAAGAAGTACAAAATTCTATCCCAAACGATAAAAAAATCCATTTTGTTATTCAAGAACCTCAATTAGGAACAGGTCATGCCATCCAGGAACTTTGTAGAGAAGTAAAAAAATATGAAGGTAACCTTTTGGTACTTAATGGCGATGTGCCGCTCATTAGACCAAGTACTCTAAAAAGACTTTTATATCTACATGATTCAAAAAATGCTGATGTTTCTTTAATTACCACAAAAAAAACAAATCCTCATGGATATGGCAGAGTTTTTTTGAAGGAAGATTGTATAGAGAGAATTGTTGAAGAAAAAGATTGCAATGATCTAGAAAGAGAAAATACATTAATAAATGCAGGTGTTTACTGTTTTAACTGGGGTAATTTGTCAGAAATAATCAATACCTTGCAAAGCAATAATAATCAAAAAGAGATTTACTTAACAGATACAATATCTTTGCTAAAAAATTCATTAAGCCTCGAGGTAGAGGATAACGGAGAGCTTCAAGGAATTAATAACAGAATTCAACTATCAGAGTGCGAGGAAATTATTCAGAATTTAATTAAAGAAAAGCATATGCTTAATGGTGTAACTTTTATAAATAAAGCAAGTTGTTCGATTAGTGAAGAAGCTGAAATTGGAAAGGACGTAACTATAGAGGCTAATACACATATACGAGGAAATACCAAAATAAATAGTCATTGCATTATCGGACCAAATACTTTTATTGAAAATTCTAATGTGGGATTAAATTGTGAAATTTCAAACTCTACAATTTATGCTTCACAGATAATGGATCATATAAAAATTGGCCCTTACAGTCATATAAGACCTAATTCCAAAATATCTTCCTTTAGCAAAATAGGTAATTTTGTTGAAATCAAAAATAGTCAATTAGAGGAAGAATCTAAAGTAAACCATTTAAGTTATATTGGCGATTCTATTATTGGAAGATCTACAAATATTGGAGCAGGGACTATTACTGCAAATTTTGATGGTCAGAAAAAACATCAAACAAAAATTGGTAAAAATTCCAGTATTGGTGCAAATACAGTTTTTGTAGCGCCAATAAATCTCGGGGAATCAGTTACTACAGGGGCTGGTTCAGTGATCACAAAGGACTCCAAAGATAATTCATTAGCAATCTCAAGAACTAAGCAAGTAAATATAGAAAATTGGGAAAGAAAGAAATCCTGAGCTAATTGATTAATTCAATAATTTTTTCAAGTTGCCAACATCTGCTCCCTTTTATAAGAATAGAATCGCCTTTTTTTGTAGATTTGTTTATCTCTTTAGGTACATCTTTAATATTATTTAAAACTAAAAATTTTTTATTATCTTTTAGATAATTGGTGTATATATTTTCATTTTTTTTATCGCAAATAAATAAACACTTTTCTATGTCTGAATTATTTATTAAATTGAATATTTCTTTATGATATTTTTCTGATTCTTCTCCCAATTCTTGCATACTTCCAAAAATGAAAAATTTATTTCTCGGTTTTTCAAGCAGGTTGTTAATACATGCTTTTACTGACTCTGGCGAAGCATTATATGATTCATCATATATTGTTGTTTTTACTGATTTCAGAATTTTATTCCTTCCACCTAAAATTGAAAAATCAAATTTATTAAAACTTGCAAAATCAATGCCTAGTTCTTTGGCAACTGCATAAGCAAATAAGAAATTCGAAGCATTATGAAATCCCTCAAATGAAATTTCAAAGATATTTTCTTCAATTAAAATTGTTTTATTCGAAGGATCATAAAATCCTCGCAAATTATCATCTTTCTTGAAACTCTCCTTTTGATTTTCTATATTTAAAAGTTTTACTTTAGTAACTCTACCTTTCCAAACTTCTTTTAAAGTCTTTTCTAGAAATGGATCATTTGCTGGAATTATTACAACTCCTTCGGGATTTAAGAACTTACTAATTTCACACTTTGCATAAGTAATATTTTTTTTTGAACCTAACAATCCAATGTGAGCTGTGCCAATGTTAGTAATAACTGCAATATCGGGTTCACTATATTTAGATAAATTCTCGATCTGACCAAGACCTCTCATCCCCATCTCAAGAACTAAAGCTTTATCTTCTATATCTGTAGCAAGAATAGTAAGACCAACTCCAATCTCATTATTGAAATTTGCATGAGATAATTTAATTCTTCCAAGTTTATTTAAAACTCCACCAATCATTTCTTTTGTCGTTGTTTTACCTACAGAACCAGTTATTGCGACAATAGGGATATTTAACTTTTTTCTTTTTAGCAATGCTAATTTTTGAAATGCCTCTAATGTGTCATTTACAACCCAATAAGGAAAATTACTGGGAAGTAATCTCTGCATCCCTTTTTTAATTACTACTGATTTAACTCCTTTATCTAAAACATCTGGGAGAAAATTATGACCGTCAAAATTTTTACCCTCTATAGCTATAAAAAGATCATTTTTTAATAAAGTTCTACTATCAATGCTTATATTTTTAAAATTTAAAAAATCTCTTTTCCTGTCGCTCAGATTTTTAATATCCCCCAAAACATTGTTTAATTCTGATGAAGAGAATTCCATTAAAAAATTAAGTCATACTTTTTTTAAAGATGGATCAGCCGATTGTCCGAAAGAGAATTTTTCAACTTCAGCAAAATCGGGAGATGGTTCTTTTATTCCACAAACATCTTTATACATAATTTCGTATTCGATAGCGGATCTTTGCCAACTAAACTCTTGGCTCATTGCTCTTTTTTGCAATAATTCCCAACTATCTTTATGCCTAAAAGCCTCCCAAGACCTTACTAAAGATGTATAGAAATCTATAGGTTCAAAGCGATCGAAGCAAAAACCAGTGCCACTGTTATTCTCTGGATCATGAGGTGAAACTGTGTCAACTAAACCTCCTACTCGTCTTACTATTGGAATAGAACCATATCTCATAGCAAGTAGTTGACTAATGCCACAAGGTTCGAATCTACTTGGCATTAAAAATGCATCAGAGCCACCATATATAAGTCTTGATAAAGAATCATCATAAGTAAGAAATACAGAAAATCTTCCTGGGTAATCTAATGCAAGTTGCCATAATCCTGACTCTAAATACCTATCTCCAGTACCTAAAACAACTATTTGCGAATCAGTATATGCTAAAAGTCTTCTTGAAACTTGTAGAAGTAAGTCAACCCCTTTCTGATCAACTAACCTACTTACCATACCTAAAAGATATTTTTTAGGATTAACTTCGAGTCCCATTTCTCTCTGCAGAATTTTTTTATTTTCTAGCCTATTTTCTAAATTCTTAATACTAAATTTTGCAGGTAAAACTGGATCTTTGGCTGGATTCCATTCATCAAGATCTATGCCATTAAGAATTCCCCTTAATTTACCTGATATGTAATTAAGTAAGCCTTCAAGGCTTTCCCCATATTCATGGGTTTTAATTTCATCTGCATAAGTAGGAGAAACAGCATTGACCCTATCCGCATACAACATTGCCGCAGCCATTGTGTGGTCTCCATGCATATACCAAGGACACCAAGTCATTTTTTCAAGTTTCCATCTCCAGGGGCCTTGGTATTTTAAATTATGAATTGTGAAGACAGTACTAATTTCGGGGTCCTGATGCATCCACACAGGAATCATTCCAGTGTGCCAATCATGGCAATGGAGAACTTGAGGTTTCCAACAATTCCAGGCAAATTCTGCAGTGGCACTAGCAAAAAAAGTAAAGCGCCAGTCCTCATTTTCGCCTCCGTATATTTGGTCAGAGTCAAATATTGGATGACCCACGAGGTAAATCACATAATTATGAATGGGATGTTTTGCTTCATATACGGCGAAATCAGTGCCCATTGTATTTGCTCTAAAAGCTGGTTCAGTCGATACCTCTAAAAGACTCCATAATTTTCCATATCCTGGAATTATTACCCTTACATCGTGACCAAGTTTTATCAAAGATGGAGGTAACGAACCAACCACATCTCCCATACCTCCAACTTTGATCATTGGAGCACATTCAGCAGCGGCAAGAAGAATTCTCATTAATAATTATTTAAAAAGTTCTTTTGAAAAATAAACTAGGGTGTCCACTTATAGTCAGAAAAGTCTGGTGGACGCTTTTCAAGAAAGGCATTTCTACCTTCTTGAGCTTCTTCAGTCGAATAGAATAATTGAGTTGTGTATCCAGATAATTCTTGAATACCAGCAATTCCATCATTCTCCGCATTGAATGAAGCTTTAAGAATACGAATAGCCGTTGGACTATTTCGCAAAATCTCTCTTGCCCAGATTACACCCTCAGCTTCTAATTCTTCAATCTTTGTAATTGCATTTATCAAGCCCATCTTAAGAGCTTCCTTGGAATTATATTTTCTACATAAAAACCAAATTTCTTTTGCTTTTCTTTGACCTACAAGTCTTGCTAAATAACTAGATCCAAAACCAGCATCAAAACTACCAACTCTTGGACCTGTTTGACCAAATATTGCATTTTCAGAGGCGATACTGAGATCACAAATTAAATGAAGAACCTGGCCTCCTCCAATTGCAAAACCAGGAACTAAGGCAATAACCACTTTAGGCAAACTTCTTATTAATCTTTGAAGTTCAAGTACATTTAATCTCTGCTTCCCTTCATCATTTTTATATCCATTTTCACCTCTTACACTCTGATCACCTCCAGAACAAAAAGAATAAATACCTTTCTTGTCAGGTCCCGCGCCTGTAAAGAGAACTACGCCAATAGTTTCATCATTTCTTACGATATTAAATGCGTTAATAAGTTCATCTACAGTTTGAGGCCTAAAAGCATTTCTTTTTTCAGGCCGATTAATTGCAATTCTCGCAATTCCCTCATCTGATTTGTGAAACAATATATCCTCATAAGATTTGCATTCTGACCAATTTAAAGTTGTTTTACCTGGTAATACTTTCATGAAACCTAATTATTCAAAGATAGAAAATGATAAATTTAACTGCCAATTATTTTCCTAGCAGAGCATTTTTCTCACAAATTTCATTTTCCGGATCAATATCAACTTTAATTATTACAGATTTCTGGATAGAAATGCTCCAATCGAATGCCTCTCTTAATTTTTTAAAATTTGCCACACTTTTAAAGTTTACCTGATAACCATCTGCGAGTTTTGGCCAGTTTATTTCTTTTGGCATAAGAAAAAGTTTTTTTAATTCATCTTCTTTTAAATTTTCTTTATAAATACGATTAAATATATTGCCGCCATTATTATTTATCAGAAGAATGGTTAAATTCATGTCGATTGAATTTTCAATCAGCCAACCGTTTATATCATGAATAAAAGCCAAATCTCCAGTCACAAGAAGTAGAGGACTTTTAATTCTAGAAATACCTAATGCAAGAGATAAAGTACCATCTATGCCAGAAGCTCCCCTAAAGCTGAAACAATTTCTTGTTAAAGTTCCATTCTCAGAAAACGTAAGCCAATCTCTGATCGGGCTACTGGCGGAAAGCATTATAGGATTTTCAGCTGGCCAAAGTTTTGGAACAAGATTTGCAAGCTTATACTCTGTAATTTGATTATCTTGAGTAATTTTCTCTTTTAATATTTCTTTAATCTGCTCGCCTTGCTCTATTAGATTTAGAGCCATCGGAGTAAGAGACTTTTTGTTTTTTTCGTTAATTGATAATTCTTCTAACAATAGAGTAGTAAAATTTGATAGCCCAAAATCATATTCAAATGATTTTTTTATAGGGTCCAATTTTCTATAGTTTTTTTCTTTTATAAGGACTTGTATCCCTTCGAAGTTTATTAAAAACTTCTCCAAATCAATTGAGGATGACATAGGGCCAAGCCTCAAAAGTTGATGACAATTTATTGAATTTTTATTTTTTCTTAAGACTAATTCCCAATTCACTACTAATCCTCTCAAGTCAGAATAAACTCCTGAAACAGGATCAGCAAATACTGGCCAACCAGTAATCTCTTGTAATCGTTCTAAAGATTTATTGAAAGAAGTCAAATCATTTATGGAACCTTGATAGGGACCTACCAAAATAATTCCGGATTCATCGAAATTTAATCTTTCTGAAATTTCTAAGAATTTGTTTTTATCAGACTTTATTTCAACTTCCTGAAATATATATTTTTTCTTTAAATAAATTCTCTCAAAAACCTCTAAAACATTTTTTTTATTCAAAAATGATATACCTAAAGGCTTATCAATAGGAATATTTAAATGAATAGGACCAGGGAAGGTTGATATTTGTTTCTCAGTAATTCGAACTAAATTCAAGATTTCATTTTCTTGTGTTTCATGAAGTCCATTTAAATTTGTACTTAAAACCCTTCTGCAGACTGAACTCAAAAAATCTTCTTGATTTACTGTTTGATTAGCACCACAATCTTTTAATCTTAAGGGTCTATCAGCAGTAAGAAAGATAATACCTTTACAAGATCGATCTGCCTCAACTCCTGCTGGCAATAAGTTACTTACAGCAGTCCCAGAAGTGGTAATAACTAAAGAGGGATTACCTGATGCAGCAGAAATCCCAAGAGCGTGAAATCCCGCAGATCTCTCATCTATTGAATTAAAAATATTTACCAGTCCTAATTTATTTAATTCTCCAGCAGCTATTGCTAAAGGTGCTGATCTACTACCAGGACATAATATTAAATTTTGAACTCCTATTTTTACAAGAAGATTCAAAAGTTGTAAACTTCTAAGAAAATTTTTGCATTCAATAGATGATGTCATAATTTATATAAATGCTTTTGGATTTTCCTTATAACTGAATTAAATAAAACATGTCTACAACTCAAGAAAAAAGAAATTCAATACTAAAGGATTTAAAAAACCTTTTAATCTGGATATCTATAGCTTTAATTATACGATGGCAGGTTATAGAGCCAAGATGGATCCCATCAGGTTCAATGCTTCCAACTCTTCAAATACAAGATAAAATTCTTGTTGAGAAACTAACCCCAAAAATCATATCCAAATCAAATCTTTCAAAATTAAAAAATAAAATAGTTGTTTTTAACGTTCCGGAACAATTAATTAATGCTGGTTATGAAGCAGATACTGCACTAATAAAAAGAGTAATTGGAATACCTGGAGACAAGGTAGAAGTAAGAGATGGTAGGCTTTACTTAAATGATATCGCTCAAAAAAATTACGTTTTTGACAAAAATATTAATTATTCTATAGGGCCTTTTATTATCCCCGAAGAGTCATTGTGGGTGATGGGCGATAATAGAAATAACAGTATGGATTCACATATTTGGGGATTTTTACCCTATGAAAAGGTTATTGGTAAAGCTATTTTTAGATATTGGCCGTTTAATAAAATTGGACCTATTCGGTTCCCTGCCCTTAATAATTTAGATTAATGGGTACGTGATGTTGTAGGGTTTTTATATCTTGAAGTTGTAGAAATGTTTAATCCAGAATTTCTTGCTACTGAAAATAATGATCCAAACGACGAGAATGATTTAATCCAATATTTACAAAAACAATCTCCAGAAGTTTTGCAAAGAATAGCAAAATCAGCTAGTGAAGATATTCAAGAAATTATTAGACATAATGTTCAAGGTCTTCTTGGAATGCTTCCTTCAGATCAATTTGATGTAAAAATAACATCTTCAAAAGATAACATTGCTAATTTATTATCCTCTGCAATGATGACAGGTTACTTCTTACGACAAATGGAGCAAAGAAAAGAGCTGGAACAAACTCTTAAAAATGATGACACCATGTCTATTGAAGAATAATAGTTTTTAAAGATTTACTTCTTCAGGAATTATTCCTAGTTCAAACAACGTTTTATATAAACCCATCAAAAATTTATTATCCTCAGGAAGTTTGTCCCACTTTTGGGAATTAATTTCATTAATTAATTTTTGACAGTCTTCTATTGTAAATTTTATAGGGGCCGTAAAATGAGCTGGAATTAAATATTCCATATCTTCAAAAGACTTGATATTTTCTAACCATTTAAGTAAAACTTCTTTTGAACGCGGAAAAATTAATTTCTGTAAAACTGGTGCAATTTGAATCTTAGGAGTATCTTTACCCATTATTTCAACAAGAGAGGATTCCCAATCTTCCTCCCATAAAAAGGGATAAATACCAAAATGAGATCTCCAATTTCTAAGATCTTTTTTGAATGAGTACTTAAATATTTTTTTTAAAGGTGGAATATTTAATTTACCTGGTTTCAAAAAAGATGAAAACAAGACTAACCTTTTCCATCCTTTTTTTCTATTCTCGATGGAGTCAATCAAAGGTTCATCTCCTCTCTCTCTAGAATGAAAAAGAAGTGGAGTTGGATCAAAATTAAATATCTCAGGTGGAGTGGAGTCAATTCCAACTATTGAGTCTGTCACATGAAGAGTTTTAGTAGGATAATGGAAACAGCTTATCTCCTGATATCTTCCAAGTCCTAAATTCAGAGGGCCTAATGAAGTCCATTTAAAGTAGTTTGTATGTGGAGTACCTTCCTCAAAAAGTATTCTTGATCTTTTTGATGGAATTCCTAAGAAATCTAGTGGTAGATTTATGGGGAAACTCCATTGTCCAGGACAAAGCCAAATTTCTGCATCTTTAAAAATTCTTGAAAGAGCTGGCAGTCCAATTTTATGTTCTAGTCCAGAGGCACTCGGTAGAATTATTGTTTTTACTTTGCCATGAATCGCAATTAATTTTTCTAACTCATTTATTAATTCTTTTGTCGGAGGCAGTGGATTTATTAACATCAATCCATTGTCAACCTTTATTACCGTCATTCTTATTGGAACCGCAACATAATAAAGTCCCTGTATTTGTTCCAAGGACCATATTTGATCAGGAATTAATTCTTTAAAAATTGTTTTCTTTTTTCCATAAGGATATAAGGGGAATAATGGCCACCAATTCCACTTTTTATTTAAAGTTTCATCCACCACTATCATTTATACCCAGCAAATAATTTCTTTAACTTAAATATTCCGTATCTTGGAGCGAATAAAAAAGCAAATAAAAATATAAAAGTTTGTGCCAAGACAATTGATCCACCTGTTTCAAGATCAAACCAAAAACTAACATAAATTCCTATTAGGCTTGAGATAATTGCGCTTAATACTGAAATTACTGTCATATTATCAAACTTATCCGTAAGTAAATATGCTGTAGCTCCTGGTGTAATCAACATTGCAACTACCAAAATAATTCCAACAGACTGCAACCCCACAACAGCTGCCAAAGATAAGCATGTGAGGAGTAAATAATGAAGAAAAAATACATTAATCCCAACTGTTTTTGCATGTCTAGGATCAAAACAATAAAGCATTAAATCTTTTCTAAAAATGGATAAAAGGATTACTACCAATAAAGAAATGAATATAGTTTGTTTTACATCTGAAAGTGATATGCCTAATGGACTACCAAAAAGAATAGAGTGCAGATCAATATTACTTTTAATCTTAGAAACCAATACGATTCCAAGAGCGAAAAATCCAGTAAATACCAACCCAATAACAGTATCTTCCTTAACTCTTGATTTCTGCTTAATAAACCCTATCAATGCTACAGAACCTACTCCGAAAATAAATGCCCCTAATGAGAAAGGGAGACCTAATGCATAAGCAACCACAACACCAGGCATTACCGAATGTGACACGGCATCTCCCATTAAAGCCCATCCTTTAAGAGTCAAATAACTTGATAGAAAACCACAAACAGCTGCAACTAATGAACTCATAAGAAGTGCTTTTCTCATAAAGTCATGAGTTAAAGGATCTGTGATGAATGAATCTAAAGTTAAAAAAGAACAGAGCTCCATATAAATTAAAATTTAGGATTCAGGTCCAAACAAGAAATCAGGTGAGATCCCTCCAAAAGTGGTTGTAATATTTTCAGGGGTAAACACTTCAGAGGTTTCCCCATAAGCTACAACAGTTTTATTTATTAGAAGAACCAAATCACAAAATTCACGGACATGAATCATATCGTGCGTTGATAATAATATGGTTTTCCCCTCATTTTTAAATTGAATAAATAATTCCGAGATAAGTTTCTCAGTTCTTATATCAACACCTGAAAAAGGCTCATCAAGAAGTAATATTGATGCTCTTTGAGCAATTGCTCTAGCTAAAAAAGTTCGTTTTCTCTGACCTCCAGATAAGTTTCCAATAGGTGTAGATAAATGATCAGTAAGATCAACTCTCTCAATAGCATCCTTAACTGCCTGAACATCAGACTCTCTAGGACACCTAAAAATATTCATCGAACCATATCTTCCCATCATCACTACATCCCAAACACTTATTGGAAATTGACTATCTATTCCCTCATTTTGAGGTACATAAGCAATTGTCTGATCTTTTTGAGCAGATCTTACTGACTCTCCATTTATTCTAATTTTTCCCTTTGAAATATTTACAAAGCCAGTTAAAGCATTAAAAAAAGTTGTTTTACCAGCCCCGTTCATCCCTACTAACCCACAAATCTGGCCAGGTTTCAATCTTAAATTGGCATCATACAAAGCCACCTTACCGTTGTAATCTACGCAAATATTCTCTGCCTCAATCCTAAAGTTTTGATAATTGATTGTTTCCATAATTTAAAAAAGCCCTTTTTTTATCAAATCCAAATTATGCTCAAGCATTTTTATATAGGAACTAGCAGGCCCACTATCATCAGATAATGAATCAACAAAAAGATTTCCTCCAAAATTAGCCCCAGTTTCGTTTGCAACAACCATTTGAGATTCGTTACTTACAGTACTTTCGCAAAATACAGATGGAACATTTTTTTCTTTAACTATTGAGATTGTTCTTGCCATTCTTTTAGGAGTAATTTGACTCTCAGCATTAACTGGCCACAAATAAACTTCCTCTAATCCATAATCATTTGTTAAATATGAAAAAGCACCTTCACAACTTACTAGATACCTCCTGTCTTTATTTAAGTTATTAATAAAAAGTGAGAATTCTTTATCTATTTTAGATAGTTTATCTTTATAAATTTTTCCATTTTCTTCAAATAATGTCCTTTTGGATGGCCTCAATTCTGATAAAGAATCCACGAGAATATCTACGTATAGGATCCCTCGTTTTGGAGAAATCCAAGCATGAGGATTGGGTTTCCCTTTATAAAAATCTTCACTGATAAAAATAGGATCTAAATCTTCCGAGACAGTAATTCTTTTAACTTTTAAATTAGAAACAAATTTTTCAGCCCATAATTCAAATCCAAATCCATTATCAATAAAAACAAAAGCATTAGAGGCATTTACCAAATCGCTTGGAGTTGGTTGGTAGCCATGGACTTCAACTCCAGGTTTCGTTATTGATCTAACAATAAAATCATCTTTAGCGACATTGCTAATTATGTCCGCCAAAACAGTGAAACTTGCCAGTATTATTTCTTTATTTTCATTTTTATTTGATATTCTCTTACATGATCCTGAAGCAAGAGAAAGCAGAAGTATCAAACTTAAAAAAATAATATTTTTTTTCATGTTTAGCATTCATCCTTAGATTATGAACTAAAAGATAGTTTCATAAGTGGTTTTCTAAGATCAGAAATAAATACTTTCCAATTTATTTTTTCTTTTTCAAAAGCTTTTTCAACAATTTTCTCAGAATTTTTCTTTATGAAATCCAAATCAGGTTCTTCTACTCCTTTTGTTATTGCCATAAAATCAGCCAAAGAACTTGATACTACTCTTGTTAAATAAGCAGCACTGACAGCCTGAAATGTTCCAGAGACAATCCAATTTGGGCCATGTAATTTTGTTATGCCAATTAGAGTCTGTCCACTCCATTCAATAACTCCCTGAGCAATTGCAGTCTTTAAAATCTCCTTGGATACTTTATCTAAAATTTCAGGAGACCAATTACATCCCCATATAGACTTAATTTCTTTAATCATTAAAGAATTTAGTACTGTCATTGCCATTACATCAATTGATGGGATAGGAGATAAGAAAACAGTTGTTGCAACAAGAATTTGATTTTTTCTTTGTATACCTTTTAACTGCATTCTTCTTATTCCTTCAATTTCAGATTGCCAGGCAACATGAAGTTCTTTCAAGAGCCTTTTTTTTGTATTTTCAATATTTTTAGATGAACTTATGAAAAACTTCCTTAAGGAAAAAGGTATGTTTGTTATTTCATTTTTATTCACATCAAAAGTAATAATTTTGTTAATAAAGTCACTTGAAATTTGAGATTTTAGGTCTTCTATCTGATTTTTGACTTCTATTTGGTTGGAAGTTAAAGCCACCAACCAGATTGGCATATTTTTGGGAAACTTTTCCAGCCACAAAAAATCATTTGCCGACAAAGGCAAGTTTATAAAATACAAGATTGCATCACTCTTCAAAGCTTCTTCTGGAATAACTTGAGAAGAATTGTATTTAGGCAGTTTTTCGTATAAATCAAAGTCAAACTTATCTGATTTAAAATTACTTTTCAAAACAGATTGAAAACTTTGATAATCTTTTTGTCCAATGCAACTTATTTTTTCTTTTTCACATCTATTAAGAATCGATTCAAGTATTTTTTTTCTTTTTGAATTCTGATTTTCTAATTCATTTGTTGCTTCAAGTTCTTCAAAAAAATTTAAATCTTCATTACATAAATTTATCCAACCATCTAAGTTATTTGGCTCATTAAATTTAGGCTTGTCATTCTTCAAGTAAAAATATCCCCCCAAACACAACGCAAAAAATCCTATTGAGCCTCCTGCAAAATGAATTAAGTCACTGACAAACCATTCCCCAAAACCTAACAATAATAAAATAATAAGAAGATTTCTTTTTGGAAACTTTATGAAATCCTTAAAAAGGTTGTCATTACTAATATCAAACACAATACTTTATCTTTCTAAGCTTATTTTAATGCAAGTTGTGAATGAGAAAAGCAAAATTTCATAAGTCGTTAATCAAAAGATAAAAATTTAAGCCTTTTAAAAAGACTTATTGCATAAGAAGATGCTAAGTTAATAGACTATTTAAATAACTTAAGAAACATCAAGATGTCTAATTCTAATTTCAGCAATAATCCTGGACATGAAAATTACAGAGGTCGTTCTAACAATGAAAGATCTAATTTCAGAGATAGATCCGGAGGAAGAAGAGATGGAGGAGGATTCCGCATAAGATTAAGTGATAATGAAATGAAAGCTGTTAAATCAATACAAGAGGCCTTTCAATTAAGATCTACCGTTGCAGTTCTGGGTTTCTCTGTTAGAACACTTAGCGAAATGATCAAAGACGAAAAATTGATTGAATCAATCAAAGAATATGCAAAAAATAATAAAAACTCTTCTCCGAGTAGACAACCACAAAATCCTTATGAAGAAAAGAAAAAAACAGCACCTGACCCTTTTGCAAGACCTGTAAAAAGTACATCAACTGAAGATATCCAATCTAGCGAAGTAGAAGAGGATGGCAAATAAAAAAAGAATTCTTTCGGGAGTTCAACCAACTGGTGATTTACATATTGGGAATTGGCTTGGGGCCATAAATAATTGGGTTACGCTGCAAGAGCAATATGAAACATTCCTATGTGTAGTTGATTTGCACGCAATAACAGCCTCTTATAATCCCAAAGAATTATCAAAAAACACTATCTCTACTGCGGCTTTGTACGTCGCATGTGGGATAGATCCCAATATATGCTCAATTTTTGTCCAGAGTCAGATTTCAGCACATTCAGAACTTTGTTGGATATTAAATTGCATGACCCCAATAAATTGGATGGAAAGAATGATTCAATTCAAAGAGAAATCCATACAACAGGGGAATAATGTATCTATTGGATTATTTGACTATCCAATACTTATGGCTGCAGACATCCTTCTTTATGACGCAGACTTCGTACCAGTAGGTGAGGATCAAAAACAACATCTTGAACTTGCAAGAGATATTGCGCAACAGAGAATTAATGCCAGATTTAGTAAAGATAAAAATATTTTAAAAATCCCTCAACCAATCATCATGAAGAATGGTTCAAAAATAATGAGTTTAAGTGATGGCTCAAAAAAGATGAGCAAAAGTGATCCTAATGAGGGTAGTCGCATCAACTTATTAGATCCTCCTGAAATAATCACAAAAAAAATAAAAAGAGCAAAAAGTGACAGTTCTATTGGAATTGAATTTAACAACCCTGAGAGGCCAGAATCTAAAAATCTTTTGATGATTTATTCAATATTATCTGGCAAAGAAATTTCTCAATGTGAAAATGAATTCTCAGAGACTGGATGGGGGACATTTAAAAAATTAATTACTGAACAACTTATTGAATCACTAGAACCTATTCAGAAAAAATATAAATTATTAATTAATGATCCATATCAACTAAACAAAATCCTTGATGAAGGGAAAGAAAAAGCTGAAGATTTAGCAAATCAGACTTTAAAAAGAGTTAAATCAAAACTAGGATTCTTTGAAATGGAGAAATAAATTATGCCAATAATCACCTTGCCTGATGGTTCAACAAAGGTTTTCGAAAAATCTGTAACTATTCTAGAAATTGCCCAGAGTATCGGCGCTGGATTAGCAAAGGCAACAATTGCTGGGAAAGTAAATGATGTTCTTCTTGATGCGACAATTCCTATAAATAAAGATTCCAACGTTGTAATTATTACATCAAAAGATAAAGAAGGAATTGAAATAATAAGACATTCCTTTGCTCACCTTATTGGTCATGCAGTTAAACAAATTTACCCTAATATTAAAATGGCGATTGGGCCTGTAATTGAAGATGGTTTTTATTACGATATTTTTTCTGAATACAGATTTACTCCTGAAGATTTAATAAAAATCGAAAATAGAATTAATAAATTAATAAAAACAAACTATGACGTTGAAATTTTACAAGTTTCTAAAGCAGAGGCAATTAAAACTTTTAAAGAAAGAGATGAAACTTTCAAATTACGAATAATTGAAGAAATTCCTGAAGAAGGTCTCATCAATTTATACAAGCACGAAGAATATATCGACATGTGTAGAGGGCCTCACGTTCCAAACACTAGACATCTGAGACACTTTAAGTTACTAAAATTATCAGGCTCATACTGGAGAGGTAATAGTGAGAATGAATCATTACAGAGAATTTATGGAACTGCATGGGCTAAAGAGAAAGAACTCAAAGATTATTTAACAAGAATTGAAGAGGCGGAAAAAAGAGATCATAGAAAACTTGGGAAAAAACATTCACTATTTCATATCCAGGAAGAATCCCCAGGAATGATTTTTTGGCATCCTAATGGATGGATAATCTACCAAGTACTGGAAAAATTTATAAGAGAAATACTTAAAAAAAATGATTATTTAGAAATTAAAACTCCACAAGCTGTTGATAAATCTCTCTGGGAAAAATCTGGTCATTGGGAAAAATTTAGAGACGATATGTTCACTACTGCATCAGAAAATCGAACTTATGCTATAAAACCAATGAATTGTCCATGCCATATTCAAGTATTTAATCAAGGTTTAAAAAGTTATAAGGATTTACCTATACGACTTGCTGAATTTGGCTCTTGTCACAGAAATGAGCCCTCTGGTGCACTGCACGGCTTAATGAGAGTAAGAAACTTTACTCAAGATGATGCGCACATTTTTTGCACAGAAGAGCAAATTCAAGAAGAGGTATCTATTTTTATAGATCTTGTTTTCGAGGTTTATAAAACTTTTGGTTTTGATGAAATCATTATCAAATTATCAACTCGTCCTGAAAAAAGGGTAGGCAGTGAAGAGATTTGGGATAAATCAGAAGAGGCTCTTACCAAAGCTCTAGATAATAAGAATCTAAAATGGGAACTCCAACCAGGGGAGGGGGCTTTTTACGGTCCAAAAATAGAATTCTCGTTAAAAGATTGTCTTAATAGAGTTTGGCAATGCGGAACTATTCAGGTTGATTTCTCAATGCCTATTAGATTGAATGCAACTTATGTGGATATTGATAATGAAAAAAGAAATCCAGTTATGCTTCATAGAGCAATTTTAGGATCCTTTGAAAGGTTTATAGGAATTTTAATTGAACAATATGAGGCAAAATTCCCAATTTGGCTTGCGCCTTTTCAAATAATCTTATTGAGCATTACTGATAGAAATATTGAAAAGTGTTTAGAGTTTAATAAATTAATAAATAATACTGGTTACCGATCAAAAGTTGATATTAGGAATGAAAAAATAGGATATAAAATACGAGAGGCAACTCTCGGCAGAGTTCCTTTAATTGCAGTTATTGGAGATAAAGAAGAGGAAATTGATTCAGTCGCCTTAAGAGCTTTGAATGGAAAAAATTTAGGAATTTTCAACTTACCTAATCTTTTCAAATTAATGGATGAACAAATTGAAAAAAAAGGGAGAATAGAATAATTTCTAAATATATGAATTTTCTCGCTTGTGATTTAGGAGGTACAAAGGTTCTATTAGGAATTTTCGAAAAAGAAAAAAATAATAATTCGCCCAAGTTGATATTCAAAAAGAAATATATATCGTCTGATTGGAGTTCTTTTGAACTAATCCTAGAGGATTTTCTTAAAAAAGAATGCAAAAATATTATTCATCCTTCTTCTGCATGTTTCGCAGTAGCTGGTCCTTTATCTAACAACAACGCAAAAATCATTAACTTGTCATGGAATATTTCTGGAAATGCTTTACAGAGGAAATTTAATTTTAAAAGCTGCGAGCTAATAAATGATTTCGCTGTACAGATTTATGGAATACCTTTTTTGAAAAAAAATCAATACTCTACTATCCAAAATGGATCCCATGCTGAAGGAGTTAATAATGATTTGCATGCCATTGTTGGAGCTGGAACTGGCTTGGGCATTGCAAGAGGATTAATATCAGGGAAAAAGGTAAAAGTTTTAGCTAGTGAAGGTGGTCATGTTGAGTACTCCCCAAAGTCAAGATTAGAATGGGAATTAAAGATTTGGCTTAAGAATTACCTAAAAGTTGAAAGGATATCTTGTGAAAGAATTGTTAGTGGCACTGGTTTATCAAGAATTGCCGAATGGAGACTAACCAAACCTGATGCCCAAGATCATCCTCTACAACAATATTTAAAAAAAATTAAAATTTTTGATGCTGCGAGAAAAGAACTACCTGAAAAAATTTGTAACCTTTCTAAAGAAGGGGATCAGCTAATGATTGAAGTTGAGAGGATTTGGTTAGGCGCTTATGCCTCTTTATTGGGAGATGTTGCTCTTCAAGAATTGTGCTTTGGCGGGTTATGGATTTCTGGAGGAACAGCATCAAAACATTTCAAAAATTTTAAATCAGATTTATTTTTAAAACAATTTTTCGACAAGGGAAGATTAACAGATATTCTTAAAACAATACCTATGAAAGTAATTTTAGATGAAGAGTTTGGACTTTTTAGTGCAGCCTGCAGAGCAAAAATGCTTTTAAAAACTTAAAAAAAATGTCTATTCCTGAAGTAGGTAAAAAAATTAGGGTAACAGTGCCTTCCACAACTGCCAATTTAGGGCCTGGATTTGATTGTCTTGGAGCAGCATTAGATTTGTATAATGAATTTATTTTTACAAGAATTGAAGGTGGTGGAGATAGATTTGATTTGATAATGGAAAGTACCGATGGCAATCACTTAAGAGGAGGACCTGAAAACTTAGTTTTTAGAGCAGCTCAGAAAGTATGGGAGAGCGCAAATATGGATCCTTTTGCACTTGAAGCAAGAGTTAGGTTGGCGGTGCCTCCTGCACGCGGGCTGGGAAGTAGTGCTACAGCAATTGTTGCCGGCTTAATCGGAGCAAATGCAATAATGAACTCTCCTTTGTCCAAAGAAAAACTCCTTGAACTTGCCATTGATATAGAGGGTCATCCTGATAATGTAGTTCCCTCTCTTCTGGGTGGGCTTTGTTTGACAGCCAGATCTTCTTCTCAAAGATGGAGAATCATTAGATGTGATTGGCACGATTCAATTAAAGCTGTTGTAGCAATACCTGCAATTCGTCTAAGCACAAGTGAAGCAAGAAAGGTTATGCCCAAGAATGTACCTATATCTCATGCAGTGACAAATATGGGGGCACTTACTTTGTTACTAAACGGCTTAAAAGCAGGAAATGAGGAACTTATAAAAGAGGGAATGTTTGATAAGCTGCATGAACCGTACAGATGGAAGCTTATTAAGGGTGGATTAGAAGTTAAAGATGCAGCACTAAATGCAGGTGCTCTAGGATGCGCAATTAGTGGGGCTGG
The DNA here is from genome assembly GCF_017696315.1 of Prochlorococcus marinus XMU1412. Classification (NCBI taxonomy): domain Bacteria; kingdom Bacillati; phylum Cyanobacteriota; class Cyanophyceae; order Synechococcales; family Prochlorococcaceae; genus Prochlorococcus; species Prochlorococcus marinus. Next base: position 88,326 of record NZ_JAAORJ010000002.1, on the reverse strand, counting down.
ACCAAGTATCTTAGCTTTGTGTAAAAAAGAAAATGGTAAAAACGTCAGTCAAGCCATGGTGAAAGCATGGGAGAATTTAGGTGTAGCTAGCAGAGCGCCGTTCTTAAACGTTCAAACAACCGGCAGCCAATTTAGCACTATCTCGGGTAAGTAGTTTTACTTAGGCATTTTTAATGTTATAGTCTCAAGCTAGTACAACTTCAACTAGAATAAAAAAATTATTCATTACATAAATGAATTTAGAATCTTTTCCTTGGCTATCATCTATTGTTTTACTGCCTTTAATTGGGGCATTAATTATGCCTTTCTTGAGTTCAAAAGAAGGAGAAGATAATACACTCCCTAGAAATATCTCATTAAGTTTTTTATTTATAGATTTTTTACTAATAATCGGCGTCCTTTTTCAAAAATTCAATACTTTAGATAGCTCTTTACAACTGGTAGAAAGAGTTTCTTGGTTACCATCAATAGGCTTAGAGTGGTCTCTTGGCGTAGATGGACTATCTGCTCCCTTAGTAGCTTTAAGTGGGTTAATTACTTTTTTATCAGCTGCGGCTAGTTGGAAAATCAAGAAAAAATCCAATTTATATTTTGCGCTTTTATTAGTCCAAGCATCAGCACAGGCACTAGTTTTCCTTTCTCAAGATTTCCTATTATTTTTCTTGGCATGGGAACTTGAATTAGTTCCGGTATATCTTCTTATTGCGATTTGGGGAGGAAAAAAGAAATTATATGCGGCCACTAAATTCATTCTTTATACTGCTTTAGCTTCTTTATTAATACTCATAAGTGGGTTAGCACTTGCCTTGAGTGGCGATACCTTTACTCTAAATATTACTGATTTAACCAATAAACATGTAACGGGCAGCCTAGCTTTATTATCATATTTAGGATTTTTAATTGGTTTTGGAGTAAAACTTCCTATCTTTCCATTACATACTTGGTTACCCGATGCACATGGAGAGGCGAATGCTCCAGTATCAATGTTACTCGCTGGCATACTCTTAAAAATGGGAGGTTATGCCCTCTTACGATTCAATGTTCAAATACTACCTGAAGTACATCTTCAAATTGCACCTGCGCTAATTATTCTTGGCATCATTAACATAATTTATGGAGCTCTTAATGCATTTGCTCAAGATAATGTTAAAAGGAGAATTGCATGTAGCTCTGTGAGTCATATGGGTTTTGTTCTATTAGGGATTGGAGCAGTTGATGCTCTAGGGATTAGCGGAGCAATGCTACAAATGATCAGTCACGGACTTATTGCTGCAGCTATGTTCTTTGTTACCGGCTCATTCTATGAAAGAACAAATACTCTTTCTATACCAAATATGGGCGGCTTAGCAAAGGTCTTGCCAATAACTTTTGCTTTTTTCTTGGCAAGCTCATTAGCCTCTCTAGCACTTCCCGGAATGAGCGGTTTTATAAGTGAAATAACTGTGTTTTTAGGTATCACTAGTCAAGAAGGTTTTAGCTCTATCTTTAGATCAATCACGATTCTAATTGCAGCTATAGGATTAGTTCTAACACCAATATATCTATTATCAATGTGTAGGAGAGTATTCTTTGGCCCTAGAATTCCAGCACTAGCTACAGTTAAAGAGATGAATGGTAGAGAATTGACTATTGGTTTCAGTTTATTGTTGCCTACATTAGTAATAGGTTTTTGGCCCAAAATCGCCATAAATTTATATGAATCTTCAACCAATGCTCTCAGTCAGCAGCTTACTTTAGCTAAATTAGTTGGATTAATCCCAACTTTAGTTAATTAAATTATCTTAAAAAATGGATACCTCAATTTTTAAATATGGAGAGTTACCACAATTTAAAAAATTTACTCCTGAAAGCATTAGTAAACAATTTCCAGTAGTACTAGAAAAGATAAATAATGAATTTAAAAACATAGAAAAAAATTTATCTAATTATTTGATTCAAAATGATTTAAATTGGGATAAGGTAATAAATCCTTTAAATGAAGTAAATGAAATTCTTAGATGGAGTTGGGGAGTAATAAGTCACCTAAATGCTGTAAATAATTCTGAAAGTTTAAGAGATATTTATTCAAAATTTCTTCCAGAGATTATTAGCTTGAGTAATAAATTCGGGCAAAGCAAAATAATTTACAATTCTTTAGTCAAGCTTAAAGAAACAAATAACTTTGATCAAATTAAAAACAGAATTTTAGATAAAGAAATTATTGAGATGCAACATAGAGGAATTTCACTACAAAAGAATGATCAAGAAGAATTCAACAAAATTTCAGAAAAGCTTGGAAAACTATCAACTGAATTCAGTAACAATGTTCTTGATGCCACTAACGAATGGTTTTTAATATTAAATAAAAAATCTGAAGTTAATGGTCTTCCTGAACGAGTACTTGAATTGATGGCAATTTCTGCACACAATCACTTAAAAAAAGATGAAGAAGTTGATATTAAAAATGGTCCTTGGAAATTAAGTCTAGATATTCCAACTTATACTTCGTTCATGACATATGCCACCGAGCGTAATCTTAGAGAAAAGCTATACAAGGCATTCGTTAGCAGGGCGTCTCAAGGAGAAAAAAATAATTCTCAAATCATTGAAGATATATTATCTCTCAGGACAAAAAAAGCAAATCTTCTCGGTTATAAAAATTGGGCTGAACTAAGTTTGTCAACGAAAATGGCGAAAGAAATTAAAAAGGTAGAAAACCTTTTAGAAGAATTGAGAGACCCAGCATTCAAAACCGCAAAAATTGAATTAGAAACGCTCGATAAGTTTTCTAAAGCTAATGGGTTTCCAAAATCTCAGAATATTGAACCATGGGATATTAGTTATTGGTCTGAACTTCTTAGAAAGGAAAAGCTCAATTTGGATCAAGAGTCTTTGAGACCTTGGTTCCCACTAAATGATGTTTTGAAAGGTTTATTTAAATTAAGTGAGAAGCTTTTTGAGATAAAAGTGGTTGAGGCAACTGATGAGGTTCCTGTATGGAATGATGACGTCTTATTCTTTAATATCCTCAATAAAGAAGATAAGAAAATAGCATCTTTTTACCTAGATCCATATTCGAGGCCTAAATCAAAAAGAGGAGGGGCTTGGATGGATGAATGTTTGAATAAAAATAATGTTGGCAAAAAGACCCTCCCCGTAGCTTATCTCGTTTGTAATCAGACTCCACCATCAAAAGATAAACCTAGTTTGATGAGTTTTGAAGAAGTTCAGACACTTTTCCATGAATTTGGTCATGGTCTTCAACACATGCTTACTACTGTAAATTTTCCTCAAGCAGCTGGCATCAACAACGTTGAGTGGGATGCAGTCGAACTTCCAAGTCAATTTATGGAAAACTGGTGTTTTCATAAAAATACACTTATGAATATTGCTAAGCACTACAAAACGGGAGAAAAATTATCCGATGAGAATTTTGAGAAGCTCCTTAAGAATAGAACTTTTAATTGTGGTATGGCTACTCTTAGACAACTACATTTTGCAATTACAGACCTTAGGTTGCACAGTAGTATTGATAAAAACGAAGGTAAAACAGCAGATGCGATAAGAAGAGAAATTGCAAAACAAACTACTGTTATTGAACCAATTCAAGAAGATCACTTTCTTTGTTGTTTTAGTCATATATTTGCAGGCGGATATTCTGCAGGATATTACTCATATAAATGGGCTGAAGTTCTAAGTGCTGATGCATTTTCAATGTTTGAAGAAGCTGATCTAGAAAACTCTGAAGATTTAAAGTTAATAGGAAAGAAATTCAAAGATACAATACTTAGCTTAGGAGGAAGCTTACCTCCATTAGACATATTTAAACTATTCAGGGGAAGAGAGCCACAAACTGATTCATTAATCAGGCACTTAGGTCTATCTGAAGCTACTTGATAATTTCACCGATTATTTTGTCAACCACAGATTTATTCCTTACAAGGTTTCTATGTATATATACTTTTACTGATATTTTTTTTCCAAAATTTAAATTTGTCCACCATCCAGGGAATACCATCATATCCCAATAAGTAAAGAAATTTATACACTCAATTTCATCAAGAAAAAAATCATTATTTGAGAGTTCTCTTAAAAACTTACTATTTATTTTCATTTCGGATATTCCTCTAAAGGGGCATTTAGGTATTAATTGAGCCATTAAAGTTCCTTTGTGAGGGGAACCTATAGATATTAATCTTCTTGTTCTTTTATACCCATTAAATTTTTGAAGCCAGTATCTTCCAATTATTCCTCCCATAGAAAATCCCAAGATATCGATTTCTTTTTCTAAACCATATTTCTCCAAAATTAATTCGTTTAATTTATTAGTCAAATCCAGAATTGAAGTCATTCCATATGAATGCTTAAGAGTTGGGGCAAAATATTCAATGCCAATATAATCAAGTTTTGAGGTAATAGAAGAAAAAATACTTGAAGTATTCCAAAGACCATGAATCAATATAATGGGATTTCTTTTTTCCAATACTTTAATTATTTTCAAGAATTCTTTCTATTGACACCTTCCCATCGAAACCTGTGATTGGAGGATTACATTTTGTCAAAATAATTTTAACTTTAGAAAGCTTAAATTCCTGATCAATGATTTCTAAAATTTCGTTTGAATATTTTTCGATTGTAAAACAATATATTTTCTTTGATTGGTCTTTTAAAATTTGAACTAATTTTGAATAGTCAATTGTTTTTTCTATATCATCATTTACTGTACATTTTTCAAAATCAGTCCACAAAAATATATCTAAAATAAATAGTTGTCCTAATTTTCTTTCTTCCTCAAGAACGCCAACCCTAGCCCAAAGTTTAATATTCTCAATTTTTAAAAAAGTTTCCATCTTTAAAAGTTTTAAAGATCTTTATGCGTATAGATAGCCTTTCCTGATGACAAATCATCAACTATATTCCCATCACCTTTTAGGAAATATTTATAAGTTACCAAACCTTCTAGACCTACAGGTCCCCTTGGGGGAAGAGTTTGAGTAGATATGCCAACTTCAGCGCCAAATCCATATCTAAACCCATCTGCGAATCTAGTAGAGCAATTATGAAAAACACCTGCACTATCAACTACATTCATAAATTTATTGGCAGTATTTGAATTTTCAGTAATTATTCCATCTGTATGTTTTGAACTATATTTTTGAATATGTGTGATTGCTGCCTCAAGATTATCAACAATTTTTATAGATAGAATTAAATCCAAATATTCAGTTTTCCAATCTTCTAGGCTAGCCTCATATTTTAACCCTAATTCAACTGATCTCTTGTCTCCTATTAATTTAACATTATTAGAATTAAAAAGAGGGATGGCTTTTTCTAAAAAAGCTGGTGCGATATCTTTATGGACTAATAAAGTTTCGATAGCATTACATGCCGCAGGATATTGAATTTTGCTGTCCAAAGCGACTGATAAAGCCATCTCTATATTTGCCTCAAAATCTATAAACAAATGGCAAATTCCATCAGCATGTCCTAGCACAGGAATTCTTGTATTCTCCTGAATAAATTTAACTAATTGATTACTTCCTCTTGGAATTATTAAATTAATGTATTTATCAAGATTTAACATCGCCATGCTATCTTTTCTGCTTGTTAGTAAACATATTGCATTTTTATCAAGACCTGATTCATTTAAACCTTCTTGCAATGCTTTCACTATTGAAGTATTTGTTAAATTAGCTTCACTACCACCTTTTAGCATTACTCCATTACCTGATCTTATAGCTAATGAACTAATCTGCATCACGGCATCTGGCCTTGATTCAAAAATTATACCTAAGACTCCAATTGGTACGGTTTTTCTTTCTAAGATCAATCCCTTTGAAAGCTCTCTTTTTATTTGAACTTGATTTGCAGGATCAGCCAAGTCTCCAACTTTTCTTACTCCTTCAATTCCTGAATTTAATTTTGATTTTGATAACTTTAATCTAGAAAGTAAAGCACTAGAAATACCCTTTTTTTCTGCACTTGCATAATCCGCATTATTAGCCTCTAATATTTCTTTAGAATTTTTTTCTAGATAGTCAGCCATAAAATTTAAGGCTTTAATTCGATTTTGATTTTCAGTCTGACTCATTTTTATTGATGCCAAACGAACTTTCTCAGCTTTTTCTAGAAGATCATTACCTGGTTGAGGAACTTCAAAGATATTAGCCATAATATTTTTTAGTTAATATAATAATAATTCAAATTAACGATTCTTTAAAGTAAATTTCTTTCTGAATTAATATCTAAAAAATAATTGAACTTGACTTTTCCAATCTCCATTGGAATCATAAGATCCTAATAATTCTAAGTTTGGATTTGCCTGAAAAGTCAAAATTCCTAAAGGTGAAATATCATCTCTACCTGGAACCGTTTGAAAGGCAAAATTTATTGCATCAGTAATATCAAGACCTATTTCGGCTACCCAAGCTTGAGAAGAAAATTCCTCATTAGAAGATGATTGACCATCATTCTCTAAATCTAAATTTTCATTGGAAAAAATATTATTTAAAGCATCATTATTTTCTATTAATGCTGGATATAGAGATAACTGAAATCTTTCACTAAATGCATCAGCATTATTAAGTTGAGAAATAAATGCTCTATTTATTAAATTTGCAGAGTTACCTCCAATCAAACCAATTATTTGTGATCTGTTATAACTTGGAGTACTTCTTAATTGGATTCTTTTATTTTCATCAGCAAAAGATAATTGATCTAAAAATCCCTCATAAGATGCTTCAATTTTTATAAGCCTTGAATTGCCAATCCCAAATGATCCTAAACCACTAGAAGTCGCATTAATATCAAGATCACCTGATATATTTGAATCCTGATTATTTTCACTTATAGGTATTATAGAATCCGGAACTTTACTGATTAAAGAAAAATTTATAAATGGAACTACACCACTTCTTGATGCAAATAAAATATAATTATCTTTATTTTTATCAAGTTTAAACGGGGTTGTATATAGATTTGCTCTACCTTTTTTAAGATAAATAAGACCCCTAGCATTTAAATCTTTTCCTACCTCACCGTTTATAGTAAGGTCTAATTTGGTATCTAAATAAGCTTGAACTAACTCTGAATATTGGAGTTTAAATTCTGGTCCAAGTTTTAATTTAAGGTTATTAAAACTCAAATTATTTAAATAATTAGGCAAAGTTTCTCCTAAAAGAACTGAATTCAAAATTGTTTCATTTGATATTATTTCAATATTCTCATTATTATTCCAATAGAGTTCTGGCCAATCTTTTTTATCCTCTTTTCTTATGAGATTATTTTCTTTTTTGTTATTTTGATTGGTGCTATTAAAATTAATAAATCCATTATTAAAAGATAGAGAACCTCCCAAAACAGGACTTTCAAATGATCCACTTAAATCGATATCTGAATCTATTAAAAAATTAAAATTATCTTTCTCTAAAGTAAATCTTTTTGTTATCAAATTAATTTTTGCCTTATCGGAATTATTTTTACTATAAAAAGGCAAAGACCCTTTTATAAAAATTTCACTAGAATCTTCAGCCTTTGCCTTTAGATTATTAATCTCTAAAGAGTCAAAATCAAAAATTATTACGCTATTAATATCTTCTATTATATTGTTGAAAATATCAATTTCAGAATCGTTAATTACGACAAATCCATTTAAAAGAGGTTTATTTAAGGTGCCTTTTAGAATAATTCTAAGATTCACATCACCTTCTTTAAAGGTAAAGTATTCATCAGCAAAAATATCTATTAACTCAATAAATTTTCCATTCCCATTAAATCTTAGATCTAAGTTATCTGATTTATTTATAGGTATTGATCCTTCAATATTAATTGGGATTTCAGAATCATTTATTAAAAGGGAAAAATCAATATCAAAAATAGAATTATCAAATTCAACTAGTCCTTTATCAAATATTATTGTGTTATTTTTAATTGATGAATTATTGGAAGAAATTTTACTAGAGAAAGATTTTGTATCAAGATCATAAAATAAATTCATATCTAATCCTCCAAGAAAATCCCTTGGTTTATTTAGAAAGATATTTGCAGTACTTAATGGTAATTTGTTAATTATTAAAGAACCTTGCCCTGTTAATAATCCTCCTTCCAAATCTATAGAAAATTCCTCTTTATTATTCTTGTAGTCATCTTTAGGTATATCAAGATAGCCATTTAATTTTGCATTCAATTTATAATTAACTGGTCTATCGCCCTGGATAGTAATTTTCCCATTGTATCTACTACTAAATTTATTTAAATATTTTTGCAAATTAAATTTGTCCTCTAGCACATTACTATTTTCAATAAAGTTATTTATAAGATCGATCCTTTCTTTAAATGATTTATTATCATTATTTATTTCCAAATCATCCAAAATATTGGATTTACTTATGGGAATAATTTTTTTATTATCAAAGTTAAAAATATCAACTGCGGTAAGGATAGTCCAACTAGTGCTTACATTCGTGAATTTTGAATTAATAAAATTATTTTTATTTGCATCATATTCGACTTCAATTACTCCTCCATCAATTGGATACAATGAAGAATTTATATAAAAATAATTATTTTTTACACTGAAATCAAATAATGAATTGGCTAGATTAATATTTCTATATTTACCTAAACTCCAAGCAATTCGCCCGTCAAGGTATGACTGGTCTGAAGAAATTGATCCCTCACCATTAATAATTCCATCAATTCTATCGAATTGATTTTTGTTTAAAGATAATTCAAGTTCATCAAGAGGAAAATTATCCGCTCGCCAGTTATAACTATCCTCCTCTTTAACTATACCTACAGTCCCTTTATTTGAGTTAAAAACTCTTATAAAATTTGCATTATCTAGTTTAAGATCAGAATCAAACTTTATTGAAAGAAATGAAGGGATTGGAGAATATCTATTTTTCATATTTAGAAGAAATTCATTATTTTCATTTTTAATATCCCCCTCCCATGTTTCTCGAATTCGGATACCTTTAAAGTGAGGATAGTCAACATTAAAGTTTATAGAAATATTAGGATCAGTAATTTTTCCTTTAAATTCTCCTTTTGCAGTAATGAAACCCCTTATATCATTTTTTCGGAAAATATTTAAATTAGATAATTGAGTTCTATTTACTTTGAAACTAGTATCTATATCACCAAAATTAATACCTCTTCTATCAAACCAATAGGGCATATTACCCGATAATTTGATATCTGGATTCAGGCTATTAATATATCCAATACTTCCTACTAGATCAATATTATTAGAACTTTTATTAAATGGTACATTGAGATTAAAATTAGAAGTCAAAGTTCCATAATTTAATTTTTCTGAATTAACAATTAAATTATTATCTTTACAAAAAAACCTAGTTGAATCTGAATTTATATTCTCTGCGAAATCTTCTGGTTTTATTTTTAAATTAGTAAAAGAAAATCTTCCTTCACAAATTGTACGCTTTGATGATTTATTAAATTTAAAGTTAGATTTAAAAGTACCCTTTTTAAAGCTAATTTTTCTACTCCCAATAATATATTCAGAATTCTTAAGATCTAGACCATTAGAAAATAAATCCAGTTTTAAAAAGTCTTGATTTAACTTTGTATTTAATTTAAATTTTAAAAAACCCTTTTCATCAAAATTTGATTTTACATTTGCAATGATTTGTCTATTTCTTGACTTATAAATAACATTACCTTTCACTTTTGTTTTTAATCCTGCTTTAATAAACTTCAGATCTGAATATTTATTTAAATTAAAATTCAATTCATAATTTGATTGTGATTTTTGTATGGTTCGAGCATTTTTATAAGAATCATCTTTTTTAAAAAAATCTCTATCTATATTTAAGGCAGCTTCCTTAGGACTTATTTTTACAATCCATTTTTGTTTTAAAAAAGATCTAAAAGGCATAATGCCCACATATACATTTTTAGCTTTAATTTCAGAATCTATATTTTTTTTATCTTTAATTTTTGAATTACCCAAAGAAATACCTAGAAATCTAAGTCCGACATAATCCCCTAAATCAACATTTTTATCTAAAAGAATCTCAAGACTTTTTTCTAGTTCTAATTTCCTAGAACTATAAGTTTCTTTTAAAAAATTATTTAATAAAAAAGAGCCTAAAAAACCTAAGGGTAAAAGCATCCCTACTAAAAGTATCTTAGTATTTAAATTTAGAGATCTAAGTTTTTTCAAGTTAGAGCCCAAAAATAGAGTAGGCTTACAAAATATAAGAAATTAATCAGGTCAAAGCCACTAAATGTCTTTTTTTGAACTATTAGAGAACACACCCAAAATTTTTGGATTCTTTGGAATATTTCTTTTCATTTGCACAATAGCAGCTTTTATATTTAATTTTGGTTTCAAATTTCGAATAATTGGTGCAACTATCTTTTCATTATTGCTTTCTTTGAGCAGTTGGGCCTTTATACAAAGTTACTCCGAAAAGGTTGTAATAGAAGGTGCAAAATATGTTCCAATTGTTTATGACAATGGGTTCGATTTGATTATTGCTAAAGCAGATAATGACTTTCCAGAAGAATCTATCGAACCAACCTTAGAGCAATTATCTCAAAACTTAAGGAAAGGTAGCAGATCTGGTGCAAATGTAAAAATAAAGATAAGAAAACTTGAAAAAATTTCAGATGGTATAAGTAAACCAGTGGTTATAGGAGAAATTAAGAAAAATGTCAAAATGAATTAGTCCGTAAAAAAATGGAAAGTAAAACCTTTTTAGATTTTTTGCCAGCTAATTTTAGACATGAGAAATCTTTTTTTATTAAAAATAATCTAACTGACTTTGAAAAATTAAGTAATCTTTCGGACTTAGATATAAATGAGATTCAAAGAAAATCTTCACTATGTACATTCAATAATCTAAAGAAAATTAGAGCTATAGCTATTTTTAAAAAAGAAATTGGAATTTCTCCACCGCAAGCATATCTACTTTTACATTGCGGTATATCTTCTCTTAAATCATTATCACTATCTACCCCTTACGAATTAGAACGCAAAATTGGTAGATTAGAAAGAATTCTTAGAGTAAAAACTGAGACAGATACAACTTTTACTCTCTTAAAAGAATGGATTAAAAAAGCTAGGCAAATCGATAAATCTATTGGGAATCTTGGATAAAAAAAATTTTTAATGTAGAATTTAGAAAAAGTTAGTAATAATGAAACCTTTGTTATTTTTTTTATTTTTGTTTTTAAACTCTCTATACCCTGTTTTAAGTCAATCTAACTTATTGGAAACTGTTAAAAAGAATCCAAACGAAGCTAGGAATTTATGTAATAAGTTTAGAGAGTTTAATTCAAAAGGCATTTCAGCTAGTTCAGATAAAGCTATAGAGTATGTATCAAACAAAAAAAAGTTAACTCCCGTTAACGCAGAGATCTTTTCTATTTACGTCATTGGGCTGCACTGCCCAGACATTATCTAAAGCCTAAATGTCTGGTTCAAGATGGTTTGATAAGTCTCTAGTACTTAGAGATGGAGTAAGACTTATATCTAGGATTTGGTTACCTGATAGTAATGGGCCATGGCCTGCATTATTGATGAGGCAACCATATGGCAGGGAAATAGCTTCAACTATTACCTATTCTCACCCAGAATGGTGGGCTTCCAAAGGGTATATGGTAATAATTCAAGATGTTAGAGGTATGGGTTCTTCTGAAGGAGTTTTTAATGGTTTTTCTCAAGAAGCTAGCGATACTTCAGAAACACATGAATGGGTAAGGTCTCTAAAAGAATGTGATGGAAAACTTGGCTTATATGGTTTTTCATATCAAGGATTTACTCAACTAACTGGTGAATTAAATTCAAAGCCGCCCGATTGTTTATCTCCAGCAATGACTGGGATGAATATTAAGGATCATTGGAGCTCAGATGGAGGCGCATATTGGTGGCATAACAATATTGCATGGGGACTTCAAATTGCAGCACTAAAAATGAAAAGAGAAAATAAATTGCTTGAGTGGGAAAAGATAAGATTAGCCTTAGAAAATAAAAGTTATTTACGGGAGGGAGTTGATACTTTAAAAAAATATGATCCTAATAGCTTCGTTTTGGAATGGCTTAAAAATTTAAATAATGGTCGCCCATTTGAAGAATTTAAACCAATTTCAACATGGATTAAAAAACCTATGTTAATTATTGGAGGGCTTTGGGATCCACATTTAAAAGGTGCCTTTGATCTTTATAAAAAATCTAAAGAAGCTGGTGGAAGCCCAGAGATTATTATTGGGAATGGCACACACCTAAATTGGTGGGAGGGATCACAAAAATCTTTATTAAAATTTTTTGATAAACATTTAAAGTCAGATGAAAAATTTAATTCTAAGAATTTTAAAGAGGAGAAAAAAATATGGAATATCTCATTAAATAAATGGGAAGAATTAGATAATAAATTTCACCCTGAATGTATTTTTGGGCTCAAAAGCGATGGCACAGCAAATGTTGAGGTTGAAGATGGAAGTCTGATCATAAATTCAAAAGGATCAGGATGGTTCACAATTGTTAATGACCCATGGAGACCTACTCCATCTGACGGTGGTCATTTAGGTCCAAATCCAGGAAAGTTTAATAGAAGTATTATTGATAAGCGCCTAGATGTAGGTGTTTTTCAAACCAATTCTTTTGAAGAAGATCAATATTTAAGAGGAGTTCCCACATTAGAAATCCAAGTAAAAAGTGATCAGCCCAATTTCGATATCTGTCTTGCTTTATCTCTAGTTGAAGAAGGTAATGAAAAGGTGAATCAATTTTCAACAGGATACTTAAGAGTTAAAAACTCCAAAATAGGTGAAGAATGCATTTATCAAATAACAATGCAGCCAACAAATATTTGTTTGATTAAAGATACCAAGCTTCGCTTATCTATATCTGCAGCAGCTTATCCTGCTATTGGAGTTAATCCTGGATTTGGCGAGGGAAATGTTGGAGCCCCTTCAGCAAATCATAGAGTTATTACTCTAAGTTTTAGCCTTAAAAGAACATTTATGAAAATGGACCCTTTTTTTTATAAATAATTATTTTTTTGGTTAATCATTTGATATTATTAATCCTTAATATCTACCAGTCATGATCGAGACAATTCAAGCAGACTGGATTAAATCAGAAGCTATCAACCTAGAAAATTGTTGCAATGATAATCCATTAAAAATATTAGGTCCTCATTTTTATGAAGAACAATGGGTAATAAGGATATGGATGCCTGAAGCCGAGGAAGTTAAAATAAATTTTAAAAACAATACCTATAAAGCGGAAAGCATAAACCATAAATGGCTTTTTGAAGCTATCCTACCTGAAAATCCAAATCATAATTACAAAATCAATATTTCACGAGGAGGGATCACACATATACAACATGACCCTTGGTCATATAGAGAAGAGTGGATGGGAGAAGTTGATAGACATCTTTTTGCAGAAGGTAATCATCATCATATTTGGAAAAAAATGGGAGCACATCTCATTGAAGAAAAGAATCAAGAAGGGGTCATGTTTTGCATTTGGGCTCCGAATGCAAAATCAATCTCGATAATTGGAGATATAAATTCTTGGGATGGAAGACATCATCCAATGCAAAAAAGATTAGGAGGAATTTGGGAACTATTCATGCCAACAATGCAAGAGGGCGACACATATAAATACGAAATAAGAACACAACAAGGTCATATTTATGAGAAAGCTGATCCATATGGTTTCCTTCATGAAATCAGACCTCAAAATGGTTCAATAGTTTCAAAATTGAAAAACTTTAATTGGAATGATAGTTCGTGGATTTCCAAAAGAGATTCTTCTAGTCAAATTAACAAGCCAATTTCAGTTTATGAAATGCATTTAGGAAGTTGGCTCCATGAATCAATAGATAATAAATATCTGGAGGACAATGGTGAACCAAGAGACCCAGTACCTGCTGCCGATTTAAAGCCTGGAACAAGATTATTAACTTATCCAGAATTAACAAAGAAACTCATCCCTTACGTAAAAGAGAGAGGATTCACTCATATTGAATTAATGCCAATATCTGAACATCCTTTCGATGGTTCATGGGGATACCAAGTTACAGGCTGGTATGCACCAACAAGTAGATTTGGCACCCCAAATGAATTTAGAGAGTTTGTTAATAAATGTCATGAAGAGGGCATAGGCGTAATTCTCGATTGGGTGCCTGGCCATTTTCCAAAAGATAAGCATGGTTTAGCATTTTTTGATGGTTGTCATCTTTATGAACATGGAGATTCACGAATAGGTGAACACAAAGAATGGGGAACCCTAATATTTAATTACAGCAGAAACGAAGTAAGAAATTTCTTAGTAGCCAACCTCGTTTATTGGTTTGAAGAGTTTCATATTGATGGCATAAGAGTAGATGCTGTAGCTTCAATGCTTTACAGAGATTATCTACGTCCAGATGGAGAATGGATACCCAATGAAAATGGTGGCAATGAAAATATAGAAGCCGTTAAATTTCTTCAACAGGCTAATCATGTACTCTTCCAACACTTCCCAGGTGCACTTTCTATCGCTGAAGAATCAACAACTTGGCCAATGGTAACCAAACCAACTGACATGGGAGGGTTAGGGTTTAACTTGAAATGGAATATGGGATGGATGCACGATATGCTTGATTATTTTGAAATAGATCCTTGGTTTAGGCAATTTCATCAAAATAGCGTAACTTTCTCAATTACATATAACTATACAGAGAACTTTATGCTTGCACTTAGTCATGATGAGGTTGTCCATGGGAAAAGTCATCTTTTGCATAAAATGCCTGGCGATGACTGGAAGAAATATGCCAATACTCGAGCATTACTAACTTATATGTGGACCCACCCTGGTAAAAAAACGATATTTATGGGAATGGAATTTGGGCAAAGACAAGAATGGAATGTTTGGGATGATCTGCAATGGGAGTTACTAGAATTTGAGCCTCATAAAGGTATCAGAAACTTGATTGATGACCTAAACATTCTTTATAAAAATGAACCTGCATTATGGAAAAATGACTTTGATCCTTATGGATTCCAATGGATTGATTGTAATGACAAATCTAATTCGGTTATAAGTTTTATGAGAAGAGAAAACGATACCAATGAGTGGCTAGTTGTTGTTGCTAACTTTACACCTAATACTCACGGGTCATATAAAGTAGGTGTTCCTGTTGAAGGATTCTATAAAGAAATATTTAATTCAGATGGCTCTAGATACGGTGGCAGTAACAAAGGAAATATGGGAGGTAAAGAAACTATAAATTACAATATTCATGATTATCAACATGCTCTAGAACTTGCTTTGCCCCCATTAAGCGTGAGTATCTTCAAACATCAATCAAAAAATTAAGGAGGCTCATTTAACTAAGTGCTTCATATAAATGTTCATATAACGCTTTTGCTCTGCTTTACATTGTAAGATTTTTAAGTTGGATTTTAATTTTTTTTAAAAATATCAAATTGCAAAATGGGTCAAGATTTACCACTACTACTGTCTGCCGCATTAGGTAAAAAAGTGAATAGGCCTCCAGTATGGATGATGAGGCAAGCAGGAAGATATATGAAAATCTATAGAGATTTAAGAGAGCGTTACCCAAGCTTTAGAGAGAGGTCTGAAAATCCAGAATTATCATATGAGATTTCAATGCAGCCTTTTTATGCTTTCAAACCGGATGGTGTGATCCTTTTTTCAGATATTCTCACACCTCTACCGGGGATGGGCATAAATTTTGAAATAATAGAAAGTAAAGGTCCAATTATTGAGGACCCAATAAGAACTCTTAACCAAGTAGAAAATTTAAAAGAACTAAATCCAAGTGAAAGTTTAAGTTTTGTTGGGCAAGTTCTTACGTCATTAAAAAAAGATGTGAATAATGAGGCAACGGTTTTAGGTTTTGTTGGCGCACCTTGGACTCTTGCTGCATATGTAGTTGAAGGTAAAAGCAGTAAAAATTATTCATTAATAAAATCAATGGCTTTTAATGAACCAGATTTACTTCATAAGCTTCTTGATCATTTTGCAAAATCTATTGGTGATTATCTTAAAT
This sequence comes from Prochlorococcus marinus XMU1412, assembly GCF_017696315.1. Classification (NCBI taxonomy): domain Bacteria; kingdom Bacillati; phylum Cyanobacteriota; class Cyanophyceae; order Synechococcales; family Prochlorococcaceae; genus Prochlorococcus; species Prochlorococcus marinus. The sequence goes on along the minus strand of NZ_JAAORJ010000002.1, from coordinate 72,313 downwards.
ATCAAATAAAATCTGGAGCGCAAGTAGTTCAAATTTTTGATTCCTGGGCAGGCCAACTAAGCCCACAAGATTACGATATCTTTGCTGGGCCTTATCAAAAAAAAGTTGTTGAAATTGTAAAAGCTGAATACCCGCAAACACCAATAATTCTTTACATTTCAGGAAGTGCTGGTGTACTAGAAAGAATGGCAAAAACTGGAGTAGATATAATCTCATTAGACTGGACAGTAGATATTGAAGAGGCTTGTAAAAGAATCCCCAGTGGGATAGGAATTCAAGGTAATGTTGACCCTGGCATTTTATTCGGAAACAAAGAATCAATAAAAGAAAGGATAGATAATACTTTCAATAAAATTGAAGACAGGAAATATATTCTTAATTTGGGTCATGGAATTTTGCCTGGGACTCCAGAAGAAAATGCTCAAACATTTTTTGAACATGGGAAAAAACTTACTTACTAGTCAAAGCCTTGGCATATAAAAACTTATTAATCACAGGTGCCAATGGATGTGTTGGTCAATATTTAGTTGATTGGTTTTTAAAAAATACAAAATTCAAGCTTTATCTCATGGTAAGAGACAAAAGTAAGTTACCAATTTCTGTTCAAGAAAACAAAAAAGTCAAGTTAATGGTTTGTGATATCAGAGAATCAAATAGGTATAAAAAGGAAATTAGTCAAATTAATTACCTAATACATACTGCTACAGCTTGGGGAAATCCAAGAAGAGCCTATGAAGTGAATATTAAAGCTTTTGAAGAATTACTCGAAATGCTTGATATTGAAAAATTAGAAAAGATTATTTATTTTTCAACAGCTAGTATTCTTGATACCCAAACAGAATTAATGAGGGAATCATTGATTTATGGAACAGAGTACATTCAAACAAAATATGAATGTTTCCAGAGACTTAGAAAAAGCTCATTTGCAGAAAAAACGTTCGCTGTTTTCCCTACCTTGGTCTTTGGGGGAAATCTTGGAAAAAAAAGTAAATATCCTGTGAGTTATTTAACTAGTGGATTGAAAGAAATTGGAAAATGGCTTTGGTTAGCAAGATTTTTAAAACTCGATTCTAAATTTCACTTTATTCACGCAAATGATATCGCCCAGATTTGCGGGTTTCTAATTAAAAATCATAAAGAAGAGCAATTCAAAGGCTTTAGAAAATTTGTACTAGGTCAGAAATTCATTTCAATTGATGATGCCATAATTACACTTTTAAAAAGGCATAATATGAGGAGATTTTTTGCGATACCGCTTACAAAAAAAATTCTAAAAATATTATTAAGAATTCTTCCCATCCAAACTACTCCTTGGGATAGCTTCAGTATCAAAAAATATGACTTTAATCATGTTCCCATCACTAATCCTGAGACTTTCAAACTTAAAAGTTATGCCAAGTCACTGAATGATATTTTAAGGTTATCAAAGTTACCAAGCTGTAATAACAATTAAAATTCTCGCAGTTAGGTTACCAAAGCCTTGTAATATGTATAAATAAGCTAATTTTAATTATGTTACGTTCAATCTTTGCAGGGTTATTTGCAATAGTTTTAACTCTAGGTCTAGGTATTTCATCAGTTTCAGCAAAGACTGTTGAAGTAAAACTCGGAACAGATGCTGGAATGCTCGCATTTGAACCAAGTACAGTAACCATTAGTGCTGGTGATACAGTTAAATTCGTCAATAATAAACTTGCCCCTCACAATGCTGTTTTTGATGGTCATGAGGAATTAAGTCATGCAGACCTAGCTTTTGCTCCAGGAGAGTCTTGGGAAGAAACATTTGATACCGCTGGAACTTATGATTACTATTGCGAGCCACACAGAGGAGCGGGAATGGTAGGTAAAGTTATTGTTGAATAAATCTTCTAAATAGTTAAATAATTTTTATACTAATATTTATTACAGTCATAATTAAATTTTGATTGATGAAAATAGTTTCAAGAGAATTTTCAAATTCTGCTTGGAACTGTTTTATTTTTGCCAAAGAAATTGCTTATAAAAATTACCAACAAGACGTAGACCCAGATAATTTATTATTAGCTCTTATAAAAGATGACAACTTTACAAAAAAGATCTTAAAAAAAAATAATGTGAATATCAAAGACTTTGAGAAAGAACTAACGTCTTCATTAAATTCAAAGGCAAAAATGAAAAACAAACAGGATAATTTATATATTGGTGATGCTCTTTACAAAATATTTTTAAAAGCAAATGATATTAAAAACACTTTAGATGATGTAGTGATATCAACAGAACACTTAGTTTACGGTTTGACTTATGATAATAAGTACGGTTTTCAAATTTTAAATCAAAAAAGTATCCCTGAATTTCTTGAAACTATAAAGAAAATGAAGTCAGATCCAGCATTAAAAAATGACTTTGATGCCTCTAATGAGTCTTTAGATAAATATGGTATTGATCTAACCCAATCTGCAAGGGATGGTGCTTTAGATCCAGTTATTGGTAGGGATGAAGAAATCAGAAGAACAATTCAAATATTGAGTAGAAGAACAAAAAATAATCCAGTTCTTATTGGAGAACCTGGGGTTGGTAAAACAGCCATAGTGGAAGGGTTGTCTCAAAGAATTATTAATGGCGATGTACCCTCCGCTCTACAAAATAGGCAACTAATTTCATTAGATATGGGTTCACTTTTGGCTGGGGCAAAATATCGTGGTGAATTCGAAGAAAGAATAAAAAATGTCCTAAAGAAAGTGAAAGAATCAGCCGGTAAGATCATTCTTTTTATTGATGAAATTCATACAGTAGTTGGTGCAGGAGCTAGTGGAGGTTCTTTAGATGCAAGCAACTTATTAAAACCAATGCTTGCAAGAGGAGAACTTAGATGTATAGGTGCTACAACTATTAATGAACACAAACAAAATATAGAAAAAGATCCTGCTTTAGAACGAAGATTTCAAAAAATAAAAATTGATGCTCCTTCAATAGATGATACTGTATCAATATTAAGAGGATTAAGAGAAAGATACGAAGTCCATCATAGTGTGAGAATTTCTGATAATGCTTTGGTTGCAGCAGCCACCCTTAGCGAAAGATATATTAACGATAGATTCCTTCCTGACAAAGCAATAGATTTAATCGATGAAGCAGCCTCAAGATTGAATATGGTCATAACTTCCAAACCTGAAGAAATTGATGAAATTGATCGAAAAGTCCTTCAGTTTGAGATGGAAAAATTATCTTTAAAAAGAGAAACAGATGATTTTTCCGTAGAAAGATTAAAAAAAATCAATAATGAACTTATTTCACTTAAAGATAGACAAGAAGAATTAGGCGCTCAATGGAAAAAAGAAAAAGATGAAATTAATGAGATTAGCACCATAAAAGAAGAAATTGAATCCATCCAATTACAAATAGATCAAGCCAAAAGGAGTTTTGACCTCAATAAAGCAGCAGAATTGGAATTTGGGACTTTAAATTCTTTACAAAAAAAATTAAAAGAAAAAAGTGAATCCCTAGTGAATTCTCAAAAAAATGGAGAGACTAGTCTTTTAAGGCAAGAGGTGACTTTTGATGATATTGCAGAAGTTGTCTCAAAGTGGACCTCAATTCCAGTTCAAAACTTAAACCAGTCAGAAAAAGATAAGCTTTTAAGCCTAGAGTCGATCCTTAAAGAAAAGATCATCGGTCAAGATAGTGCAATTAGAGCTGTTGCAGATTCCATTAAGAGATCAAGGACTGGTCTAAATGATCCAAACAAGCCATTAGCAAGTTTCCTCTTTTTAGGTCCAACTGGTGTTGGGAAAACAGAGCTGAGTAAAGTTACAGCAAAAATTATATTCGATTCTAATTCTTCAATTACAAGGCTGGATATGTCTGAATATATGGAAAAGCATTCAGTAAGCAAAATCATAGGTGCGCCTCCTGGATATTTAGGTTTCGAATCAGGCGGCCAACTAACTGAAGCTGTTCGCAAAAATCCTTATTCATTGATACTCCTAGATGAAATAGAGAAAGCTCACAAAGATATCTTAGATATTCTATTACAGGTTCTTGATGATGGAATCATTACAGATGGTCAAGGTCGCACAATAAATTTCAAAAATTCAATCATTGTTCTCACAAGTAATTTAGGAAGTCAATCAATAAATGATTTATCAGTTAGAAAAGAAGATAGAAGTGAAATTAAAAAAGTTGTAGATTATGAACTAAAAAAATTTTTCAAGCCTGAGTTTTTAAATCGTCTTGATGAAATAGTTATTTTTAATAATCTAGAATCAAATGATATAAAAGAAATTGCAAAAATACTGCTTCAAAATTTAGAAAAAAGACTTAACAAAAAAAACTTAAAATTCAAAATTTCGGAAGAGGCAATTAACCAACTGGTCGAAAATAGTTTCGATCATGCCTTTGGTGCTAGGCCTTTAAAAAGAATTATTCAAAAACAAATTGAGACAAAAATTTCAAACAATATATTGAATAATCATTACCTTAATAAAGACGAGATTAATATTTATCTAGTTAATGGAGAGTTAATTGTTGATTAAAGATCTAAATTGAAGAATCCTATATTACTTGAAATTTAACAACTTTAATCTAAGATTTGAACCAATCAGGAATTCCCTCATAACTTGCTTTATTAGATTTATTTTCTTTTGATTCTGTTTTCCAACAACATGTTCTGCCCTTATCCTTATCCTTTAAGTATTCATTAGCCCATCTCCAAATTAATTCAGAAGTGAACTCCATTCCCACATTATCCATAATTCTCAGATCTAAAGCATCTAAGCCATGTAATTTTTCCCAGTAACTCAACAAAGGGTCATCTTTATTTATTAAAAAAGTATGGTCAAATTGCTTCTTTAGTCTATTTTCTAGGGGCTTTAGACTTGAAAAATCGACAACAAAACCATTTAAGTCTAATTTTTTTGCAGTGAACCAAAAGGTGAATGATCTTGAATATCCATGCACAAATCTGCAGTGGCCTTCATGGCGCCATTGCCTATGCGAACAAGGAAAATCCTCGTAACTTTTGCTGCATGAAAATTTCAGAGAATGAATATACATCAATTAACTGTTAGGATAATTTTTAATAAAACACATTTAGTAGGATTTAACATAACGAACATAATGACTTATTCAACTAGTTTTTCGATAGAGGATCTACGCTTTGATAATTATGGATTAATCCCTGCAATAGCACAAGATTGGCTTGACGGATCAATTCTTATGCTGGCTTGGATGAACAAAGAATCTTTGACAATGACCCTTGAAACCAAAAACGTTCATTATTGGAGTAGATCAAGATCCGAAATTTGGAGAAAAGGAGCTACAAGTGGAAGTACCCAAATACTTAAGGAGATAAGATTCGATTGCGATAATGACGCACTAATCCTTCTGATTGAACAAAATGGATCAGGAGCCTGTCACACTGGTGAAAAAAGTTGTTTTTTCAACGAAATACAAATTAATCAAAGTGATAAAAAAGAGAAAAAAACAATTCCCTTCTCAAATATTTGCTCTGAATTATTCAATACAATTAACGAAAGATCAATAAATCCATCAGAAAAAAGTTACACAAATCATTTATTAACAAAAGGTAGTAATACTATTTTGAAAAAGATAGGAGAGGAATCTGCAGAATTTATAATGGCTTGCAAAGATAATGATAAAAATTCAATCTCAAATGAAGCTGCTGATTTAATTTATCATTTGCAAGTAGCCCTTATGCATAAAGGCGTTGAGTGGAGAGATGTACTTGCTGTTTTAGAATCAAGAAGAAAAAATTAGATAATTAAAATTACAAATTTATAATTTTTTTTAACCTGAAATTTGAAAATAAATAATAATAATTATTAATTAATTATTAATTAATTATTACATGTATGGCTTATTACTGAATTGACTATAAGTTAAATATATCAACAATGAGGTAAATCGTGAGTTCATTAAGCGATTTTCTTGGTGAAATAGGTCGTCATCAACTTTTGACTCCCGAAAGAGAACTCACAATGGGTAGAAAAGTCCAGGAAATGGTTGTGCTTGTTAATAGATGTCAAGAGGCAGGAGGTAAAGGTGCTGCTTGTGAATATTCCGAAGCTGAGAGAAAAAAGATCAAAATTGGTGAAAAAGCTAAAAACGAGATGATAACAGCCAACCTAAGACTAGTTGTCAACCTTGCCAAGAGATACCAAGGGAAGGGATTAGAATTACTGGACCTAATTCAAGAGGGGACATTAGGTCTTACAAGGGCCGTTGAAAAATATGATCCGTCTAGAGGACATAGATTTTCTACCTATGCTTATTGGTGGATTAGGCAAGGTTTAAATAGAGCATTGTCAACTCAAAGTAGAACGATAAGGATCCCTGTTAACATTAATGAAAAACTTACAAAACTGAGATCAGCGAAATCAAAGCTTATGCAACTTAAGGGTATTCCACCCAGTAGTGATGAGCTAGCTGAAGAAATGAAAATAACCAAAGAGGAAATTGACGAACTCCTTTCTTGTGAATTGAGAAGCATCACTGTTAGTCTCCAAGGTACTGTTAAGTCAAAATCAGATCCTTCCGAGTTAGTTGATATTCTTCCAAGTGATCAAACTCCCCCAATGGAATTAGCCGAATTAGCTGAAAGGACAGCCTCTGCTTGGAAGTTATTAGATAAAGCAAATTTAACTGAGAAAGAAAGAAAGATAGTAAGCCTAAGATTTGGGTTAGACGGCTCAAATGAATGGAGAACTTTAGCTGAAGTTGCAAGACATATGAGTTGTAGCAGGGAATATTGCCGACAAGTTGTACAACGTGCTTTAAGAAAACTTAGAAAAGCAGGGATACAGAATGGATTAGTTGATAGTATTAGCTAAAAATTCCATAAAAATCTTTAAATTTCATTTATAGGGATGAAAGAGAATTACAAAACTCAAGAAAAAATCTATGATGCTGAAGTTTTAGAGAGCTCAACATTTGATGAAAATATCATTATCAAGATTCTTATTAAAGCAGGAAGAACAATTGCCAAGCCTGCCTTAGAAGTTTTGGAGATGGCTTTAGATCCCTATACTCCAGCACAAGTAAGAGTTTCCTTAATGGCTGCGCTAGCGTATTTAATTATGCCATTTGATCTTTTCCCTGACTTTATGCCATTAGTTGGTTTTAGTGATGATTTTGTAGCCCTTACAGCAGTACTTAGTATATGGAGCAAATATATGACTCCTTCAATAAGAGCAAGAGCAGAGAACAAGCTTAATAAGTTATTCCCTTTTTATTAAATGAGTAAATTATCTCAAAAGGAAGAAAAAGAACTCATCTCCTTCATTAAGGATTGGTTGAAATCTCATGGATTTAACCAAAAAGAATTAGCAAATGAATTAAATATCAAGTCAATTCAAATGCCTGCAATTATTCTTAAATTAAAAGAATTTTATAAAAAAGGTGGCATGTACAGCGTTGCAAACAATCTTATAAAGATTGAGCAAAATTGGTTGAATAACATCAAAACTGGTTCTCAAGATAGGAACGATAATGCACCATATAATCAATTAGGTTTAGAGGATATTTATATTGATATTGAATCTCTAAATCGCAAAATTCATAAGGACACTAGCAAATAAATATTTATTTTAAAAAGTTACGTTTTACGTTTTAACTAGAAATCATATTCTCTTTGAACGAAGCAATTGCATAGATAAAACTTCTCCTTAAAACTTAACCTTTTAGAAAATAAATATAGATTTTTATTTCAAAATATAATCAATAATTATATTATTAATTAAAAATATTATAAATCTTTCTTTAAGATTAATTTTACATTTAACTTACAATAATAAGTACTGAAACATCCCCATAAATCATATTTAAAAAGCCTGAATCCAAGGATAAATATCATAATTAATCCATATACCTTTTTCCCAATATATGTCATCCTCAATAAGATTTTTCAACTCATTTTCATCATTAGCATTAAAAATTCCAAACAAATATTTGGTACATTTTGTTGGCCCTAAAGTAACTAGAATATCGCGATCTTTTAAGTTTTTAAGTCTATTAAGATGCTGTTCACGAAACGGTCCTCTTTTAATAATTGCATCTTCACAGTACTTTCCAAAAACTACAAACTTTTCCATTTTTAAATATAAATAATAGAATAAATATATACTAAATAATTGCATATATTACACGCAAATTGCTATGTTGTTTAATACGACTTTCTTTTAATTAATTATGCTAACTGGTAGCGATCTCCTTGCAAAAGTTAAAGAACTTGGTGATGCTAGCAAATCTGATCTAGTTCGTGCCTGTGGATATGTTTCCACTAAGAAAAACGGAGGTGAACGCTTAAACTTTACCGCATTTTATGAAGCACTTTTAGAAGCAAAAGGGGTTAATCTTGGCGATTCTGGAGTTGCAGGTATTGGGAAAGGTGGAAGAAAACTTAGTTATATAGCTACAGTTCAAGGCAATGGAAATCTTCTGATTGGGAAAGCATATACAGCACTTCTTGATTTAAAAGCAGGTGATGAATTTGAAATTAAGCTCGGAAGAAAACAAATCAGATTATTACCTACAGAAGAATCTTAAAAACAACAAAAATATATTGGATAAATCATTTTTAATTAATTTTTTAATTAATAAATTATCTTTGTATTTATTTTTTTTGATCAGCTGCTAAGCGCATTTCTTTACAAAATTCACCAACATGATCGACAACATCTTTTTCACTTGAACCAGAAATTCGTTTTACAAATGCACTCCCAATAATTACTCCATCTGCTCCCCACTCACGAACTTTATTAACATGTTCTGGAGTGGATATTCCAAAACCAACAGCAATTGGGCTACTATTTACATCCTTTAATTTAGCAATAAGATTTTCTACTCTATTTTCCATTTTGTTTCTCTCACCAGTGACACCTGTAACACTTACTAAATAAGTAAATCCTTTTGTATGATTTGATATTTGCTTCATTCTATCAAAAGGAGTAGTTGGAGCTACCAATAAAATTAAGTCCATAGAATAGTTACTAACTATTTTAGAAAAATTATAAGCTTCTTCAAGAGGGAGATCAGGAACTATTAGTCCAGAGACTCCAGCATTAGATGCCATCTCACAAAACTTTTCAAAGCCAAAACATAGTAATGGATTTAAGTAAGAAAAAAGGATGATGGGAATATTTAATTTACCTTTTAAAGATTCTAAAAGTTCAATTACTTTTCTTAGGTTAGTACCTGACTTTAAGGCGCGAGAGGCAGCTAACTGAATAACAGGTCCATCCGCAAGTGGGTCACTATAAGGGATACCTAATTCAATAAGGTCAGCTCCATTTTCTTGTAACTTTAATAAGATCTCAGAGGTTATTTCAATATTGGGATCCCCAGCCATAATAAAAGGCATCAAAGCTAATTTTTTATTATTTTTTAACTCGTAAAACATCTCATCTACCTTAGATGATGATTCATTGTTAGAAATTTGCATTTTGTTATCTTTCATGATTAATAGATATTTTTCTATAAAAATTTATGGATTTTTCTCTAAATCTTCCATTAGTTTTTGCTGCTCTTCCTTTGACAATAAGTTGAATTTGGCTTCTAGTTTATCACTAACAACTTTTTCATACTCTTTTCTATAACGTTTCCTTTGTTCCATAAAAGTCATTTTTCCATTTACGACTCTATAAACATAAGATGTTACCCAAGTAATAACAATCAAAATCAAGATACAACTTGAGAGAGTAGTGGCTGTAAAATTGTCGATACCGATTTGTGGCGCAAATTTGTAACTAATTAATCCTATTAATGAAATAAATAAACCTATTTGTATAACTTTACCTTTAGTCAATTATTTACCCTTTACCACTTCCTTTAAGTCTGAGATTTAAAAATGGAGAAAATAAAATTAGACCTGGAAAAAAAAGAAATACAAGACCGTAAATTCCTAATCTTTCAAATTTGCCCATAATATTCCATCTGTTATCCATCCAGTAAAATAGTAACAACGGAATAACCAATAAATAGGTAGAAATAATTCCAATGTAAGCAATTAAAGTAGCGAATGAATTATTGAAAAAACTTTCCATTTTGATTTATGGTTGCTTAGTTAAAACATAACAACTATTAGAAGTTATCGTCAGAACTAAAAAGAAATAATTAAATAATGGGAGTGGGGGGACTTGAACCCCCACGAGCTAAATCGCTCGACGGATTTTAAGTCCGGCGCGTCTACCAATTCCGCCACACTCCCAAAAGGAATTTGCGCTATTTAATCGTAGCTGAAAGCAACCCATTTAACCAAGAAAAATTGGAATATTTACACTTTTAATTGTCAGCTTAAATCTAATTTTTTAATTTACATTCCCTTCTACTTGCCATTGTAAAGTTTCACCTGCATGAAATGGTTTTATTTGTCCGACAATATTTTTTTCTTCAACAACATCAATAAATTCCTTAATTTTATTAGGTCTTGACACTAATTTTAATTTTTCTTTATTTGGAGGCAAATTATAAAAATTAGGGCCATTCAAACTTGCAAACTTTTCAAAATTATCTAGAGCATCCTCCTCTTCGAATACCGTCAAATAGCTCTCTATTGCTACTGGCGAATTAAAAATACCTGCACATCCACAAAAAGCCTTCCACTTCCTAAGATGTGGAGCAGAGTCAGTTCCCAAGAAAAAACATTTTTCCCCACTTGTTGCAGCTTTTCTTAAGGCGAGTCTATTATTTTCCCTCTTAGCAACTGGTAAGCAGTAAAAATCACTATTTAAGCCTCCAAAAAACATTGCATTTCTATTTATATGCAAATGATGTGGAGTGATAGTAGCTCCAATATTATTTTCTTGAACAAATTTCACTGCATAAGAGGTAGTTATATGTTCTAAAACGATTTTTAATTTTGGGAATCTTTTAGTTATTTGAGAGAGTTCTTTATCTATAAATACTTCTTCTCTATCGAACACATCTACCTCAGAATCAGTCACTTCCCCATGAATTAAAAGAGGCATTCCAGAATCTTGCATTAATTCAAAGATATTATATAAATTTTCTATTTTCTTAACTCCATGAATGGAATTAGTTGTGGCATTAGCAGGATATAGTTTTGCTGCGAAAAAAACATTATTTTTAAAACCATTTATTAGTTCCCCTTTATCAGTCTCATCTGTAAGATAAATTGTCATTAGTGGTTCAAACTTAGAGCTTTTTGGTAAAGCTTCAACAATAGATCTCTTATAAGAAATAGCGTTATTGATTGATGTTATGGGACTTTTAGTGTTTGGCATGACAATGGCTCTTCCAAAATATTCTGAAGTAAAATGAATAATATTTTTTAATACAAGACCTTCTCTTAAATGTAAATGCCAATCATCAGGTTTTATTATGGTTAAAGTCTTCAAAATTTTTTCTATTTAATCAATTTTAACAGCAAATTAAAATTGACAATAAATTATAGATATTCGAGGATAGTTATTAACCAATTATGAAAATTTTTATTATCTAAATAAAAGCCTAAATATGAGTGATTTTTTATTTCCAATAATAGAAATAGTTTTAGGCATAGTTCTACTTTATGCTGGAGGAGAGTTATTTATTCAAGGAGCTATATTTTTATCTTTAATTTTAGGAATACCTCAAATAGTAATTGGTTTAACGGTTGTTTCTCTTGGAACAAGCTCTCCTGAGTTATTGGTAAGTTTGAGCTCAATTTTAAAAGGCAGTGATTCCCTTGCGGCAAGCAATGTAATTGGAAGCAATATTTTTAATGTTCTCGTTGTTTTAGGTATAAGTTCATTGATAACACCTCTTAAGGTAAAAAGCAGAATAGTCAGAAGAGATGTGCCTCTTTTAATGGCAATTTCTTGTGCAGTTTGGGCTATGTCATCAACAGGATTATTAACATTTCAAGCAGGGGTATTTCTAATATTTTGTTTAATCTTAAATACAATATGGGAAATAAATACCATCAATGAGAAAGGAGAGGAGACAAAAGATGCTGAACCAGAGATAGAAGAATTAAAAGATAACTATAAAGGGAAGCTTAACATTTTACTAAAGTTGATATTGGGAATATTTCTTTTAAGCCTTGGTTCAAATATTTTAGTAAATGGTTCTCAAACCCTTGCTACTCTTTTGGGTGTAAATGAAATTGTTATTGGTTTAACTATCGTCGCAACTGGGACATCTTTACCTGAACTAGTAACTTCAATAATTGCTGCATTTAAAGGCAAAACAGATCTTGCGATTGGGAATGTAATAGGAAGTAATTTACTCAATCAACTTTTAATCCTTGGAAGTTGCACTATTTTTTCAGGATTTAAAGGATTAGTAATTGAACAGAGTCTAATAAAAGTTGACTTACCTTTTATGGTTTTAACTACCTTTGCATGCTTACCAATTTTCTGGAGCAAAGGGAAAATCACAAGAATTGAAGGATTTATTTTGCTTAATCTTTATATCTTCTACATTCTCGATAAAATACTTTTCCTGAATGGATTTAACTTCCTTTCTGAATTAAGGATAGGTTTATTTATTTACTTTGCATTACTTATAGTGTTTCTGATTGTTCAAGAAAAATTAAAATTTTTTAATTCATAATTTTATCCATACATAGTCACAAATTCTTCTGAGATTGTTGGGTGCAAAGCCATAGTAACATCAAAGTCTTTTTTTGTTATCCCAGCATTTAATGCAATTGATACCATTTGAATAATCTCAGACGCTGTTTCTCCAAACATATGACATCCTAAGACTTTGTCAGTTAGCTTATGAACTACAATCTTCAACATACATTTTGTTTTATTCTTTTTAAAAGTATTAGACATAGGGGTAAATTTGCATTTGAAAATTTTTATATTTTTTTCAGAGTAAATCTCTTTAGCTCTTTTCTCACTTAAGCCAACTGTTGAAATTTCTGGAATAGTAAAAACGGCCTTAGGTATATATTCATAATTTACTATTCTTTTTTGGCCATTAAAAAAATTATCCGAAAAAACTCTCCCTTGTTCTATTGCTACTGGAGTTAAGTTTGGTTTATTTATGATATCGCCAACTGCAAAAATATTTACGTTGCTTGTTTGATTAATTTCATCAACATCTAAATATTTGCCATCCATCTTTAGATTTAAAAAATCTAAATTTAAAGGCAAAAGATTTGGTTCTCTTCCTGTAGCAATAAGGATATTATTAGTTAGGAGTTCATCTCCCGAGTCTAGGGTAGATTCCAGATTTCCATTTACCCTCTTGATAGACTTTAATTGAGCATTGGATATTATATTGATTTCAGTAAAAGTAGGTGATTCCTCTAGGCATGAAGAAAGATCCTCATCAAAACCATTAAGTAAATGTTGACCTCTAATTAATTGAGTTACTTCAGTACCTAAATTTCTGAAAATAGAAGCAAATTCACAAGCAATATATCCTCCTCCTACTATTAATATTGATTTGGGAAACTTTTCTAATTCAAAAATATCATCACTAGTCCATGCCAAATCTATCCCGGGAATATTTAATTTCTTTGGTTTTCCTCCAACTGAAATAAGAATTTTTTTTGAACTTATTTTGTTTTTAGTTTTCTTTGTTTTTGGACAAATAATTTCTAATTCATTTTGAGTAATAAATCTTCCTAAGCCCTCAAAAATAGTTATATTCAACTTTTTTAAAGAATTTCTATGTAAATTACTTAATCTAGAAACCTCCTCCCTAACATTCTTCAATAAAATGTTTGATTCAAAATTAATACCTTCATTTTTTAATCCATATCCTTCAGAAAAATCCATATTATTTTTACTTTTAGCTGCATAAACCATCAATTTCTTAGGTACACATCCCCTTATCACACAAGTTCCTCCTATTTGCTTTGCTTCTATGATTGCGACTTTTGCTCCATAACTAGCCGCACGTTTAGCTGCCGCGAGTCCTCCAGATCCAGCGCCAACAACAATTAAATCAAATTCAAATTCCAAGACTTTTTTTAATCAATTATTATAACGTTAGTTTATAGCTTTAATTCAAATAATGAATGGGATTTTGACATGGGATGATTTAGATAAATTTGAGGTTGAAGATCTTAATAGAGTCCATGGTATAAATAATTCCTACGCAAATTTAAGATTATTTGGACATAGTGAAAATGATGTATTAGTTACTCTCTATAGGGATAGGCATTCTTGGTGTCCTTACTGTCAGAAGATATGGTTATGGCTTGAATTTAAGAGAATTCCATACAGAGTCAAGAAAATAAATATGTTTTGCTACGGGCAAAAGGAAAGTTGGTTCCTTGAAAAAGTCAGATCTGGGAAATTACCTGCAATTGAATTTAAAGGGCAAGTTATAACTGAAAGCGACAATATCATAGCTTTTTTAGAAAATGAATTTGGAGCACTTGGATCTTTTATAACATCTAGTCACCTTATCAAAATTCGAGAGTTAGAAAGAGAAATTTTCAGATCCTGGTGTAATTGGCTCTGCCGAGAAAGCTTTAATTTTATAGATAACTCTTTTAGAAAAAAAAGATTTAAAGAATCCATTTCTAAATTTGATGAAATCTTAACTAGGTCAAAATCAGGGTTTGTTGATCCATCAGTTTCTAATACGGGTGATATAGAGCCTGGTGTTGGAGATATAATTTTTATTCCCTATATGGAGAGAATGAATGCATCACTGATTTATTATAAAGGGTTTAATTTAAGATCTAATTACCGTCATTTAGATAACTGGCTTACCCTTTTTGAAGGGACAAGTGCTTATAGAGGCACTCAAGGAGATTTTCATACTCATTCTCATGATTTACCCCCACAAATGGGAGGATGCTATAAAGAAAGCAATGAACAACAGATTACTTTCTCTAAGCTAATAGATAATGGGGAGGGTCTAGGCAATTATGAACTAAATCAAAATTATGAGTCAAAATATTTCGCAAAAATTGCTCTTAAAAGAGTGATAAAGCATAAAGACAATTTACTAAAGGTAAACCCATACAATAAAGAATCATTTGACGAATCATTGAGATCAGCTTTGACCCACATGATCACAGGTGAAGTATTAATCCCTAAAAAACTCTCAGGAATTTCTCTTAGATACTTAAAAAATAGAATCTCAGTTCCAAGAGATATGCCAATTATTTCAGCAAGGTTATTAAGGCAATCATTAAATAAGATTGAATCGCTTAGTAATATCAATGAAATAGATAAGATACCTTTCAGGCATAGATATGATCAAGATCCTATAAATTTCGTTTCTAGTTATTAGTAAAACTATAAATTTTTTCTTGAATCTATTTGAAGTAAATCTCTTATTTTTTGAACTTGACTTGCAATATTTGGATCAATAGATAATTTTTTTTCAACTTGCTCAATAGCATACATAACTGTTGTATGGTCCTTACCCCCAAACTCATCTCCAATTCTTGGTAAGCTTAGATCCGTACTATGTCTCATAAGATACATACCTATTTGTCTAGCTTGACTTACTGGTTTTCTCCTACTTGAACTGATCAATTCATCAGTAGAAACTTTAAAGAAATCTGACACTTTATTAATAACTTGTTTTGGAGTAACAACTACTCCAACACTATTAGGATCAAGCATTGGAGCAATTGATTGAACTGTCATTGGCAATCCTGTTATTGATGCAAATGCAACAGCTCTAGTAAATGCTCCTTCCAACTCTCGAATATTCGAAGTGAATCTTCCTGCTATAAATTGAATT
This sequence comes from Prochlorococcus marinus XMU1412, assembly GCF_017696315.1. Lineage (NCBI taxonomy): Bacteria > Bacillati > Cyanobacteriota > Cyanophyceae > Synechococcales > Prochlorococcaceae > Prochlorococcus > Prochlorococcus marinus. Next base: position 56,653 of record NZ_JAAORJ010000002.1, on the reverse strand, counting down.
AAATCTCTTGGGAGACTCATCCTCTCTTGTTCTGCCTTTTTTTGAAGGATGGCTGTCCTCGTCTCAAGGTCAGGTGGTTGAATATCTGCGGTCATACCCATTGAGAACCTAGAAATTAATCTCTCTTGAATTCCCGACAATTGATTTGGTGGTCTGTCACTTGCAATAACTATTTGACTTCCTGATTCATGAAGAGCATTAAAAGTATGAAAAAATTCTTCCTGTGTATACTCTTTGCCTTCTAAGAACTGTATATCGTCTATTAAAATCAAATCTACATTCCTATATTTATCTCGAATAGCTGTCATTCCATCTCTACGAATACCACTAATAACATCATTTGTAAAAGTCTCTGTAGATACATATTTAACTTTTGCTTCTGGATCTATTTCTACTCGATAATGACCTATTGCCTGCATTAGATGAGTCTTACCAAGACCTACTCCTCCACAAATAAATAATGGATTGAATTCTCTCCCAGGAGATTCGGCAACGGCTAAAGCCGCGGCATGAGCCAACCTACTATTTGGACCTACAACAAATCTTTTAAATACGTAGCGTAAATTTAAACCATTAGGATTTTTGAATTGATTTTTTGTAGAATTATTTTGGTTATTACTAGAAAAAGATCTTGTTTTATGATGAAAGTTCTGTTCGTTAGGTTTATCTTCATTTGTTAAATCGCTGCTGTTATTCGTTTCAGATTTAAAAACAACTTTTACATCATGACCGCAGATTTCCTTTGCAGCTTTTTCAATAGTTTCACAATAATTCTTTCTTAACCAATCACTAGAAAATGTATTTGGAGCGATTAAAGTTAATAAGCCATCTTCAAAACAATTAAATTTAGCAGGCCTTATCCATGTCTCAAATGAAGGCTTACTTAAAGTTTTTTGAAGTGATTGTTGAACTTCCGCCCAAATAGGATTAGTTGCTTGCAAAGTTTTATTCTCTAGATTATTAATCTAGTTGGAATTTAATAATTGGCCATTATCAAATCACAAGATCACGACAAATTTAAAATTATTTAACAAAGTATCGACTAAATTTATAAAAATAAATTTTATATTTTTTAATAGGCATATAATTATTTTAAATTTCACTAAATTATTGGATAAAGCATTACTTATTATCATGGCGAAATGGCATGGTTTTGGAAGATGCAAAACAAGATTATCAAAAGACATAGGTAAAAGTAATTCGGCGAAAGTACAAAGCGTAATGACTAAACACACAATTTCAGTCGCAAAATTTCTTCAAGAAAATAAACTGATTGATATTTCTATTGCCATAACTGGTTTGGGAGTAGGAAATTGTAGAAAATGGTCTAGAAAATTAGGCATCAACAAATTTAATTTGCAGGGGAAAGGCTGCTTGGGAGAAAAAATGAAACGGCAAATAATTATCAACAAAAAATATTGTGCAAGACATAAGATCAAAAATATTATTTTTATTGGCACTGACCTTCCAGATTTATGCCATCAAGACTTATTGAATACTCTAAAAGAGCTTCAACATAATGATCTTATTTTAGGACCATCTAACGATGGAGGATATTGGCTTATTGGTTTATCAGAAAAAATAATGTTATCACATACATATTTACCTTTCATCAACATAAAGTGGGGGGGAGAAAATGTTCTTCAAAATACAATTGATAATTTTGCTTCTAAAAAATTAAAATATAAGTTTTTAAATAAAAAAATAGATATAGATACAATTATTGATATTGAAAATATAAAGTAATCGACTTGTCAAAAATTTCAATTATCATTCCAACTATTAATGAAGCTAGTAATTTGCCATTATTGCTTTCAGACTTGTCAAGTATTCAGAAAGAGGGCGAAATCATAATTGTTGATTGTGGAAGTGAAGATAAAACTATAGATATAGCAAATATTTATGGAGCGAAAGTATTTATATCCAAAGAAAGGAATCGAGGTTTACAATTAGATATTGGAGCTAAAAATTCAAAAGGAGAGTGGCTCATATTTTTACATGCAGACACAAGATTAACTTATGATTGGTTTAAAAAAATTAATCCATTTTTAAAGGGAAACAAGAATAGTATTTACTATTTTGAATTCAAAATTAATAACAAAAAGATAATTTATAGAGTTCTAGAAATTCTCGTGAATTTTAGAAGTAAATTTTTTAAAAAACCGTATGGTGATCAAGGGTTGATAATTCATAGAAGTACCTACTTTAAGAATAATGGTTTTAGAAAGATACCTTTGATGGAAGATGTAGATTTTTTAAGGAGATTAAACAAAAAAAAAGATTTAAAACAATTAAATTTACCTATTTTTATAAGTTCAAGAAAATGGGAAAGAACTAATATTTTTCTCCAAGCAATGAAGAACTGGCAATTTAGAAGAAGATGGTTAGAAGGCGAATCGTTAAAATCTATATATTCTGACTACTACAAAAAATGATTAATTTGCATACCAAAAAGCACATTTAGAGCCTCTAGGTTCTAATGTCCAACCTTGTCTTTTATAAAATGAAACCACTTCGGCATCAGCAAAAAGGGTTACTTTAGAAATCCCAATATTTTTCAATTCTTTTAGGACATATTTCATTAACTCTTTCCCCAATCCAAGTCCTTGATAGACAGGGTTAATAGCCACATCCCAAACTGTTGCTTCTAGAATTCCATCGCCAGTGCATCTTGCAAATCCTACAAGTCTAGGGAATTTATCATCATGACGCCATAACCCAACCACCAAAATACTGAAATCCAAAGCTCTTTTTACCCTCCTTATAGGTCTTCTGCTCCAACCAACAGTTTGCAAAAGTTGATCTAGTTCAATAAGATCTAAATCCTTATTTTTACTACATACAAATATTTCTTCTTTATTTGTTTGAGTGAACTCATAAGAATTTAAACCATAGAGATCTATCAGCTCTTCCCTTGATAAAGTGTTTGATTTTTTTATTAACGATCCTTGGTTTCTAAAAATCATTAAAAATTCACGAATCCTTTTTGTTGAAGCTCAGAGAGCTGAAAATATAAACCCTTTTTCAATCTCAGTTCACTATGTGTTCCCTCTTCAACTAATGATCCCCCTTTTAAGACTAAAATCTTATCAGAACTTTCAATAGTTGCTAATCTGTGAGCTATTACTAATGCTGTTCTTTTTGACAGAATTCTCTCAAGATCTTTCTGCAAAGTAGCCTCTGTAGAGGGATCCATAAACGCTGTTGCTTCGTCCATTATTAAAACAACAGGATTTCTAATCGCTACTCGAGCTACTGAAAGAAGTTGTCTCTCTCCGGAAGAGAGATTTCCCCCTCTTTCTCTTAGTAAGGTGTTCAAGCCTTCTGGTAATTTTTGTAATAAAGCATCTAACCCTAATTGGTTACAAAGATTTTCTAATTCAAGATTGTCTACATTGGAATTTAGTTTTAAATTATCTGCGACATTTCCACTAAAGATAAAGGTATCTTGCAAAACCACACCCAACATATTTCTAAGAGTTGCAATAGGAATATCTTTAATATCTATGTCGTCAATTAAAATTTGTCCTGACTGAGGCTCATACAATCTACATAATAATCTTATTATGGTGGTTTTACCTGAACCAGTTGGTCCTACAAAGGCCACATGCTCTCCTGGATTGATATTGAAAGATAAATTCTTTATAATGTGTTCTCCTTCGTTGTAGAAAAAATTAACATTTTTGAACTCAATTTTGCCCTTAAATTTTTTATTTACATTTTTAGCATTTTCTAAAAAATGATTTGCGGCAGTAGAGTCCTTAATCTGTATTTCTTCATCCAATAATTCGTTTATTCTTTCTACAGCTGTTAAACCTCCTTGTATTTGAGTAAATCTTTCTGCAAGCTGTCTAAGAGGTTCAAAAAGTCTTTGGGAATATAAAATAAAAGTTGTTAATGTTCCTAAACCAATATTTCCAGAAGTAACAAGATAACCTCCAACTGCTAAAACCAAGGAAACTGCGGCAAGAGAAATCCACTCTATAAATGCCGAAATACTACTATCATAAAATATTGTTCCATTAACTGCTTTCTTATAAGCGACTCCAGTTTTAGAAAATTTCTTGCTATTAAAAGCCTCTCTTCTGAACATCTGAACGACTTCTAAACCTTGAAGATTCTCTTGAAAATCAGAGTTGAGTTGAGACAATTCTTCCCTTACTTGATAATTGGCTCTTCTATAACGTTTTTGAAGCCAAATAATAAAATATGAAACTGGGATTTGAGTCAAAAGTAATATAATGGCAAGCCCTCTATCAATTGATAGCATTGTTAAAGAAATTACTATCAGACTGACGAAGTCAGCAATGACTCCAACTGCCCCACTACCAAAAACCTCGGCTAAAGCATCAACATCATTTGTTAATCTCGTTAATAATTTCCCTACAGGCATTTTATCGTGATACTTAAGAGATAAAGATATTGAATGTTCAAAAAGTTCTCTTCTTATTCTTGCTGTCAAACGTTGTCCCACTGCTTGGATATTGTAAGTTTGATATCCCTGCAGAACTAATCTAAATAATACAGTTATAAATAAAGTTAGAATTATGGCATTTATTGACTGCCCAAAGAAAGTTTTACTTAGCCAAACATCTGTAGTTTCTTTCTTTAAGATAGTAATGGCTTGACCAACTAATAATGGTTGAATTGCTCCAGAGAAAGAAACAGGTAACAAAACTATCAAGATTAGATAGATTGTTTTTTTATCTTTAGTTAAATATTTACCTAACTTTTTAATCCTTCTAAAATCTTTAAAAAACATTTAGCTAATCTTCTATAAAGCATTAGTTGATTCTATTGATAAAATAGTATCTCTGAGATGATTATCATCTAACCTCATAGATAAAGGATTTCCAATTAGTCTTGCAGTCGAGTAATAAAGATCATCTATTTTAATTAAACCATTCTCTTTAAGAGTCTTTCCGGTTGCAACCAAATCAACTATTGCTTCTGCCATACCTGTAATAGGACCAAGCTCGACTGATCCTGTCAAATGAACTATTTCTACAGGAATATTTAATTCTTCAAAATAAGATCTTGCTGTTTTAATAAATTTACTTGCTACTTTACAATTCGCTGGAAGATCAGTTGGTTTTGAATAATTGCTATTTTTCTTAACCGCCAACGACATATGACAACCACCAAATCCTAAATCTAATAACTTTGCCACTTTTAATTCAGATTCTCGTAAAACGTCATACCCAACAATACCCATATCAGCCTGACCATAACTTACATAAACAGGCACATCTCCATTTCTTACTAACAAAGCTTTTGCCCGTTTGCAATTTGATTCAAAGGTTAATGATCTATTATTTTCGTCCAACGCATCTGAGAAATCTAACCCAGCTCTTTTAAAAGTTGAAATTGAATCTTTTAACAGAGCTCCTTTTGGTAAAGCTATAGTAAACATAGATCAATTTCTTCCAAGGATTCTTCATTCTAAGTTAACAATGGAATTTAATAAAGCTCGAAATATAATCGGACTTAGAGTTTTAAGTGATAACGTCATTTGGTTGTTGGTAAAAGATAAATCAGTTGTGGTTGTAGATCCATCTGTTCACGAACCAGTTGTTAAATATATAAATGAAAACAATTTTCACTTAGAAGCTATTTTGCAAACTCATCATCATTCAGATCATATTGGAGGGACGAAGACTCTTATTGAAAGATGGCCAAATGTAAAAGTGATTGCTTCTTCTAAAGAAAAAAAGCGAATACCTTTTCAAAATGTATCTGTAGAGGATGGAGAAACTTTGAGTATTTTAGGTGAAGAAGTAAAAATAATTGAAGTATTAGGACATACAAGCTCACATATTGCCTTCTTTTTGGATGGAGAAAATCCTGTTCTTTTTATTGGTGACACATTATTTTCTGGAGGCTGTGGAAGAATTTTTGAGGGAACTTATCAACAAATGTATTCTTCACTAGAAAGAATCAAATCTTTACCACAAAATACTCTCATATATTGTGCACATGAATATACAAAGGCAAATATATTGTGGGCATTGAATCTCAGGCCAGAAGATCAAGATATAAAAAATAAACTTTCGGAAGTTGAAAGAAAAATTTCTCTTAATGAATTGACAATTCCATTTTTACTTGATGAAGAGATGAAAATAAACCTTTTCTTAAGAGCAAAAAATTTAGAAGAATTTACTTTTTTAAGAGCAAATAAAGATTTATGGGTTTAAATAGATAGGTAACTTCTTAAACAAATGTCCCCCAAACAAGTAATTAAAACACCAAATGCTCCAGATCCAGTTGGACCTTATAATCAAGCAATAAAAGCTGGGGATTTTATCTATTGTTCTGGTCAAATTGCTATAGACCCAGCTTTAAATGAAATAACATGTTTAGGTGATATAGAAAAGGAAACTATTCAAGTTTTAAAAAATCTCGCAGAAGTTCTTAAAGCTGGTGGAGCCAAAATAGATGATGTAATAAAAACAACTATTTACTTAACGGACTTAAGTAATTTTCAAATTGTCAACAAAATATATAGTGATTTTTTTAATATTGAGAATCCTCCAGCAAGGGCCTGTGTGGAAGTTTCATCTCTTCCAAAAGGAGTTTTAGTTGAAATAGATTGCGTCGCATTTCTAGATTAATTTCTAATTATTGAGAAATTTGAAATATGAACCAATTGTGCACCATAGTTGTATAGATTATTAGTTGATAATTCATCTTTGATCTATGTCAGCAGCAAAGCTTAATATAGATGAACTAGAAGCAGGTTATCCTTTATTTTGCAAAGCTCTTAGACTATTAATTTTAAAAGGAAACTCAGTTAAAGATATAGAAAAGACAGTGTGTTGGAGTCATCTTGAAACTTTAAATAGATGTCTACCTGGTAGATATAAAGCACCAACATATTTAATGGCTCTTATCAAAAGAGATATTGCAAAGCCAAATAATTATTAAAAAAGACTAATCTTCTAAATAAAATTTATCAATATCCATTGAAAAGTCTTTTTCCTTGTCCGATATTTCTTTATTGTCTAAAAATATTGAAAGACTTACAAAATTCTTTCCGAAGCTGATATTTGGATAGATATCCCTTTCTTTACATAATTTCTCAATTTCCCCCATGAATTTACTAATTTTTGAGTATTGATCAAATTCAAATCTTTTTTCAATCCTCAAAGGTGATTCTCTTTCTTGCCACATTACATTCTTTATACAAGACTAATTACACTATACCTTCAACAAAGTTTATCAATAAATTTTTGAAGATAAAATTCTTAGTCACTCTCCCAATAATCAATAATACCGCCAATTGTTAAATCGGTTTGAACTTCTGGATTAGGGCATGCAAACCTAGCGGCAGAGCCACTAGCAGTAAAAACCCAATTACCTTCTCTAGCTCCAACAGGATCAACTGCAACTAATTTCTTTCCTTTATTATTTTCTAAAATTCGTAAATTCATATGACCTAAGCCAGCGACTCTTTGAGTGCATACCATCCTTCCTAATACCTTCATAATTTCCACAATTTATATCCTCCTTTTTATGACTTGTCAGGATCCCAATGATCAATAATTCCAACAATCGTTAAATCGCTTGGATAAGATTTACTACCTGCAGCTTCTCTAGCAGCAGAACTTCCAACACAAATCACCCAATCTCCTGGCTTACAGCCAACAGCATCAACTGCAACTTTATTAGAAGAACCATCTAATACAACCTGCAGATGTTTATGTTCAAAACCAGGAATCCTATTGGTAGAAACAAGTGGTTTTACAACCTTGCAAATTAACATAATTAGTGAGCCTCCTCTGTTTTTTTATCTAAAGACATTCCAATAATTTGGGCGGAATGAATGTTGTCCCTATCTCTAATAGTAGAGCAAGTATGTAACAAACCTTGATCAACTAAATTTTTATATCTAATTGATATCGCATTATTAACTCTTTCACAATCATTTATTGCCCTCTCTTTTGCGCCGGGTACTTTTCCAGAGTAATCAAATCTTATTACTACCGGAATAGGTAGATCTTGAGAAACATTTAATCCAGTAAAAATCTTCACTCCTACATCTAAATCTGGAGCCCCTTCTTCGACTGTATCTAAATGAGCAAAATAAGTTAAATTTCTGAGATGTACTTCTTTGAAACCTATACCTACTCCAATAAACCTCTCTGCATGTCCAATATCTTCATAAGAACCATTATGAAAACTCTTAACATAATCAATTTGAGAAATATTATTGACAATTAATTTATACGTAAATTTTTCCAGTCCACTGAGTTTATCTTTTGAAGATTGATTAGAAATTGTCTGGCAAATTTCTCTTTCCGCATCCTCTTTTGAAAAGTTTATTGTTGAATTATAAATTTCTAATGTAGAAATAGTTTTTTCTAAATCTATACCGCCATCACTAGTTGATAAATGTATTTTCAATGAATCAGTGTCTGTATCAAGTCCAATTAACATTAAATCCACAGAAGCTCCGCAGCAAAAGCTATTCTCTACAGCCTCTTTGAAAGCATATAATTTATTTCTACCTTCTGCTGCAGCTAACTCGTCATTACTCCCATGAGCTGCGCATCCCTGATGTAAAGGATCTACTGAACTAAAATGATAAGTTACAACTTTTAAGTACCTGGTATCTTTATGAGCTTCATTAGGAACATTCTCTCTATATCTTTTATGTTCAGTTTTTACCCATCGATTAACAGTATTTTCAATATCAAAGAGTGCTCCAGCATGGGATCTTCTTCTTACGGAACTAAAAGGTATTCTCATTACATAAGCAACTGAATGAGCTAATCTTCCATCTGAACAAGGAGTTATATCAAGTAAATGAATTCCACAATCTAAGAGAAATTTTTCAAAATCTTCCGCATCCCTACTTCCAGCAGCACCTTCAAGTGGATCATTGTTAAAAAAATTGTCGCTAAGTTTCTCATGCTGTTTAAAAGCACACCATGCATATAAAGCTCTCATATCAAGAGGCTTAACCCAAGATTTATCTAATACATGGAGGGGTAAATCTATTCCTAAATTTTTTCTTGATATTTTCTGAGCCTTATTTATAAAATCTTCGTGATGTTGAATTCGAGCAATTTCCTTGAGAGTTGGAACAATTTCGTCAAAATCACTTTTTATTTTGCTTTCATACCTAAATAGATTTTCATTTTGAATATTATTGGTTAATTTATGAGACTTTCCAGAATTTTGGAAATTATTTGAATTTTTAGTTTGATTATGGATATTTTCAGTAAAAGTTTTCATTGGAGCGGTTGGCCCCAATGTGAAGTTCTTGGCTTTAGCCAGTCCTCTTAAAGGCATTATTTACTTAACCTCTTGCACCACCTGAAAAGGTAACAAGTTGTCCTTCACGAGTATTTCCACTAGATCCAGTTATCAAGAAATCTGGTTTTTCTGTTTCCTCATTTCTTTTAACTTCCATAGGGGGCATTGCGCTCATAAATCCTGCTCTTGATGGATTTCGCTTTCTAGAAGAAGCTCCCTCTGTACCTGTCACCTTATCACCGCGATCCCAATCATCACCAGTTACGTTTCCCACTGATTGTCCTTCACCAGTAATCCTTGATGCAACTCTTTTTTCTGGTGTCTTTGCAGCACGGTCTGCCTCTTCAATTTCCATTTTTTGTTTATAAGTAATATTTTTATTCGGCTCAAATCTAAATTTTTCAGTACCAGTGACCTTATCAACTGCCATATCAAAAGGTCCTGTTACCTTTGAACCATTTTCATATTTATTTCCCGTAACACCTTGAGTATTTTTTTCAGAATATTTGTCTCTTGATGGTGATTCAACAGAGAATTCATTCCAAGGGTTACCTGATGACTTTTCCGGATTCGCATAAGCAGTATCATGTGGAGAATTATCGCATGCTTGTGAGAACTGATCTCCACCAACATAAGGAGTCCCTGTTAGGTTTTTACAAGCACCTTTCTTAGCACCTGTCATTACTCCGCCAATGCCTGGTTGTTGTCCTGTAAGTCTGGCATTTGAATTATTTCCAGAATTAACTGTTGCTCGTGATTTCATATCTTCAGAAGTTTCATTATTACAATTCTCATTAATCTGATCTAAGCCTGCGTATGGTGTTCCTGTTAGCACTTTGCATGAACCTGGTTCATCTCCAGTTACTATTTTTGATCGTCCTGTCATAGTCCCGCTTATTAAATTTGACTTTGAAGAAAGGCTTAAACCTACTTTTCTAGCTTCTGGTTTTGGTTTTGAACCGCAAAACTTCTCATATTGTTGAGATCCTATGTACTCATCACCAGTTACATTCTTGCAACTCCCATGTTCATTGCCTGTCATATGGTCTGATCTTCCTACCCCAGTACCAGTTACATTATTCCCATTAAGAGTGTTATAACTACCTACTTTTTCAAATGCTTTACCTTTTGGATTTGGCTCTGAGCCAAGATATTGATCTCCAGTTAACTGATGTCCAGAACCTGATTCATCTCCAGTAACCAGAGTTGATCTACCCGGAAGTGATCCAGATACTTTTAATCCATCAGTTGTAGTACTATGTTTAACCTTTGAAGGATTTTTTGGAACATCACCACAATACTTCTGTGATTGATTAGCAGATACATATTCAGTACCTGTAAGATTTTTACAAGTCCCTGGCTCATCACCTGTGACCCTCTCTGATCTACCGACTTCATTTCCAGTTACTTTATTACCTGATGTTGTAGTGGTAACAGTAGATCTAAGAGGTTGTTTATAACTTGGTCTATCTTGACAAAATTGGTCAATCACTTCTGCTCCCATGTATTGAGTACCAGTTACAGTTCTGCATGTACTTGCTTCATTACCTGTAGTTTTTACAGATCTATTCGCTTGTGTTCCAGTAACTAATTGACCTGAATCAGTTTCACTTTTACCAACTTTCCAGCTAGCATCAGCAATATTTTGTTTGGCTCCATTTTTATTTGGACCACATGGTCTACATTTACCATTACCTTTTTTGCCTGTGGCACCAGTTTTACTTCTTAGCTCTCTCACTCTCTGAGAAATTTCTCTACTACTTAAATCTGGGTCTCCCCTTCTAGCTAAAGAAGCTGCACTGGTATTCTGTTTAGTTGCAGATTTACCATGCTTAGATTGAGCTTCTCTTCTCGCCAAAACAATATCTCTACTTGTATTAGTAATAGGCTTTCTCTTCTGTTTAATTCTTCTTTTAACGTTTGGTTTTGATGTTTTAATTTCTATATTATGTGAAGTTTGAACTTCTTGATTTTTATTTGTGGTAGTTTTGACTGTATTTACAGGACTTTCTTTTTTAACATCAGTACGAGTTCTATCGGATGAAGTTATAGCTGATTTGCCATGGGTAGACATTGCTTTTCTTCTCTCTATTACTAACTCTTTACTAGATAAATGTGTAGGAGAAGACTTTTTATTTATCTGAGTTTTTGGAATATGTTTTGTAGATGGTTTAGAAAAATTTTGATTATTAGAAGAAGACTGAGTACCAGAAATCTGTATATCTTGAGAAGACCGAACTCTATCTTTAGTATTTGAAGAATAAGCAGCAGCTTTTTTGCCGCTATCACTCATCGCCTTTCTTCTTTCTAGTGCAATCTCTCTACTGGTTTTTTTTGACATAATCTTCAAATGTGAAACTCTTTTGAAAAACTTTCTCCAAAAATATTTTTTGGAGAAAGATATTTACTACATAAAGTAGATTTAACGTCCTTGGAAAACTACAAAAGCTGTTCCTTGGCTTTGAGTGTAAGCATCGTATCCGATGATTCTTACATGGTGATCAGGGTATGCTCTATGACATGCCTCTAATTCACTTACAACCAAGTTAAGATCTTTTTCCCCAAAGAATGGGAGCTTCCAATAAGACCAATAAGTTTGCATACTTCCACTAGGATGAACATGCTCAATAACAGGACTCCAGCCTTGAGCAATTATGTATGCAATTTGATCGTATATCTCTTCCTGGGTCATCGGTGGTAAGAAACCGAATGTTTCCAGGGTTGCAACTGTTTGATAGTCGCCTATTGTGCTCTGGAAAGGCATAATTAATTTAAATGTGAATGAAATTACTCGTAATAGAACGAGATTTGTAGAAGTTTGAGGAGAAGAATAATCTCCTCAATTTTGAAATCTGGTTTAACCTTGAACGTCTAATTTGTCGACGGTATCAAATTCAAACTTAATTTCCTTCCAAGTTTCAAGAGCAATAGCTAATTCAGGACTGTGTTTAGCAGCTTCCATAAGAATGTCTCTACTCTCTTTTTCGATTTCGCGACCAGCATTACGTGCTTTTACGCAAGCTTCTAAAGCGACTCTGTTGGCTGCAGCTCCAGCAGCTGAACCCCATGGATGACCATGTGTTCCTCCACCGAACTGAAGACAAGAATCATCTCCAAAAATTGCTAGGAGTGCAGGCATATGCCATACGTGAATACCACCTGATGCGACAGCAAATACTCCTGGCATTGAACCCCAATCTTGATCAAAGAAGTTACCTCTTGATCTATCTTCGGGAACAAATGACTCTCTTAAGTTGTCAATGTAACCAAGAGTTGTTTGACGATCACCTTCTAGTTTTCCAACAACAGTTCCAGTATGTAATTGATCTCCTCCGGAGAGTCTCAAACATTTTGCTAGAACCCTGAAATGGATACCGTGTTTTGGATGTCTATCAATAACAGCATGCATCGCTCTATGAATATGTAGAAGCATGCCATTTTTACGACACCAGTTTGCTAATCCAGTATTTGCAGTAAAACCGCCAGTTATATAATCATGCATGATGATTGGCATATCTAGCTCTTTTGCAAATTCAGCTCTTTCGTAAAGTTCTTCAGGAGTGTTGGCAGTACAGTTTAGGTAGTGACCTTTAACTTCTCCAGTTTCTTGCTGAGCAAGCTTAACTGCTTCTGCAACAAACTCAAATCTTTCTCTCCAACGCTGGAATGGCTGAGAATTTATATTCTCGTCATCCTTCGTTAAATCAAGACCACCTCTAAGGCACTCATATACAACTCGACCATAGTTTTTACCAGATAATCCTAATTTAGGTTTAATGGTACAACCAAGAAGAGGTCTTCCATATTTGTTTAAACGATCTCTTTCAACTACGATTCCATTTGGGGGACCACCGCAAGTTTTGATGAAAGCGATTGGGAATCTAATATCTTCTAGACGTAGGTGTCTTAGAGCTTTAAATCCAAAAACGTTTCCTACTAGAGATGTTAATACGTTTGTAATAGAACCTTCTTCAAAAAGATCTAAAGGATATGCAATAAAAGCATAAAAAGCTTCAGGATCTCCAGGAACGTCTTCGATTCGATAACAACGTCCTTTATAAAATTCTAAATCTGTAAGTAACTCGGACCAAACTGTTGACCAAGTACCTGTTGAAGATTCAGCGGCAACAGCTGCTGCGACTTCTTCTCTGGGGACACCTTCTTGACCTGTACATTTGAAACAGGCTAGTAAATCGGTGTCTAGGGGTACATATTCAGGAGTCCAGTAGGTATCTCTGTACTCCTTTACCCCTGCATCATACTTCTTACTCATAAGGATAAATTTAGGTCTGTGTAGGGAAAATAATTATTGTGCAAAATTTATAAATTTTGCTTTACTTAATTAGTCCTTTTGACCAAGAAATTCACCGTTACCAAGAGCAGGTTCAACTTCTCTATGAGGACGAGCAATAATGTGAGCTGCAACTAAACCGTCACCAACTCTTTCACAAGCATCAGCACCAGCTCTTACAGCTGCGTTAACTGCGCCTGTTTCGCCTCTAACCAATACTGTGACATAACCGCCACCTACGAATTCACGACCAATAAGGCGAACTTCTGCAGCCTTTGTCATTGCATCAGCTGCTTCGATTGCAGGTACAAGTCCGCGTGTCTCGATCATGCCGAGAGCGATACCCATTGTTTCTGTAGCCATTGTCTACTAATTACTAAATGTGGAATGTTCAATCCGAAGAATGCTTCATTAAGTACTTATAAGTCAAGCGTTTTCGATAAAATCTCCATTAATGTTTTTTCTATCATTCATAAGTTAAACTTATCACCCTTGGTACTATTGATATGTCAATACTTATGCAAATTAGTTAGTGCATCAAAACATACTGTTGTGTTAAGAAAAAATTTACATTATGTTATTTCCGTACGAGACAGGCCCTGTCTACACAGGTGTGGAATGTTCAACCTTTCCTGTCTCCGTATCTAGCTTTGAAGTAAGATAATATTCTCAATTAATTTATTTATTATTTTGAACCATCCAATTTTAACTATTGCGAGTGGCAACAAAAATAAAGTTTCTGAAATTTCGGAAATGCTCGATGTTTTGTCTTTAAGAGTTCAGAAGCAACCAGAATATTTAAATATTGAAGAGACTGGAAACACATATTTTGAGAATGCACTTTTAAAGGCAAAAGCAGCCGCTTTAGAGACAAAAACTTGGGCATTAGCTGACGATTCAGGGCTTGAAGTGGATATCTTAGATGGTCGACCAGGCATATATTCTGCTCGATATGCCAAAAACAACGCTGAAAAAATTAAAAAATTAATTAATGAACTTTCTGATAGTCCTTACAGGAGCGCAAGATTTATAAGTTGTATGGTTTTATGTGATCCCTCAGGAAACTTAGTGAAGGATACAACTGGTATATGCTGGGGAGAAATTCTTAAGACTCCAAAATATCCAAATGGGGAGTTCGATTCTATTTTTTGGGTAAAAGAAGCTAACTCTGTTTATGGAGAGCTCTCACAATCACAACTAAGTAAGTTAGGAAGCAGGGGTAAAGCTGCCAAAATCATGTCACCTTATCTAAAAAAAGAAATTGGTTTAAATTAAAAAATTCTCAATAATTTGAAATTTCATCAATTGCTCTTATAGCAGCAGCAGCTGCTTCTTCTACATCTCCTTCTTTCCCTGCTAAAGTTAATCTACCAAAAGCTCCAACTGCCTTTACATCTACAACAGTTATATTTGATGCTTTTTCTGCTTCATTTGCTGCTTTTAAGACATACCCAGCCGGTTCAGTCTCTAATATGAACATGCTCATTCCAGATTGAATCATTGATCCACTTCTGTTTTGTCTATTTATTAAAACAGCATGATCTGGAGTAATAGCTCGAATAACTTCTGTCCAACTTGTTGAAGGTTTAGTTCTCTTTCTAACTTCACTTCCAATAGCATCTAGAACAACATCCCCAGAATGTAAAACAGTACTTTGATCTTTGTGATAAAGAGCAAGAGAGCCAAATGCTCTTTCAACAATCATCTGACCAAGTCTTACATTACTTGCTTTTAATGCAATGTCAGTGACTCTGTGCACGGCCATCCCAGGTGAAACTTCCATCCAAAGGCATGAATCTCCTGGTATAGGTAAAAAACCTCTACTAACCGTCCCCATATATGCAGCTAATTGAGGTTGAAGAGAATCCAAAAAAACATATGTTCTTAACTCAATTTGCTCAACTTGACTTGCTTGTCTGGACACCAAGGACTTTTCTGAATCAGTAGTAATAAAACAGCTTGCACCACTTGCCTGAGATTGCACCTCAGATCCTGTGACAAGAGAACTGCCTTTTTTTCGTTCCCCTCTGTTTAAACTAGAAGTTGGTTCCATTCACGCGACTATAACGGATAATGGTTCATTTTTTCTATTAAATTTACTTGCATGCTGCCCACAAAACGATAACTTCAAGAAAAGATATGCAATTTTATGGGAACTTCTCAAAAAAAAGAACCAAATGTTTCTGGGACTGAAAAAGAATTAACTCCTGATCAAACTCTTGGATTAGTTAGCCTAAGCTTGATGCAAAAACTAGCTCAGAAAGACCCATCTTTTACTTGGTTAGAAGAAGATAAAATTGAAAAAGTAAATCTTAAGAACCTTAGAGACAGATTAGAGTTAACGCAATTAGCAATAAATACTGGAGCACCTTTAACCACTTCAGAAGTGACAGCTTTAATTGGGGCAAAGCCCGGGAAATCTAAGTTAGAAAGAGCAGGATTATTAGCAACGAAAATAGCTAGAAATGTGTGGAAGATTTCAAAAATAAGTCAAGGAAATTCCTTCTACAGGAATTAAAATACGCCCCAAAAATTTTTTTCATAATTCCCATTTAAGTATTTAAACATTCATATAAGTTTTTTAAATGTGTTCATTTTGTAAGAGAACTTATTAATTACTTTCTTAAATTAAAAAGTTTATGCAAGCTTGAATTATAAGCTATTGAAAGTTTTTAATGAGTAAAGTTGAATTTAATAAGGAAACTGGGCCTAGGGAAGTTTTTTGTGGGTTAACTTCAATAGTCTGGCTCCACAGAAGAATGCCTGATGCATTCTTTCTTGTTGTAGGCTCAAGGACATGTGCTCATTTAATTCAAAGCGCTGCTGGGGTTATGATTTTTGCTGAGCCAAGATTTGGGACAGCTATTCTTGAAGAAAAAGATCTTGCTGGTCTTGCTGACGCTCATGAAGAATTAGATCGAGTAGTAAATGATCTTATTGCGAGAAGACCAGAAATAAAAACTCTTTTTCTAGTTGGATCTTGTCCAAGTGAGGTAATCAAATTAGATCTTGCCACTGTCGCAGAGAAATTAAATAAAAGATTTTTAGGTCAAGTGAGATTCGTTAATTACTCTGGCAGTGGGATAGAAACAACTTTTACCCAAGGAGAGGATGGAGCCTTAAAAGCTTTAATTCCATTAATGGAGTCATCAAATGAGGAGAAATTATTATTAGTTGGGACTCTTGCAAATAATGTGGAGGATAGGTTTAAAAAGATTTTTAGAAATTTAGGAATTTCAAATATTGAGAGCTTCCCACCCCGTCAATCAACAGAATTACCAAAGATTGGCAAAAATACAAAAGTTTTATTAACTCAGCCTTATTTAAGTGATACCGTTCGAGACCTAAAACATCGTGGGTGTGAAATAATTTCGGCTCCATTTCCCCTTGGTATCGAAGGAAGTACTGAATGGTTTTTAGCTGCAGCGAAAGCATTCAAAATTAGTGAACTTAAAGTTCATGAAATTATTTCGCCCTTAATTAATAGAGCAAAACTTGCTCTTAAATCACATAAAGAAATACTTAAAGGGAAAAGATTATTTCTTCTTCCTGAATCGCAACTGGAGATATCTTTGGCAAGATTTTTGCATAATGAGTGCGAAATGGATCTTATAGAGGTAGGCACTCCTTACCTAAATAAAGATTTAATGAAAGAAGAGATTAATTTATTGCCTGATAATACAAAAATTGTAGAAGGGCAACATGTAGAAAAACAATTAGATCGAGTAAGAGAATCTAATCCAGACCTAGTAGTTTGCGGGATGGGTTTAGCTAACCCACTAGAGGCGGAAGGAATTAGTACTAAGTGGTCGATAGAAATGGTATTCAGTCCAATTCATGGTATTGATCAAGCTGCCGATTTGGCAGGTCTCTTCTCCAAACCTTTAAGAAGGAATCAAATACTAACTTCAAAAACTTTAGTAACACATTAATAGACTATGGAATTAACCCTATGGACATATGAAGGACCACCACATGTCGGTGCGATGAGAATTGCCTCTTCAATGAAAGATGTACATTATGTGCTTCATGCCCCTCAAGGAGATACATATGCAGATCTTCTCTTCACAATGATTGAGAGGAGGGGTCAAAGGCCTCCAGTGACTTATACAACTTTCCAGGCTAGAGACTTAGGAGGAGATACAGCTGAATTAGTAAAGAAAAATATTAAGGAAGCAGTAGAACGATTTAAACCAAAAACTCTTTTAGTTGGAGAAAGTTGTACAGCAGAGCTAATCCAAGATCAACCAGGAGCTCTTGCAAAGGGAATGGGGTATGATATGCCAATTGTTAATCTTGAATTACCTGCTTATAGCAAGAAAGAGAATTGGGGAGCTTCAGAAACCTTTTATCAATTAATAAGAACCCTTTTAAAAGATAAAGTAAGTTCTTCAGAGAAAATAAATCCTTTAAGGTGGAAGGAATTAGGGCGAAGACCAAAAGTAAATATACTTGGCCCTTCATTGCTAGGATTTAGGTGTAGAGATGATGTTATCGAAATTCAACGTATACTTTCAGAACAAGGTATAGATACAAACGTTGTTGCTCCATTAGGTGCTAGTCCTAATGATATTAAAAGGCTAATTGATGCTGAAGTAAATATCTGTCTTTATCAGGAAATTGCTGAAACCTCATGTGAGTGGCTTAAACGGAACTTCGGAATGGAATATACAAATACTATTCCAATTGGAATAAAAAATACAATTGAATTTATAAATGAAGTTCATAAGAAATTAGATCTTCCTTTGACGAATAAAAAAGAATTAGAAAATAAATCAAAACTGCCTTGGTACTCAAAATCAGTTGACTCAAATTATCTAACTGGCAAAAGAGTTTTTATTTTTGGTGATGGAACCCATGCAATTGCAGCAGCCAAAATTGCTAAGGAAGAATTGGGTTTTGAAGTAGTTGGTCTTGGAACATACAGTAGAGAGATGGCCAGGCAAGTAAGAGCTACTGCAAAAGATCTAAATGTAGAAGCTCTGATAACCAACAATTATCTAGAAGTGGAAGATGCCATGAAAAAAGCAGCCCCTGAACTAGTTTTAGGGACCCAAATGGAAAGGCATAGTGCAAAAAGACTCGGCATACCATGCTCAGTAATAAGTACTCCAATGCATGTTCAAGATGTTCCTGCGAGATACAGCCCTCAAATGGGATGGGAAGGAGCAAATGTGATTTTTGATGACTGGGTACATCCTCTAATGATGGGATTAGAAGAGCATCTTATTGATATGTTCAAACATGACTTTGAGTTTATTGATGGCCATCAAAGCCATTTAGGGCATACAGCGACAAACACAAAGGACTTTTTAAATTCCGACGAAAAAAAAGAAAAAAATAGTAAAGAAGGAATTATCTGGACTGAATCTGGTAGAGCTGAATTAACAAAAGTTCCATTTTTTGTAAGAGGTAAAGTCAAAACAAATACTGAAAAATACGCAATCTTGAGAGGAATACCAGAGATAAGCGATGAAACTCTTTACGATGCTAAAGCATATTTCAGTTAATTAATTACTAATAAACTATAATTAAGTCATGAGTATTTTCACTCATAATCCAATAGATTTAATCCTAAAAATTCAGTTATAAGAACATATTTCATGCTTTTAATACAATTAAATACATATTTGTTTAGAAACATATTTCATGTGTATTTGCGCTGCAAGAATATAAATAATAATGTGTTTTAAGTTTTAAATGAAAAGTACTATAAATAGACCTCTTGATGGAGAAGGAAGTGTTCAAGTAAAGCAAGATCCAAAAATAAATATTGAGGAAGGGGCTTTAGTTATTGCCGTTTATGGGAAGGGTGGCATCGGAAAATCAACTACATCATCAAACCTTTCTGCAGCATTCTCAAAATTAGGTAAAAAGGTTCTACAAATTGGATGTGATCCGAAACACGATAGCACCTTCACTTTGACGCACAAAATGGTTCCTACAGTTATCGATATTCTAGAAGAGGTAGATTTTCATAGCGAAGAATTGAGGCCAACCGATTTCATGTTTGAAGGTTTTAATGGCGTAATGTGCGTCGAGAGTGGAGGCCCTCCTGCTGGGACAGGGTGCGGGGGATATGTAACCGGTCAGACAGTTAAACTATTAAAAGAACATCATTTATTAGAAGATACTGACGTCGTTATTTTTGATGTCCTTGGAGACGTCGTTTGCGGAGGATTTGCAGCTCCATTGCAACATGCAAATTATTGTCTAATTGTTACAGCTAATGACTTCGATTCAATATTCGCTATGAATAGAATTGTCTCTGCAATCAAAGCAAAAGCAAAAAATTATAAAGTTAGACTAGGTGGGGTAGTCGCAAATAGATCAAAAGACACAGATCAAATTGATAAATTCAATGAGAGAACAGGTTTAAAAACTATGGCCCATTTTAAAGATGTCGACGCCATTAGAAGATCAAGACTAAAAAAATGCACCATTTTTGAAATGGAACCAACTGAAGATGTTATTGAAGTTCAAAATGAATATTTATCTCTTGCCAAAAATATGCTTGAAAATGTAGAACCTTTAGAAGGTAATCCTCTTAAAGATAGAGAAATTTTTGATTTATTAGGATTTGATTAGTCTTAACTAACCCGACCCATTTTGTCATAAGTAAATGTTCTCTGAGAACGTAGTATTTACAATGGTTTTATTGAATGTTCTAATTTAATCCAAGAGTTTTTTGTTTTAATTTGATATATTCATCTTCAGATATTAATTCTTTTTCTCTCAAATCTTTCAACTCTATTAGCTTTTTTTCAAGTTTGTCTTCAGAAGCATAGTTACCGCCCTCGGGAACACTTTCAGTTATAGGTTCAGATTCATTATCCAATGAGTTTGGATCGATTCTTTTATTGGTTAAAAGTGTATAACAAAATGAAAGGAAGTCATTATTTGTAGTATTAGTGGGATATCCATTTTCAAATAAATTTTGCCAACCTAATGAAATTATAATTCCATTATTTACTGGATTTTTTATCAAAGGAGGGGCTTTACCAGAGAACAAAGATGCATGATATGAAAAAAGAACGAAGTATGTATAAATTTCATCTAAAAAATCTTCAGGTGCAAGTAAGTAAAAGTAATCCGTCTCAATTTCCGCATTACCAAAGCCTTTGGATTTATATTTTAATAGGTTAATTTCGTCCCATGGGATAAAAGTATTTGGCACTTCTGAATGTCCAGGCATCCACCAATCACCTTTAGCTGAATAAGAAATTCCATATGCACAATGTTTATATTCCACTACGGCTCTAAACAAAGGAGTTGAATTTTTTGGTCTTAAATGAACAGGTTGTTCCTCCGAACCACCTTTGCCATCCCAATAGTAAATTAGCTGCAAAGCTTCTGAAGGTGGAATACCTGATAGTTCATATAATTCTCTGCAAAATTTACTCTCTAACATTTATTTAAAAGCGAGACTGATTTCCTTTCATTTTAGAGCGACTGTCAATAATTTTATTAATGAATAGATTGGCTTTACCATTTGTTAAAGAAGTTTTTGCGTTAATTTATAAAACCATCTTCAATTGAGCTAAAACTAGTGATACCAATAGGTTTGGCTAACACATTAAGGGTATAGTTAATCTTAATTAATCTAATCCAACCAATTGGCTTGTTAAATCATAAGTTTGTTGCGAGGTCTTCGTATCAATTATTCTTTTTGACAACTTTTGAGAAAAAGCTTTTCTGCCAGTTTTCTGACGATTTCCCCAGCTCCAATGGACTGATGGTTTAGCAAATTCTTTATAAGTTGCCACTTGAGCGACCCTCTCTCCAGCCAGTCTTTGTGAAACATATCCTTTTGTTATGAATTTTTGAAATATCGGGAAAAGGAATCTAAATAACCAAGGTGTATCTCTAAAAAGTTTTGTATCAGCAACACATCCAGGATATAGAGAATTTACAATAATCTTTTCTGCAGGATATCTTTTTGATAATTCCTGAACTGTCACCATATTGCAAAGTTTACTATCCTTATAAGCCTTACCAGGTTTAAATTTCTTTCCATTCGCCATACTTATTGGGGATAAAAAACCATTTTTGAATCCAGATAAATCTCCCAAATCAGCTGGGGCAGGGATGGGGATCCTTCCTCCAAGTTCTGAATAATTAGCCGTAACAGTCCCTAATACCGTAATTCTTGGCTTGAATACAGTTAATTTGCCATTTAAAACAATTTCTCTTTCAGAAGATAAAATATTTTCCATAAGTAGGTTTATCATAAGAAAATGCCCAAAATGATTTACTGCCATAGAGTTTTCAAACCCCTGAGCAGACCTTTCAGGTCTCTTTAGTCTCGGTTTATAAACTGCTGCATTACAAATAAGAGAATTTATTGGGTTCTTAAATCTTTCTAATATTTCATCGCAACCTTTTCTCACATCATCCAAGTTAGAAAGATCTATTTCTATAAAGTGAACATTTTTAACTTCCTCTTTTGTCAAAGATTCCTCAGCTATTTTTATAGCTCTTTTATTTGATCTATTAACTGCTATAACCTCCCATCCAAATCTTAATAGAGGTTTTAGAGTATTTAATCCAACCCCTGAAGTTGTTCCTGTTATTAGGACTAAACCCTTGATGTTCTTACTCACTAGCAAAAAAGTTAATTGAAAAATGAAAAGTAGAATGATACAAGATCATCCTTATCAACGCCATATTACTCTGATAATGTCCCTAGAAATTATTTGATCTTGATCCTTCATAAATCTTTGCTCACCTTCAGAAGAGAATAAATCATCAAACTTATCTGTTAAAACATTAAATCTATATTTTTCGTATAAAAATGAGTCTTCAATTTCCCTTAATCTAGTCAACCTCACTTTAGAACTATAGCCAAGCTTAATCAGGCTTATTATTGCTAAAAGGGAAAAGCTAATTTTTATAATTAAAAAGATCAATGATACAAAATTATCCTGTTTCTGTTGTCTTTTTATAAATACAGACCCTAGATATTTTTTGTAGAAAATACTATTTTTATAAAAAGATTTTGACAAATTAAGTACTAGATATTTTTACTGAATAAATCAATTCAGTCTTACTTTATTATTACCTTATAAATTTTAAATTTTCTAATAGACTTTAGTTCCTACCTAAACTAATTCCTAGTCTTAATGCTAAAACTCCTGCATGCATAACAACTATGAGGCTTAATGCAATTAGATTTATTGTTTGAGTTGGCTCCATTGTAAAAAAATTATTTTCTATATTCTCCACCCAAAAGAGAAGATTTGAAACAGTATTACAAAATGATGTTACGTAATTAACAAATTGAAAGAAAAAATTTATTGAAAATTATCATAAATAAACCTACAAAGTTAATTTTGGGAATTGAAAAACAGGCTTTAATTTTTTCAACAAACAATTTACCTGGATTTGATCAAATGGCTTTAGATTTAAATTCTTTAGATCAGACAATTTCGAATCCTGAAATAATTTTCACATTGAGGTTCTACTATTGGACTGGGGATTGGCTTTCAATTGGCTATCACCAAAAGGAAATTCCTCTTCATTGGAAAAATTTGTCATCAAATGGTGAAATTAATATTGTTAGACGTCCATCTGGAGGGGGAGCTGTTCTGCATTCAGGAGGCATAACATATGCATTAACTTTTAAAAAAATTTACTATAAAGTCTTAAGTTATGAAATGATTAATAATTGGTTAATTAAAAGTTTTAGAGAATTAGGTCTAAACTTACGATATGGTAATTTACGAAAATCAAGCATTAAAACAAATTGTTTTGGGACTTCATTAATTTCTGATTTAGTTGATCAAGATGGGTTTAAAAGAATAGGTAGTGCCCAATTTCGTAAAAAAGGTGCATTCCTTCAACATGGAGAGATTCAAACAAATCCTCCAAAAAAATTGTGGTTCAAATTATTCAAAGAAGAAGCCCCACCAAAATTAAATATAAAACTAACAAATGATGAAATAGTTCAACATTTGAGAAATTCATTCCTGAAAAATAAATCAAATATAAATTTAAAAAATATTGCCATAGATAATAAAAAAATAAAAAATTTTAATGACAAGAATTATTGAAGATCTCCTTTCTGCTTCATTGAATTAATTATTCTTGGCAATTCAATTCCCAAGGGATAATGATTTTTAAAGTTTAATTTGTTAATAATCTCTGAAGGCAAATTAAAACCTAACTTATTCAATACAAAGTTTCCAATTTTTGACCTATCAATTATCCCCAAAGGGATATCTGCAGCATTGAGAACTAATAAAGAACCTTCATTTGTTTTTTCAATTCTTTCTATAGTTTTCCATAATTTTTCGTTATGAGATACACATTCAAAACTATCGATTGGTTTCTTAAAATCTCCAACAAATTTCCGTTCCCATTTTTTTAAGGAAACAGTTTTTAAAATATTCTCATCAACAAAACCGGTCCATCTGCCATTATTAGTAACAAAAAAATATTTATCCGATGCATCTTTTTTATTTTTTATTAATGTATTAAATTCTGAGAAATTTGCATCGTATTCAATTTTCCTCAAAGGCTTTAATTTGATCTCAGAAACTTTACTAAATTTAAGTATGTTTTCAATTTTAAAAAATTGACTTTCAGATTTTGAAGAATTAACTCCAAACAAGCCTAAACAAGAAAGAATAAAACCAAAATAAAAGTTAAATCTAAATAAACAAACTATCCCAAAAAATAAGACAAAAAAAGATAAAAATAAATTTACTTTATTGAGGAAATTTCTTCCTTTATTTTTACTCCCTGAGAAATGCCAAATAATACTTTTTAATAAATTCCCCCCATCTAAAGAACCAATTGGAATCAAATTTAAGAAACCTAAGAATAAATTAAATATACCTACTCTAGAAATTACATTAACTGCTATTTGTTCTTGAGATGCACTGTTATTACTAATTAAAAGTAGTATAGATGCTGTAGCGAAACATAGAAGAGGTCTAACAATTGCAATTTTTATATTACCTAAAGCAGTTTGACAATACTTATCTATTTGCAAAATTGCTCCTAGAAAATAAAAAGTAATTTTTTTTATTTTTACACCCTGATTAATTGAAACAAAAGTATGAAAAACCTCATGAAAAATTATTGAAGATAATAAGAAAAAAGAAGTTAAAAATCCTATAATCCAAGATTCTTTAATATTATAAATATCGCTTGAAGTTAAATTAACCTGATTACTTATACTCCATGAGAATAAAAAGAGAATCGCAAACCAATAAGGATGAACTTTAAAGGGAATTCCCCATATTTTAAAAATTTGCCAACTTCTCAAAAATAATCTCCGCTATATTAAGCAATAATATTAATTTTACATAAAGGATTATTATATGCCCAAGAGTAATACTTTAATTAAAATTTGTGGCCTAACTTCAGAAGAACAAGCTCTTCAAGTAGCAAAATTAGGAGCGCATGCTATCGGCATTATTTCCGTAGAAGAGTCACCAAGATATATATCCGCTGAAATTAAGAAAAATATTTTTACAACCTTAGAAAGGTTGTATCCAAAAATCGAGAGGGTATCAGTTGTACAAAATTGTCCAATAGACTTGATTATTAAAAATTTCTTAGGAAATCCAAGTGAAACTATAATTCAATTACATGGAGATGAAGATATTGATTATTGCAAAAAAATAAGGGAAAAAATTCCTAATATTGGTTTATGGAAGGCTTTCAGAATAAAAACGGAAAAGGACATAGATAAAATAAAACCTTTTGAAGATTTTGTAGATGCGATACTACTTGATTCTTGGAATAAAGAAACTTATGGAGGTTCAGGGAAAAAAATAAATTCTATTTATTTAAAGAATTTGCAATTTAGCAAACCATGGTGGTTGGCAGGTGGAATATCAATTGAATGGATTGATGAAATCCTCACTGACTTCAAGCCAGATGGATTAGATATTTCAAGTAGTATTGAAGTATCACCAGGTATAAAAGATATTAAAAAAACAAAAGATCTTTTTAAATTTTTAAAAAGAAATTAGTAATTATTAGTAGCAGACTGCTGTTTTACAAGCTCAAAAAATTCTTGTTTTAAACTTAAATCGTGTCTAAAATCGCCTCTAACCACAGAATTAATCATACTTGTATTTGGCTCTTTAACTCCTCTCCACTTCATACAATAATGTTGGGCCTTTACAATAATACCTAAACCTTTAGGTTCACACAGTTTTTCAATTTCATCTGCAAGTATCATTACAGCTTCTTCCTGTATATGAGGTCTTGAAAAAACCCAATCAGCAACTCTCGCAAATTTTGAAAGTCCTATGACTTTATTTCCAGGTTTAATACCTATCCAACACTCTCCTAAAATTGGAACTAAGTGATGTGAACATGCAGATCTAACCGAAATTGGGCCAACTGTATAAATTTCATCAAGATTCTTATCATTAGGGAAACTTGTAACTTTAGGTTGTTCATGATATCTGCCTTTAAAAACTTCATTTAGGTACATTTTTGAAACTCTTTCAGCAGTTTCTTGAGTATTATGATCATTTTCAACATCAATTACGAGGGACTTAAGTAAATCTTTAACTCTTGAGGCTACTTCTTTTTCTAAAATTTCTAATTCACCTGGATTTATAAAATCGGAAATATTATCGTTAGCACTAAATCTTGTACCAGAATTCTTAATTCTGTCTCTTATAATTTCGGAGATTAATTTATTAGTAATCTGATCGTCAAAGTTTCTAATATTATCGTTGGGTAATGTAGAGGTCATAAAATTCTTGACAGAAAATTGTACGCAACTTAATTAACTGTATCTTCTTAAGGCTTAATTGCTTATACACTATATCACATTCTTTTGTTTAATCGGGTTCGCTTAGCCCTAAAAAAAATCACTTTTTAAGGATTAAGAAAAGAAAAAGAATGTTTAGAAAGCTCCTCCGGAGGGCATTAAAGTTAAGTCTTCAATCAGTTGTGATGCAGGTTGTTGAGCCATATAGAGAATAGTATCTGACACTTCGCTTGAGGAGAGCATAGAAGTTCTATCAAAATCAGCATTTATAGATTCTGAGTCCCAAAGAGGAGTATTTACTGAGCCTAAAGTTATTGTGCAGGCTCTAATTGAATTAGATCTCTCCTCTTCCCTCAAGCATTTAGTAAACATAACTAGTGCAGACTTTGAAATACAATATGCTCCCCATTGGGGAAATGCATTATAAGAGGCATGACTACTAACATTAATAACTAAACCACCATTTTTTCTCATTTGAGGGACTATTAAACTACAAATTTGAAAAACACTTGTGAGGTTTATTTGAATAGTTTGTTCCCATTGATCTAATTCCATTTCAACTAAAGGGCCATTAAATGCGCAACCGGCATTATTTATCAATACTGAAGGGCACCCATACTTCTCAATTGCCTCTTTAACACAATGCTCTATTTCTAAAGGATTAGATAAATCACACTTTACTAGGTTAATTTTTGATTTAGTAGTGAACAGTTCGCTCTTTAGTTTCTCCATTAAATCCATATCCCTGGAGAGTAAAATTAAATCCCAGCCAGCATTGGCGAAAGTAATTGCGGTAGATCTACCAATACCCTTCGTAGCACCCGTTATAAAAGCTAGTTTCAAGTTATTCAGTTTTTTGGGGAATTTCACTATAAATCTCTTCAATATTATTTGCTTCGATAAATTTACCTAAAACTCTAAACTTTTTATATCTTTCCTCAATTAATTCGTCTTCGGGCATTTGCATTAAAGCATTAAGATGTTTCTCGATAGCCGCTTTTAGTGTGTAACCAGCATCTAAAGGAGCCCAATTATTCCCACCAGAAGGTTCTGGTAATACCTCATCTATTATACCTAATTTAAGTAAATCTTTACCTGTAATTTTAAGTGCTGATGCAGCTTCTGGTGCCTTCGCAGCATCCCTCCACAAAATTGATGCACATGCTTCCGGACTAGCAACTGTGTAAACACTGTGTTCAAACATTAGTAACCTATCTGCAACACCAATTCCAAGTGCGCCTCCTGAACCTCCTTCTCCAATAACAGTAGCCACAATTGGGACTTTCAATCCAAACATCTCTCGAAGGTTTCTTGCAATCGCTTCTCCTTGACCTTGTTCTTCAGCTTTTAAACCGGCATAAGCTCCAGGAGTATCAATAAATGTAAGAATTGGCAAAGAAAATCTATTTGCATGCTGCATTAATCTAAGAGCTTTTCTGTAACCTCCTGGTTTTGCCATCCCAAAGTTTCTTACTACATTTTCTTTTGTGTCCCTTCCTTTCTGATGCCCTAACATCAACACTGGCCTATTATTTATCGAACCTATCCCCCCAATTAGTGCCATATCATCGCCACCATTTCTGTCTCCATGTAACTCGATCCAGTCATCACAAAACATTTGAACAAAATCCAAAGTACTTGGCCTTTGAGGATGTCTAGCTACCTGAATCTTTTGAGCAGGGGTGAGAGATTTAAAAATTTCTTCTCTTCTTCTAGCAGCTAAGGTTTCCAGCTGTAGAAGCTGTTGACTAACATCTACCTCTGAATCTCGAGCTAATTCTTTAATTTGATCTATCTGCTTCTCAAGTTCAACAAGAGGCTTTTCAAAATCAAGGAGGTAACGTTTAGCCATAATTTATACAGTTAATACTTTAGGCTGCTTATCAAGTCCAATGGCGGAAAAACCATGCTTTAAAGAAGCTGCCCCAATAAATTCCATCTTTTCAAGGGAAATGTTATTTCTTCCCCAACTAAAGTTTGTATGACACTTTTCAAATTCTAAAATCATAGCCTCTGCAAAGCAAGCAAACATTTCTCGCTGAGGGTTTTGCATTTCGGCAAGTTCCATCATATTCCAACCAATATCATTGAAAAACTCTACTATACCTCCTTTTAAAACATAAATATTTTCACCCTGAAATTTCTCATCAAGATTTTTGGGGTATCCACCATCAATCATTAAACATGG
The DNA here is from genome assembly GCF_017696315.1 of Prochlorococcus marinus XMU1412. NCBI lineage: Bacteria > Bacillati > Cyanobacteriota > Cyanophyceae > Synechococcales > Prochlorococcaceae > Prochlorococcus > Prochlorococcus marinus. Next base: position 28,177 of record NZ_JAAORJ010000002.1, on the reverse strand, counting down.
TTTTTTTAAGTTATCAGTATCAATTTCAATAGTTTTAGGCATACTTGCAACCCATACGACAATATCCGCCTTTGGCAATGCCTCATCTAAGCTTGTTATGATGCCACCATCTAATTCTTTTTGTAACAGCGCTAGAGGTTCTTGTTGTCTTGCTACCATAAGAAGTTCTGAAATCCCAGTTTTATTGATAAGCCACCTACAAACAGCACTACCAATATCTCCTGTAGCACCAATTACAGCAACAGTTGCTTTTTTAAGGTCTATCCCAATGCGAGGCGCATTTATTTCTAGTTGCTTACAAATAACCCAGGCGGTATGAGTATTGCCAGTAGTAAACCTTTCCCACTCTAATGAAGTATTTCTAATTTGTTTATGCTGTAGAAGATTAAAATTCTCAAAAATAATAGAAGTAAATCCTCCTAAAGCGGTAATGTTAATCCCTTTTTTCTGAGCTAGTTCCATAGCATTTAGTACCTTCCTTCTAGCCGTTTTAAACCTAGAAAGCATTTCAGGAACAAAGCACGAATCTATATAAGAACCTTCAATAGATATTCCAGTAGCACTCTTAACTTCTACATTTTCAACAAGCTGAGGAGGAGCAGTACACCAAACATCCAAGTCACCATCAGCAATATGATCAAAGCCTAGCATCGAAGCTTTTCTCTTTGCATCTTCAAAACTGGTTGAGTGGCCTATTAACCCAAACATTTAAAATTTATAAATGGTTTCTATACGATGTTATGAACAATAGCACAGAGGTAACTACTTAAATAGGATTGATTAATTATTAAAATCGTTAAATAATTAGAAATGTAATCAGACGATAGCTGCCATAGCCATTCTTGCAATTTCTCTATTATCTAGACCTATTTCCATCAATGTATCTTGATAAGCAATCATAAATTCTTCCATTAATTCTTCTCTGTCCATAGCTAAAACTGATGCATCATCTGCTACTTCATCTAGCATTTTTTTAATTAACGGAAGATTAACCTTATTAGCTTCCATTAATTCCTCTTTACAAGTAGATAGATTCTCTTTAAGCCACTCTTGACCATAATTTAAATGAAGATATTCATCTTTCACAACTCCTTCCGTTATTTTCTTTGCAAAAGGATCGGCAACTCTTATGTAGACGTTATAAGCAGAGATTGCAAATGCTTCAATTAATATAGCTTGTATTAAAAGACATGTTGTTAAATTTCCTTTTTCAAGAGCAATTTGAAAATTACCATGTAATTTAGAAAAGAATTTTTTAGCAAATTCCATATCAGCTACTACACCTAAATTTCTACCACATGCAGTAAAGCCTTTTTTATGCTTCATTTCCATTCTAGCCAATTTAGTTAACTCCTCTAACTCATTTGGAATTAAAGTTGCTATTGAAATGTAATTATCATGAGCCTCTTGCTCTCCTTCTATAACAATTGCATTGATTCTGCTATATGCATCCTTATAAGAATCTGTAGTGAAGTCGGGCAAATCTAAAGAAATCGGATTAGTCGATTCTTCAATAGTTTTTTTATTTGATTCTAGAGTTTGCATGTCAGTAATCTTTAGCTCATTATGCATGAATATTACACGATTATAGAGAGTTTATTTAAATATCATGAAAATAGTTTCAATTGTTAAGTCACATTTTTTACTTAAACTTATTTAAGAATTGTTTGGCCAATCTGATTGCATCAGATTCATAATCAATTTGAACCAATGATTAATCAATAATTCCTTTAAATTTTTCCCTAAAGACTCATTTGCTCCTCTACTATCTCCTATAACACCTGATTTACTAAAGTCATCAGTAAGCCAAGCAGTAGGCGCATTTCCCTCTAGACTCCAACCTTCTGGGATCTTTCCTTTAATTCCCTCATTTGGGCGTTCATCGCCTACTAATTCTGGTTTTAAAGCAAGCATCAAACTTGTTTCAGCTAATGAAGCATGAAGCCCATCCTCGATCTCAGTTTTTGTTAACAATTCACTTAATCCATTAACACCACTCCATAAGAAACAAGGGAAAACTGCCATCCCTGGGGAGAAACTTCTTAGCTCTCTTGCCGCTGTATTTAGAAGTGAGATTTGACCTCCATGTCCATTAATCAATATCAATCTTTTAAAACCCATTTCAGATAATTGACCTCCGACTTCCTTAATCATTGCAGTTATTAAATTTGAAGAAAGTGAAATTGTCCCGGCGAATCCCTTATGTTCTGGTGAAAAACCAATATATTGTGTTGGAAGTTTTTTTAATGGAATATCGGAAGAGAATAATTTTAAAACTTCATTAATGATTTCATCAACAAAAATACTATCTGTAGCAAGAGGTAAATGGGGTCCATGTTGCTCAACAGCACCGAATGGCCAAATCACTGTTGATCTTTTTTCTTTTGCAATACTCTCAATTTCTTGCCAATTTAAATATTCAAATTTATTAGGTATTGGTTTAAGGTTCATTAATTTTAATTTTGAGTACTAACATTTAGAGTATGTTAATAATTAATTATTCTTATTTTACCTACAATGGGAGTCAGTAATAAAAATGCCCAAGATAATATCCAACCAAAGGGCAATAAAAAACCTCTGCAGGTACTTCACATAAGCAAGAAAGATTCTCAAAAAAAATCTAAAGAAATACATGATGAGCGAACAAATTCGCAAGAAGATATTAAAAAAGAGAATATTGCAGTTAATCCTCAAATCATTAAAGATAATTCAGTAAAAGAAATTGAAGAAAGTAATGAAAAGACCAAGGATTTTGATATTCCTCAACAAGATTTAAATAGACCTCTTAATTTTTCTAAGCAAAACACAGATTTTCAATTAGAAAGAAAAGTTGATGAATTCGATTTTGATGAAAGTGCTTTTTTGGAGGCTTTAAATGCAAATGAGCCAATTGGGGCTACTGGAGAAACAATTTCAGGTAAGGTTATAGCAATCGAAAGTGATGGATTATATGTTGACATTGGTGGAAAAGCACCTGGTTATATGCCCAAAAAAGAATGTGGTTTGGGTGTCATAACTAACTTTAAAGAAAAGTTTTCTATGGGCCTAGAAATGGAAGTCTTGGTTATCAAAGAACAAAATGCTGATGGAATGGTAACAGTGAGTGCTCGGGCATTAATTCTCAGGCAAAGTTGGGAGAAAGTATCAAGTTCCGCAAAAAATGGAGAATTAATTAACGTTTTAATTAATGGATTTAACAGAGGTGGGCTTACTTGTGATGTAGATGGATTAAGAGGATTCATCCCAAGATCTCAACTTGAAGATGGTCAAGATTATCAATCATTTGTTGGCAAAACTCTAAAAGTAGCGTTTCTTGAAGTTAATCCAGAATCTAGAAAATTAGTTCTCTCTGAAAAGAAAGCATCATTAGTCTCTAAACTTACAAGTCTAGAATTGGGACAACTAATTGAAGGAGAAGTTTTAGCTGTAAAACCATATGGCTTTTTTATTGATTTAGGTGGAGCTAGTGGACTTCTTCATCAATCCTCACTAACAAATGGATCGATTCGTTCTTTAAGAGAAGTTTTTAGAGAAGGGGAAATTATAAAAGCTTTAATATCTGAAATTGACCTCGAAAAAGGGCGCATTGGTCTCAATACAGCACTCCTTGAAAACTCTGCGGGAGAATTAATTATTGATAAGCAAAAGGTTATGCAAGAAGCCGCAGAGAGGGCACTAAAAACTAAAGCACTCTTTGATAAAAAAGAACAAAACAAATGAACATAAATAAAGAAATGGAGTCTAGTCTTAAATTAAAAATTTCAGATTGGGAATTAGACTTTTACTCAAGACCAATTATTGAATCAAATGGAAAAAAAAGGTGGGAGTTAATTATTTGCTCTACAAGAAGTTATAAGACAGAAGGTGTTTTTCTTTGGAATAAAAAATGCCCTGCAAATGAAGTTAATTCAGTATGGCTTACAAAGGCACTAGATGAAGCAATAAGTGAAGCAAAAAAACAAGGCTGGGGGAAACCTTCAATAGTTCGATTTTGGAGGTCGTCAATGAAATCTATCATTAAGAAATCTCTGGAGGCCCTGAGTATTGAGGCTATTGTAAGTAGGAGAACTTACGATTTATTAGATAGAATCGAATTCCTTGAAAAAGAGATTTATCCAAAGGAAAAAGGTTATGTAAGAGGCGTATTGGCCCCTACTTTTACTTCTAAAATGGAAAACTCTCCTCAACCACTGCCAGAAGCAGTAAGGGGCGATGCTTTAACTATCTCTGAAATATCTATTGGCGAATTAAAATCAGCAGAAAATTGGCCTATAGAATTTGGAGATATTTTCCCAATTCAGCAAGATTTAGATAATAATTACTTAGTTCCTGGATTGAGACTTTTTAGCAAAGATAGATCTTTAGCACTTTCTGCATGGTTCAGTTGTTTAGAGCCTATTAAATTAGTCATCAATAAGAACCAACTCATACTTGAAGCTTCAGAAGACGATAATTGGCTGGTAACTGATTTGCCAGAAAAAGATGCAAACATTTTGAGTACCAAATTTTTAGAGAATAAAAAAAATTCTTTTGGTTATCAATTTATTTCCATACAGTCAACGCCATACATCGAAAAATTTGCAGGATTCTGGATCTTGAGAGATATTGAATTAATTTCATAAATTCAGATTAGGAGCTGGAACTATTCAATACAAAGAAATATATTTCTCAAAAGCTGAATTTTTCATTCAGAACAAAAAATTTGAGTATTATTCATCCCCTATCCTTAGTAAATATAATTTCAAACATGCCTATTTTACGAAGTCTAGCTCTGAGAAATTTCTTCAATTATTGGGAAATCACTTTAATGAAAATTACATAAATTGTGTTTCCAATCAAATTCACAGTAATGAAATAGTTCTTGGATCACTTTCGCAAGAAGGTAATAAGACTAATGCAGATGGTCTTTTTGGCAATAAATGCAATCAAAACTTGTGGATTTATACAGCTGATTGCATGCCAATATTTTTTGCAGATAAAAGGACAAGAAATATAGCAGCCTTACATTGTGGAAGAAAAGGATTAGAAAAAAAAATAATAAAAAATTTAGTTAAAATTTTCGAAAATTTTGGGGCATCTAGAGATGACTTACTTGTTGCCATTGGACCAGCTATTTCTAAGGAAAATTATCTAGTTGATCAATTTACATTCAAGGAATTTTATAGAAAGGCCGAAAACAAAAAAATAACGGTGAATTTGACTAAAACTGAAAAAGATCTTTGTTTTAGTGATTCAAATCACATCAAAGAGCAAAACTTAAATCAACTTGATCTCAAAAGATCTGCCTATAGACAACTTTTATGTGAGAACATTCCTAATACAAATATAGACATTTCAAATTTATGCACATACAAATTAAAAAATGAATTTAATTCTTGGAGAAAGTGCAAAACATTCTCGAGACAATGGAATTTAATTTGTTCATAGAGATAGTTAACTTTGACAAATTTCACTAGTTAAGTCTTTAGCAACTAATAATTCGGTCATCTCCTTTGTACCTTTAATATTAAAAACTTTGGCTAACAAAACATTATCTTTGAAACCAAAAGGTTTTATTTTCACTTTGCTTCCCCTTGGGAATTCACTCTTAAGTAAATTAGTTGCTTCAAGCTCGTCAATTTCATTTACATCTACACAAAATAGTCCAATCGTTAAATTCCTATTTTGATCCCCCACCAAAATAGTATTTGAACTTTTAATTTGAAGAATTTCGGCCGAGTTAACTATTACAGGATTAAGAACAATCAAGCAGGCTATGATTAAAATTTTTGATAATTTTTTCAATTTCGAAATATCTAAGTTTTTTAAATTATCTTAAAGTTAATTTTTTAAAATGACGAATTTAAAAAAAATTAGTCTTCACAATTAACATATCCAACCATTTGAGCATTACTTTTACCAGGAGGGACCATTGGATAACAATTTTCACCTCTTCTCACAAGGATATTAATCAATGCAGGGCCGTCATAATCAAGCGCATGTTTTAATTCATTCTGTAGTTGTTTTCTATCAGAAATCAAGTATCCCTTAACTCCAAAAGACTCAGCAAGTTTTACAAAATCAGGCTCGCCACAACTCATATCAGATGAGGAATATCTTTCATCGTAGAAACTTTCCTGCCATTGTCTTACCATCCCTTGCCAGCGATTATTGATAATAACCAATTTCACCTTTAGACCATATTGAGATAAAGTTCCTAATTCTTGAATATTCATTAAGACACTTGCATCTCCTGCAATACAAATTACATCTGAATCAGGCAAGGCTGCTTTTACTCCAATTGCCGCTGGCAATCCAAAACCCATAGTTCCTAAGCCTGCACTACTAATCCATTTTCTTGGAGAATTCCTAAGATATTGAGCAGCCCACATCTGATGTTGTCCTACATCTGTAGTTATATAAGCTTCAGGTGAAAATTCTCTCACTTTTAAAAGAACCTCTTGAGGATAAATTTCTCCTTCTTTAGGCGGATCATATAAAGGGTGTTTATTTTTCCAAAAATCAATTTTTTCTAACCAGTTTTTTGTCTGAAAAGTAAGTTTGTTTTTTAGAGATTGTTCATTAATTTTAAGAACAGCTTTTGAAACATCAGAAACAATTGCAACATCTACACGTCTATTTTTATTAACTTCTGCTGGGTCGATATCTATATGAATTACCTTTGCATTAGGTGCAAAAGTATCTAATTTTCCTGTCACCCTATCATCGAATCTAGCTCCAATAGCAATTAAAAGATCGCATTCTGTAACAGCGAAATTTGCGTAAGCAGTTCCATGCATTCCTAACATCCCTACTGATAAATTGTCTTTTTCATCAAAAGCGCCCTTCCCCATTAAGGTTGTGGTAACTGGTATTTGATAATTCTTTGCCAAAGTTTTTATTTCATCATGAGCCCCTGAAGATATTGCCCCACCACCTACGTATAAAAGAGGTCTTTCAGAATCTTCTATTAATTTTATTGCTTTATTGATATCGGAATCATTAATTTCTCCATTCCTTTTAAATCCTTTAGGGATAATCTCACCAGGCAAAACTCTTTGGTAATTAAAGAACTCCTGACCTACATCTTTGGGTATATCAATTAAAACAGGGCCAGGTCTTCCAGATGAGGCTATAAAAAAAGCTTCAGAAACTATTTTCGCTATATCTGAAGGATCTCTTATTACCCATGAATGTTTCACTATTGGAAGAGTTATGCCAAAAATATCAGTTTCTTGAAAAGCGTCAGTTCCTATAGCAGGTCTTGGGACTTGACCTGTAACTACAACTAGGGGGACTGAATCCATTTGCGCAGTAGCAATTCCAGTTACCAAATTTGTTGCACCGGGGCCTGAGGTTCCAAAACATACTCCTACTTCACCAGTAGATCTTGCATATCCATCAGCCGCATGTGATCCACCTTGCTCATGCCTAACCATATAATGCTTTAACCAACCTTCTTGTTCTGCCTTATGCACAGCATCATAGATTGGTAGTATGGCTCCCCCGGGATATCCAAATATAACTTTTACTCCATGAATTTTTAAAGAATCCATTAGTGCGTCTGCACCAGTTATCCAAACTGGATTTTCATGTTTTGAACTACCCTTTGAAAAGGATCTCGAAGTAAGAGTCACTAAAGAAATTCAATATTTACTATAAATATTAAACTTAATTAAATACTTTTGCCTCATTTAGAAATGTAATGTCAGAAATGTATTCAAAATAATCTTTTAATAGATTAAAAACTATTTAATAAATTTCAATTTTTCTTTATAAAATGCCTAATTTATGTAAAGGTCCAGAGCCTGAAATAAGTTCAATAAAAAGCACAAGAAAAATAATCATTGCGACCCTTCCGTTCCAAACTTCTGAACTATTATTCCAACCCCATTGCCACTTCTCTTGAGGATAAAGTTTAACTTTTTCAGGCAACTGTGAAGCCTCTTCTAAATTAACAAGAGGGCCTTCCAAGCAGGAAATCACTAGATCACTAAGGCCATCAATAAAAGTAGGATGAGTATTTAAAGCCTTAACTCTCCGAAAGTTTTTAATACCAGCCTTTTCAGCAATTTCTTTATATTCAATATCAATTTCTTGCAATGTTTCGATATGCTCTCCAACGAAACTTATAGGAACCACAATCAGATCATTAACATTTGACCTTCCAAGATCAGCTAACACTTCTTCTGTATAAGGCTTCAACCATTCCACAGGACCAACTCTACTTTGATAAGAAAGGGTATGAGGGTTACTATGCCCTAAACATTTTTCCAACTCATTAATGATTAATAAAGAACAATCTTCAATTTGTTGTTTGTAAGGGTCTCCAGCTTCCTCTACGTAACTCTTAGGAACTCCATGTGCAGTGAAAAAAATATGGGCTTTTGAAGGTGATTCACAAAGTGAAATTTGTTCAGAAATTAATTCAACCATAGACTTTAAGTAACCTTCTTGACTAAACCAACTCCTTACACATCTCATTGGAACCTTCTTAAATTCATCATCAGAATCTCGCAATTTTTTTAATTCCCTAAAGCTCGAACCACTTGTACTTATCGAAAAATGTGGATACAAGGGTATTACAACTACTTGATCTATGCCATCTGCTTTCATATCAGCAATTGCTGATTCGGTGAAAGGATGCCAATACCTCATAGCGATGTAGGTAGTAGCGTTAAATCCCTTGTTCCTTAATTTAGATTGTAATTCTCTTGCTTGTTGTTCGGTTATCCTTCTGATAGGTGAACCTCCACCTATAGAAAGGTAAGCCTGTTGTGAAGTGGTACTCCTAAGCGTGCTAATTAACCAAGCTAGGGGCTTTTGAAAAACAGGGAAAGGGGTCCTGATAATTTCTGGATCAGAAAAAAGATTGTATAAGAATGGGCCTACATCAGTAATGCGTTCAGGCCCTCCTAAATTCATTAGTAAGACGCCTATTTTATCCATTTAAAATTTATGAAGATTGAAAATCAACATTAAAAACGTCATTATATGGTCAATTATATAAGTAAATGAACGTAATTCAGGAAATTAATAATGTCAATGATAAATTTGCTACTCAAGGCAGCAAGCTTAAAATTGAGAAAAGAGGAGATAAATTAAATATTCGTGGTTCACTACCCACTAAAGAAGATAACAATAACTTTAAAATCCAAAGAATATCTCTTGGTTTAAAGGCTGATATTTCTGGATTAGAAGAGGCCCAAAAAAAATTACAATTAATCAATTTGCAATTAGAATTGAATCAATTTGATTGGATTAATTGGATAGGCAAGCCTTATAAAAAGGAAATAAAAGATGGGTTTGAATTTCCAAAAAGATTAAATCAATTTGAGGAATTTTTTTTTAAAGAAAATAAAAGTGATTTTAGAACCAGCACTAGAAAAACTACTTGGAGAAGTTCTTACAAACCATATATGAAAAGAATCCTAAATATCTATAATGATTATGAGAATGAAGCTCTAGAAAGAATATTTCAAAAAACTCTTGAAAGTTATAAGGAAGGTAGCAGAAGTAGGAAACAATGCGCTACTTCTTTAAGTGTATTGGCTAAGTTTTTGGACATTAAACTACCAGAAGATTGGAAATTAAATTCTAGAGGATATGGTCTGAACAAAGCAGGATTTAGAGATTTACCAAAAGACGAATTAATAGAGAAAATGTGGGAGAAGATCCCAAACAAGTCTTGGAAATTTGTTTTTGGTCTAATGGCTACATATGGATTAAGGAATCATGAAGTATTTTTTTGTGATTTAAGTTCTCTTACTAATTTTGGGGACAAAATTATTAGAGTTTTACCTACGACTAAAACTGGGGAACATCAAGTTTGGCCATTTCATCCTGAATGGGTTGAAAAGTTCGAATTATCAAAACTTGGTGAAAATCCAGAACTTCTACCAAATATTAATAGAGACCTTAAAATTACAACCTTACAGAATATCGGAAAAAAAATTACAGACCAGTTTAAGCGTTACTCTTTACAAATAAAACCTTATGATCTAAGGCATGCTTGGGCAGTAAGAACAATTTTTTATGATTTACCTGATACTGTGGCCGCCAGAATGATGGGACACTCTGTTAGTTTGCATACTCAAACTTATCACCACTGGATTACTAAAAGAGATCAACAACAGGCAGTAAATAATGCACTTTTAAAAGTTAAAAGAGCTAAAAATATTTAAAGATTTATAATTATAAAAATAAAAATTAAGGTCATATGCAAGAAAAACCCTTATCTTCCGAGAAAATATTTAACCTCGATAATCAAGCAAATAAACTTGGAATGGGAGGAAAATTATCTCCGGATAGCGATGAAAGCTTATATAAAAAAAGAATGCAGCAAAGAAAAGATATTCAAGCCGAAAGACTACAAATTAGAAAAACAAAAAAAGGATTATTGATTGTTTTTACAGGAAATGGCAAGGGCAAGACAACTGCATCTTTAGGTATGGCTTTAAGGGCGATAGGGCATGGCTATAAAGTAGCAATAATTCAATTTATCAAAGGAGGCTGGACCACCGGAGAAGAAAAAGCACTTAAAAACTTGTCTTCAAACATATCTTGGCATTCATTAGGAGAGGGATTTACTTGGGAAACACAAGACAGAATAAGAGATGAAAAATTAGTTCAAGGGGCTTGGAAACTAGCCAAAAAATATATACAAAACGAATCTTATAAACTTATAATTCTTGATGAAATTAATATTGCGACAAAACTTGGTTATCTTGCACCCGAAGAAATAATCACTTTTTTAAAAAGCTTAAATAATAGAAAAAATCATATTGTTTTAACTGGAAGGGGAGCATCTAATTCCATTATCAATTACGCTGATCTAGTTACAGAAATGAAACTAATAAGACATCCTTTTAAAGAGCAAGGAATAAAAGCACAAAAGTGCGTTGAGTACTAATTAAACAAATGTTTATTTGATTTCTTCAGGCAGGTTTAGAAATGTTTAAAGACGCAAGCAATATCTGAACAAAAAATAAATTTGGTACGTTTACTTGCTAAGGTCTTAAAAGTACGATTATTGAATGACTTACAAAAGAGTTCTCTTAAAACTTAGTGGTGAAGCACTCATGGGTGAAAAACCTTATGGTATTGATCCTGCCATAGTTCAGTCAATTGCAGAAGACGTTTCAAAAGTAGTCGAAAATAATGTACAACTTGCAATAGTTGTTGGTGGTGGAAACATTTTTAGGGGGCTTAAAGGGTCTGCAGATGGCATGGATAGAGCAACAGCTGATTATGTTGGGATGCTCGCAACAGTGATGAATGCTATTTCACTTCAAGATGGTTTAGAAAGAGTAGGTGTTGCAACCAGAGTTCAAACTGCAATAGAAATGCAGGAAATTGCAGAACCTTATATAAGAAGAAGAGCTATGAGACACCTTGAAAAAGGTAGAGTTGTAGTTTTCGGAGGTGGATGCGGAAATCCATTTTTCACAACTGACACAACAGCAGCCTTGAGGGCAGCGGAGATAAATGCTGAAGTTGTCATGAAGGCTACCAAAGTTGATGGAGTATATAATTGTGATCCTAATAAGTTTAAAGATGCAAAAAAATATTCCTCTCTTAGTTATCAACAAGTTCTTAGTGATGAAATCACAGTAATGGACAGTACTGCGATTGCACTTTGCAAAGATAATAATATCCCAATTATGGTTTTTGATATATTCAAAAAAGGAAATATTTCAAAAGCTGTTGCTGGTGAGCCAATAGGCTCTTTAATTAGTTAAAGATCATTTAATTTTTTTAATTATGAAAGAAAAAGAAATTCAAGAAAATATGAATAAAACTGTTGAAGCCACGCAAAGAAACTTTAATACAATTAGGACAGGCAGAGCTAATGCCTCATTGTTGGACAGGGTGAGTGTTGAGTACTACGGAGCAGAAACACCAATCAAATCACTTGCCACAATAAGCACTGTTGATTCACAAACTATTTCAATACAACCGTTTGATATTTCATGTTTACAAGCAATAGAGAAATCTATTTCTATGAGTGATTTAGGTATTACTCCAAATAATGATGGTAAATTGATAAGAATAAATGTTCCTCCTTTAACAGAAGAGAGAAGAAAAGAATTTTGTAAATTAGCCTCTAAATATGCAGAGGAAGGGAAAGTAGCTTTGAGAAATATTAGAAGAGATGCTGTTGATAAAGAAAAAAAAGAAGAAAAAGATGGACTTATTTCTATTGACGAATCTCGAGATAATCAATCTGAGATTCAAAAAATCACTGATAAATATATAGCTTTAATAGAAACTAAATTGTCTGAGAAAGAGAAGGAAATTCTAAAAGTTTGATAGGATTTGACGTTGTAATAATTGGTGGTGGTTTATCAGGATCTTCCACTGCTCTAAATCTATCAAAGAAAGGATATTCAGTTTTAATTATTGAAAAAGAAAAATTCCAAGATTACAAACCATGTGCAGGTGGGATGGCATCTGCAATGCAAAGATTTCTTCCTTTAAATATAGAAGATTGCATAGAATCAAAAATTAAGAATGTTGAATTCAGATGGAAGGCTGCAGATAATGTTACTGCTGATCTGACTGGTGAATCCCCATTTTGGATTGTTAAAAGAGAAAAACTAGATCAATTATTGCTTGATGCATCCTTGAGTAATGGAGCTCAGATAATGAGACCATTATTGATAGAAAAAATTATAAAAAAAAATGATAAATGGGAAATTACTTGCAATAACAAAATAAAATATATTACAGAATTTCTTGTAATAGCAGATGGGTCCCAATCGAAATGGGCAGGTTATTTCAATTTAGGGCCAAGAAAGCCCAAATTTGCCAACACAATCTCATTAAGATTGAAAGGATTAGGTGAAATACCTAGAGATGCAGTTAGATTTGAGTTTGGATTTATAAAATATGGTTTTGCATGGGCATTCCCCCTAAGAGAAAGCTTAAATATTGGTCTAGGTACTTTTATAAATAATGGTCTCCTAGAAAATCAAGCTATAAATAAACAAGTAATCAGAAGCTTCGGTTTCGATGATTTTCCTCATAAAACAATTAGTAAGAAACTGAGAATATGGAATGGCTTCCATGCAATTAATGGTGACAAAGTTTTAGCGGTTGGAGATGCAGCATCTCTATGTGATCCATTTTTAGCTGAAGGAATTAGACCATCTTTAATTAGCAGTTTTTATGCTGCAGAATATATAGATCAGTGCCTATCAGGAAAAGTAGATGATTTAAATATTTATACGAAAAAAATTAACAACATTTGGGGAAAATCAATGGCTTGGGGGAAGAGAATAGCCCAAGTATTTTATAGATTTCCTAGAACTGGTTACCAACTAGGTGTCAAAAGAAAAACAGCACCTAAACGTATTGCTCAAATATTATCAGGAGAAATGAATTATGAAGATATTGCAAAAAGAGTTATCAGAAGACTTTTAACAAAAAGTGGGGGTTAAATTCTTTTTTTTTCAATTAAAACTTAAATTTAGTTAGCAGAAATTAATTTATGATTTTTAATTTCAGAATATCTCTTAAGTAGCAGTTCTTCCAATTCTTCTATAGCCTTACTGAATCCAGTGATACCTTCACTAAGCTTTTCACTTGCCATTTGATCTTCTAACATGCTTAATCTGAAATCTTTTTCTTCAAATTGGTAGTCAATAGAATTATTTATTGGGGAACTTACATCTAATTTTCTAACTAACTCTCCTTTTTCTTTTTTCAATTCCTCAAGAAATTTTGGTGCGATTGTTAAAAGATCACAACCTGCTAATTCTTTTATTTCATCAAGATTTCTAAAACTTGCTCCCATTACTTCTGTCTTTAATCCCTTTTCTTTAAAATACTTATATATTTGCGTAACCGAAATAACACCAGGGTCTTCAGCACCAACAAAACTAGTTTTACCAGTTTTTGCCTTATACCAATCCAATATACGGCCAACGAACGGAGAAATAAGGGTTATCTTTGCATTGGCACAAGTTACCGCTTGGCAGAAGTTAAAAAGTAAAGTTAAGTTGCATTTAATGCCCTCTTTTTCCAAAATTTCAGCTGCCTTAATTCCCTCCCAAGTTGCAGCAATCTTAATCAAAATTCTTTCCTTTTCAATTCCAAAATTCTTATAAAGATTGATCAATTTTCTCGCTTTTTCTACCGTAGCTTCGGTGTCAAAGCTCAGTCTTGCATCAACTTCTGTAGATACGCGCCCTGAAATAATTTTCAATATTTCTTTTCCAAAAAATACTGAAACTTGATCAACAGTTTCTTTGATTAATTCAATTTCAGAGAATCCTTTGGGCAACGCATTTTCTGAACTTTCTAAAGCTTTATCAATTAATTTCACATAATCAGGATTCTTGGCAGCAGCAAGAATTAGCGATGGATTGGTGGTGGCATCCCTTGGTTGAAACTTTTTTATCGAATCTAAATCTCCAGTATCAGCAACAACAACGGTCATTGCGGACAATTGTTCTAAAATTGATTTCATATCTAGATAATCATATATATACATAAACTAGCTTTTATTCCTGATGAAATCATCAGATAATGAACTAAATATTTATAAAAATGGAAAATTTTAGGGTTTTTTAACAATCATTCCATGATCTTTGATATTAGGAGGTATTTTTTCAATTACTATCAAACTCTCGATAATTTCTTTCACAACTGGCACAGCAACAGTTGAACCATATGCATATGATTTAGATGGCTCATCAACGACTACAAGGACAGCGTATTTTGGATCATTAACTGGTAAGGTCGCGACAAAACTACAAACTTTTTTGCTTGTATACGAACCATTTAAGGCTTTTTGAGAAGTGCCCGTTTTCCCAGCAATCCTATAACCCTCGATTTTTACTCCAGATCCACTACCTTTATCAACTACGCTCTCCATCCATTCAAGAACAGTTTGAGAAACCTCTTTTGAAAAAAGTTGTTTTTTTGGATTTTTATTAAATCTTTCCTTGAAAGTTGAGGTTACATGAGGAGTCACTTCAAAACCCCCATTTGCCAGAGCCGCATGAAGTTGAAGCAATTTAAGTGGCGAGATTGAGAACCCTTTACCAAAAGAAGTTACTGCAGGCTCAATTGATTGATTTACAAACAAATCTTTTCTCTTAAGTTGGCCAGCAGTTGATTCGAATAAGTCAGTCTCTAAATTTTTATTTATACCTAAATTTTTTAGCCAATCCCAATAAATTGTGGGGTCTAAATTTTGCATTATTTTTACCATCCCAACGTTACTTGAAACCTGCAAAACTTTTGGATAGTCAATATATCCATTACCTTTTTTGTCCCAATTATAAAGTGTCCATCCTCCAACATTAATTTTTCCAATATCTTCAACTACTCCATCTTTCTGGATTACTTTTTCTTCTAAAGCTAAGGCAAGATTAATAGGTTTAAAAGTAGAACCAGGCTCAAATAAGTCTTGAGAGTACCAGCCCCTAAAAAGTTCAGAATCATACTGCCAAAATTTATTTGGATCGTACGACGGGACTGAAACTAAGGAGAGAATCTGACCATTATTAACGTCCATAACAATTGCAAATCCCTTCTTTGCATTCCATTTGCTTACTTGCTTTGATAATGCATTGAATGACGCTTTCTGTAATTTTGAATCTATAGTTAGGCCTAATTTTTTGTAATCAGAAATAAAATCACCAGGGGCTGAATTATCCGGAAGAGGAGTTCCATCTCCTCCTATTTTTATAAAATTACTCTTATTAAAAACTTTAATTTGATTATCTAAATGAAGCTCTAAACCCGCTGAAGCTATATTCTCATCATTAACAAAACCGACAAGATTAGAGTAAATCGCCCCTTGTGGATAATATCTCTGCGAATATTTAAACAAATCAAGTCCGCTTATTTGAAGGTTTTTAATCTTTTCTGCCTTTTCTTCGGAAATTTTATCCAAAAGCTTTATGCCACTGATTTTATTATTAAATTTACTCAAGAGTATTTCACCATTTATATCCAAGATGGGCGACAATTTTTCAGTAACTTCTTCAATACTGCGAACTCTGTTAATTGAATCACCAGGAAAATTAAAATATTTTGGATGGGCCCATAATTTATAGAGCGGTTTATCGTAAGCAATTAGTCTATTATTTCTATCAACAATCGCTCTCCTTTTTTTTAAGGCGTTAGTTTTAGAAGACTGTATTAATCTTGCTTTCCTTTGCAAATCAGAGGAATTAAAGACTTGCAATTGAACTAACCTACCAAACAAACAAAATATTAATAGTAAGCTAAAAATATAGAGAAATTTAAATCTTCTTTGATCCAGTGGTTTTAGACGAACAATTTTTTTGTATTTTTTCATCAATATCCCCTTTGATATTTGCTATCTAGAAAACCTTCAATGAAACTACTTAAATTTTTCTTAAATAAACTTTCTTTTTTTTCTGGAAGTTTATCTAGATAGATTAAATCTTTAGGTTTAGTTTTTGTATAAGTATTAATAGACTCAAGTTCACTAATATAAAATTCCTCAATTTTGGAAATATAATCAATGAGATTATTATTGATAGCTCTTGTTTTAGATAAGTTTTTATATGTATTTGACCATTTTCTTTGACTATTAAAAGACAAGAACAACAAGGTGAAAATTAATACCAAAAGAGATATATTAATGGTGTCGAAAATTTGATGTATTAATTTGACATTAAATATATATATTTTTTCAGAGTTTTTTTTACTTTCATATGAAACTTTTTTTTTTAAATTAAGTTGATTCCCATAAGGTTTCATCTATGATTTATTTTTTAAATAAAAGAAGTGTTATTAATTAAATAAACATCTTTTTGTTTGATTCGCAAGTAAAAATTAAATATTTTATGTCCTCAATAGGAACAAATTTAAGAAAGTCAATCCATTCCATAAAGAATGCATAATCACTGAGGAAAACAAACTCCCCGAAGCAATTCTTGTAATTGCTAATCCAATCCCTAGAACAAATAATGGCGGCATTTCTCCCAAACTTAAATGGGCTAATGCAAAGATAAAAGCTGAAACTATGATGCCCGAAATTACTCCAAAATCTCTTGAAAGAGTTGGCAGTAAAATACCGCGAAATATAATCTCTTCAAATAGAGGAGCTAATAGAGTTGTTGTTACAAATAATAGAAAAAATGATGCGTAATTATTATTATTAAGAACAATTTCCAGCAAGGGGTTACTACCATTCTGATTATCGATCAAACTATTCATAATAAGAGAGATCAATAAAACAAAAGGAACAATTGTTAACCAACCTTTAATTCCCTGAATAATTGCATATTTTATTGGCAAGAAATTGAACTGTAAATAATCCTTTTTAAAAGTAAATTCACCATTCAAGGATTTAATTTGATAAAAAACTATCCATAATGGCGGAATAGCCATAAAAAGATATCCAAAGAAAATTTTTAAAGATTGAGATAATTCATTAGAGATATTTTTAGAAAAAAGTTCAACCAAACTGATAGAAAATAAAGGGGATACCACTTCTCCTAAAACAACAAATCCACCTGCAATTAATAAAACCATATCTATTAATTCTAAATCTAAGGATTTAATTTCTTTCCAACCAAACTTTTTCAAAGATATGGTTTTCCATAATATTTTTAAAGCCAGAATAGAGCCAATAAATATTGTTAAAAGTGGAATTAGTCTTATGGCTAATATTTTAAAAAACATTTTTCTTGAAAATGATTTTGTTATTAATGCACTATCGTCAAAATCAAATTTCCTGCTTAAAAGATGATATAAAAATCTATCACCTTTAAATAAATCAAATTTATCAGAATTAGCTTGATATGAATTATTATTAGATTTCTTTTCTATCTCATCAATCAGAAATTTAAAGTTTTTATCTTTAAAATCTTTGGATATATTTTTATAAATTAAAGAATCATTTGATTCTGAAGTGATTATTCGAATTAATTTATTTCTTTCTGTCAGCTCTTCAAATGAGACATCAGAGAGTGATTTATTTATTTGATCAACAGGGTCATTAATTATAAAAAATTTTTTAAGATTTACATTTATTGATTGGACAGATAATTCAGCAATTTCTTGCTCTTTTTGACTAATATCAAATGAAACAGATGGTCTATCTAAACTGTCTCTTAAGCCTTGTTGCCATACAAAAAAAGTTATGACGATAGAAATAAAAGCTAAAGTGAGTTTTGACTTAGAACTATTTTTAAAGATCATAACTTATTATATTCTTGAAAACTATAGTTAGTTATCATTGAATTTCCTTATATTTATGTATCTATTTTAATCACGCCATGAGATGATTAAATTATCTTAATTTTCAAATTTATATAATGGCTATAAGATTAGTTTTAGTTAGGCACGGACTAAGCAGCTTCAATGCAAAAGGATTAATTCAAGGAAGAACAGACGATTCATTATTAACCGATGAAGGATACGAACAAGCCCGAAAAGCAGGAAAAGCATTATCAAAAATAAACTTCGATAAAATCTATTCCTCCCCACTTGTGAGAGCGGCGGAGACTGCAAAAACAATTAAAAAGACCTTCAATAAAGAACAAAATATTATATTCGACGATAATTTGCTAGAGGTAGATCTTAGTGAATGGTCTGGTCTAAAAATTGATGAAATAAAAAAGAAATTTCCAGAAATTTACCCTATATGGAAAAATGATCCAGAAAATCTTATCTTAAAAAGAAATGGCAATAAAACTTATAAACCAATTCAAGAGTTATTTTTTCAAGCAACAGATTTTGTAAAAGATATTTTAAAACTTTATCAAGACAAAGATGATATAAATATTTTAGTTGTTGGACATAATGCAATTCTAAGATGTTTAATACTCTTGTTATTAGGAAAGCCTAAGCAAGGTTTTAGAAAAATAAGATTAGAAAATGCTTCTTTCTCGATACTCAATATTTCAAAGAAAGATAACTCTTTTAAGACTCAAATTGAATGCTTAAATCAAACTTCCCATCTTAATAAAAATATTCCAAATAAAATTGGAGATTCCAGAATATTTCTAATAAGACATGGTGAAACTAACTGGAACAAAGAAGGAAGATTTCAAGGCCAAATTGATATCCCTTTAAATGAAAACGGAAAAGATCAAGCTAAAAAGACTTTTGAATATTTGAGAAATATTTCTTTCAATAAGGCATTTTCAAGTTCAATGCATAGGCCTTATGAGACTGCACAAATAATCCTTCAAAATAACAAAGATTTAAAAATTGAGAAAATAGATTCACTCGTAGAAATCAGTCACGGATTATGGGAGGGTAAATTGGAAGCAGAAATTAGAGAAGAGTGGCCTGCTTTACTAAAAAATTGGCATGATAAACCTGAAGAAGTAATAATGCCCGAAGGTGAATCTATAAAAGATGTATCAGAAAGGTCCGTAGAAGCTTTTGACAAAATTTGTTTATCTCAAGAGGATAATGACCTAACCCTTTTGGTTGCTCATGATGCAGTCAATAAAACCCTAATTTGCAATATCCTTGGGATTAATTATTCAAATATTTGGATGATAAAACAAGGTAATGGTGGCATAACTATAATTGACCTCTTTAATGATCCCAATAAGCCCCCTGCGATTAGCGCTTTAAACATAACAACCCATCTAGGAGGAATAATTGATTCAACTGCTTCAGGAGCACTTTAAATTGAAACCCTTTTTAAAAAATTTTTTTAATGAAGTCAGTTTCAGAAAAAGGCTTTATTAATTGAAAAAGCCAACTTGATTAAGAGGCCAAAATCTAAAATATGCTTTACCAATTATCTCCTTTTTATGAAGAAATTTATTTCCAGGCCAATATCTACCATCCCAGCTATTTGACCTATTATCACCTAAAACTAAAAAATGATCTTCAGGAACTTTTATATTTTCAAATTTACCACAGTTATTAAAGAGGGGTGATGAGCACTTGTAAGAGACATAAGGTTCAGGAATTAATTTATTATTTATTATTAATTCACCCTTTCTGTTTACACTAACAATTTCCCCTGGCATTGCAACCACTCTTTTAATATACGCATCGCAAGCTTGATCCCTCAAGCCTGGAACAAACGACATCGGGGGGAAACTCATGAAAAAACAATATCTTTTTTTTGGGAGAGGCTTAGATCTTGATGAAATTAATTTTTCATCAAAGGAGTAAGGTGAGTTAAAAACAACAATATCTCCTCTTTTGGGTAAGGAGTTTCTTAGCGAAAATTTTTCAATAATTAGCCTATCGTTTATTTGTAATTCTGGGAGCATTGAACCAGAAGGTATATAACGTGGTTCTGCGAAAAAAGATCTACAAGAAGAAACAAAAAAAGTTAATAAAATTAGTAGACCCCATTCTTTTAAAAAACTTTTAATAGAAGCATGCATAAAATTAAAAAAGTTTTGATTTTTTAAACTTATATAAATTGATTGGAATATTCAATTTCGTTAAAACCTAATATTACTTTTTTACCTTCGTAAATCAAAAATGGTCTTTTTATTAATTTGCCATCACTTAAAAGAAGTTGAATAATTTCTTCCCTTGATAAACCATAAATATCAAGATTAAGAGTTTTAAAAGCTTTACCTCTTGTATTAAAAATCCGTCTCTTATCATCAGAGTATTGTTCTAAAGCTAGATTTAAATAATTAACAAGTGGCGGTTCTTTTACAATATCAATTAATTGGAATTCAAAATCTTTGCTTTCAAGCCACTTTGCAGCTTTTCTGCAAGTAGAGCATTTTAAATAACTATAAAAAATTATTTTTTTCAATTTAATTTACTAATTTTTGATTTCTTAAGCACTTTAAAGTTTTTCTTTTTTAGGGGTATACAACTTTTCAATAAATTTTGAACAACATCAAAATCCCTCCAACCGTCAATTTCAACTGTTCTTCCATCAAGTCCTTTACTTGTCCTAAAAAATTCAGCAACATCCTCAAGCTGATTAGGAGCAATTTGATTAATACTAACTATATTAGCTTGTCTAGGATTAGCCATAGGCACACATAAAAGTTTTCCATCATATGCCCCACAATCATGCATATCCAAAACTCCAATAGGTCTGGCTTTTATTAAACAACCAGCAAAAGTAGGTTCATCCATTATCACCATTGCATCAAGAGGAGCTCCATCATCAGCGAGGGTATTTGGGATAAACCCATAATCAAAAGGGTACCTAACTGAAGAATGCAAAACTCTGTCTAGGGCCATAATTCCTGCATCAGAGCAATATTCATATTTATTCCTACTCCCTGCAGGTATTTCAACAACAATATTTACTATTCCCTTCATTGGAGATGGAGGTATTGAGCTAAGGTCCATCTTTTTTAAAATCGTGATTATGAATTATCTCGTTTCCTTGAGATAAAGGTCTTCCAATTAAAATGCTTATTGAAGGTAAAAAGATTGTCAAACAGGCAAAAATAATACCTAAAGATGTTATTGATAGACTCCTTATACTTAAGGGGTCATCATCATCTCTTTCAAAATCACTTCGAGCAGAACCATGAGATGATTCTTCGCTTGATTTACTTTGAATAAATTGCTTTGATTTCGTGTAACTCAAGGACTCTGAATTGGAAAGATTTAGGAGATAATAGACATCATTATTTTACATTCAAAATGTCAATAAATCAAAACATTGATTAGTATTTTTTTAATTACTCTTTCTCTAGCAAAGACCTGATAGATTTAAGTTCGTCTAATATTTGTACCATTATATTTTGAGCCGCGGAGGAAGGTGTATTAAAGACCTCTACAGTAACCTCCTTAATTCTTAAAATATCCTTTGCAAATCTTGCAACTTCATTAGGATGAAACTTTAAAGGATCTTTTTGATCAGTTCTAAATTCGGGATTTAATTTTCTTGGATTAAAGCTAGGGTTTAGATTTCTTAAATCTGTATTTGTATACCTATAGACAGAAGCTCTTGATCTGTTAAGGAATTTTTGAACTTCATCAATACCTACTAATTCCTCTTCACTAGAGATATTGGAATCTATATTTTCCATAAACTTAAGAAAATGATTAAGTAGTAATGAACTTTTTAAAAAGTCTGAGCTTCATTACAGAAGAAGTTAGCAGAAAGAATATTCTTAGACTAGCCGCGTTGAGGGACTCAAGACACTTTAAATTATTTTTTCATCTTAATTGATAAAATTAAATATTATTAAGGATTTTTCTGTATGCGCGTGACAACCTCATTTCCTCTGGGGACACTTCGTGACACACCTTCTGAAGCTGAGATTATTTCACATCAATTACTCTTAAAAGCTGGGTATATTCGCAGAGTTAACAGCGGTATTTATGCATACATGCCACTAATGCTTAGAGTAATTGAAAAAATATCGGCAATAATAGATAAAGAACTTAATAGTATTGGTTGCACGAAATTACTATTACCCCAACTTCATCCTGCAGATTTATGGAAAAAAAGTGAAAGGTGGGAAGGATATACCGCAGGTGAAGGAATAATGTTTAATCTCAAAGATCGACAAGGTAAGGAATTTGGTTTAGCACCAACTCACGAAGAGGTAATCACGAGTATTGCATCAGAGACCATCAACTCCTATAAGCAATTACCTCAATGTTTTTACCAAATTCAGACAAAATTTAGAGATGAAATAAGGCCAAGGTTTGGATTGATGAGAAGTAGAGAATTCATAATGAAAGATGGCTATTCTTTTCATTCTTCAGAAAACGATCTAGCTTCTTTCTATGAAAAGGTAGGCAATGCTTATGAAAATATTTTTAAATCTTGTGGACTGCAGACAGTAGGGGTTGAAGCTGATAGTGGAGCAATTGGCGGTGCTTCATCTAAAGAGTTTATGGTCACTGCTGATGCTGGGGAAGATTCCATTTTGTTCACTCAAAGTGGTTCTTATGCTGCCAATATCGAAAAAGCTGTTTCTCTACCCTCTCAACCTATTCCACTTAAAGATAATATTGCAGAGTGGTTGGAAACGCCTCATCAAAAAACAATCCTAGAAGTTTGTGATAATAACAATTTAGACCCAAGTCAGCTTATTAAAGTAGTCATATTCCTTGCACAGTTCGAAGGTGAATTTAATATCCCAATTCTTGCATGCATAAGAGGCGATCAACACATTAATGAAGTAAAGCTTTTTAACTTAATCAATAAACTTCATCACTTCAATCTCCTTAATCTTAAAAAGATTGAAGACAAAAATACTATCGAAAAAAACCTAGTTGATTTACCCTTAGGTTTTATAGGGCCAAATATAGATAATGAAACTATTAAAGCTAGTTCTAATTGGGAAAAAAAATGGACAAGAATAGTTGACCATTCTGCAAGTGACCTTTCAAAGTTTATAAGTGGTGGGAATAAAGTTAATTTCCATAAAGTTTTTCAAGAATTTTCTTTTGATTCGAAAGACTATCTAATTGGGGATATAAGGAATGCCAAAAAAGGAGATAAAATAAGTATTTATGATAATGAAGAACTTAAAGAAAAAAAAGGTATCGAGATTGGACATATTTTCCAACTAGGTCAAAAATATAGTGAAAAATTAAATGCAAAGTTCTCTGATAAGGACGGTCAGCTAAAAAATTTATGGATGGGTTGTTACGGAATAGGAGTGACAAGAATAGCTCAAGCCGCTATCGAACAGAATCATGATCAAAAAGGCATTTGTTGGCCTATCCAGATTTCTCCTTTTGAAGTTATTATTATCCCAACAAACCTAAAAGATCCTATTCAAAGTAATCTTACTGAGCATATCTATAACAACTTTTTAATTAATAAAATTGATGTCCTTCTCGATGATAGAAACGATAGAGCTGGAGTGAAATTTAAAGATGCGGAATTAATTGGAATTCCTTTTCAGATAATTATTGGCAGAGATTCTATTAATAAAGAAGTAGAACTTTTATGCAGAACAAATAATACTAAGCTTAAAATTAGTACTGATAAATTATTAGAAACATTTATTTCCGAATCTAAAATAATGTACAATAGAAAGTCTTGAGGCTAATTTTTTTTGGGAGCTAAGTTATGTTACTGAAATGGACATCAAAATTATTTTTTAAGAACCTTACCAAAGCTATATCTTTTGCAATATCCTTAATTGTTGTTTTTACACTATTTAGTTCCCCTTCCATAGCGGCAAAAACCGCTATGACAGGGGACTATACAAAGGATACAATTTCAGTTGTTAAAACATTACAAACAGCTGTCGATACTCCAAAAGATTCTCCAAATAAAGATGAAGTAAGAAGTGAAGCCCTTACACTCATAACTGACTATATTTCCAGATATAGGAATAGAGGGATGGTGAATAAAACGCAATCATTTACCACAATGCAAACAGCATTAAATGCTATGGCAGGTCATTACAAAAACTTTGCAAGTAGACCTTTACCAGATAAACTTAAAGAGCGTTTAACCAAAGAATTTTCTCTTGCTGAAAAAATGGTTCTAAGAGAAAGTTGATACAATTCATTTACTTTTTAAAAGTAAACCAAGATTTTTGAATATATTAAATATTCGCACAAAAATAATGCTCTTCTAAAATTGGCCAATGTTGTTGTAATCGGAGCCCAATGGGGCGACGAAGGAAAAGGTAAAATAACGGATTTACTTAGTCGTTCGGCAGATGTTGTCGTTCGCTATCAAGGGGGAGTAAATGCAGGTCATACTATAGTTGTTGATGATAAAGTCTTAAAATTACATTTAATTCCCTCAGGGATACTTTATAAAAATACTTCTTGTCTAATTGGTTCGGGAACTGTAGTAGATCCAAAAATCTTGCTTAAAGAAATTGACATGTTAATTGATAATGGAATTGATATCTCAGGATTAAAGATTTCATCAACATCACATGTAACAATGCCCTACCACCGAATATTAGATGAAGCGATGGAGGCTGATAGAGGTTCAAACAAAATAGGGACAACAGGTCGTGGGATTGGCCCAACTTATGCGGACAAGTCACAAAGAAATGGCATTAGGATAAGAGACTTGCTCAATAAGGAAAGGCTAAGTGATGTGATCGAAATTCCATTAAGAGAAAAAAACGGTCTACTAGAAAAAATCTATGGCATTAAACCACTTAAATTAGAAGATATTGTTGAAGAATATCTTGACTATGGGGAAAGATTATCAAAGCATGTTGTTGACTGTACGAGGACTATCCATGCAGCCTCAAAAAACAAGAAGAATATTCTTTTCGAAGGTGCTCAAGGGACTCTACTTGACTTAGATCATGGGACTTATCCTTTTGTTACCTCATCAAACCCTATATCAGGAGGGGCATGTATTGGAGCTGGAGTGGGTCCAACTTTAATTGATAGAGTCATAGGTGTCGCAAAAGCTTATACCACAAGAGTAGGTGAAGGGCCATTTCCAACTGAATTACAAGGAAGTATTAATGATCAACTCTGTGATAGAGGCAGTGAATTTGGAACCACTACTGGGAGAAGGAGAAGATGTGGGTGGTTTGATGGCGTTATTGGGAAATATGCTGTATCTGTAAATGGTCTTGATTGTTTAGCCGTTACGAAACTTGATGTGTTAGATGAATTAGATGAGATTCAAGTTTGCATTGCATATGATCTCGATGGAGAAGAAATAGACTACTTTCCTACAAATTCAGATGACTTAAAAAAATGTAAGCCAATCTTCAAAAAATTAAAAGGTTGGCAATGTTCAACTGCAGATTGCAGAAAACTATCTGATCTTCCAGAGAATGCCATGAATTATCTCAGATTTTTAGCTGAATTAATGGAGGTTCCAATTGCTATTGTCTCGTTGGGGGCGAATAGAGATCAAACTATAGTAATTGAAGACCCAATACATGGTCCTAAAAGAGCACTGCTAAGGTAATTTAGTTCCAAATTAATGAAGGAATCCTTTAGACATTTTGAACATAAAAAAGTTGATCTCATTGGTCTAGGCAACGCAATAGTAGATATTATTGTAAATATTGAAGATGAGTTTCTTGAGATAAATAATCTGGATAAAGGATCAATGAATCTAATTAATTCTGATGAATCTCAGAGATTGTTAGAAAATTGCAAAGTGATCAAACAAATTTCAGGTGGATCCTCAGCAAATACCGTTGTTTCTTTAGCAGAATTAGGCAATCATGTGCAGTTTATAGGAAGAGTGAAAAATGATCAATTTGGGAATTTCTTTTCTGACGATATAAAAAAAAGTAAAACTATATTTAATACTCCACCTACTATTGAAGGTGCTCCTACAGCTCATTCAATCATTTTGGTTACACCGGATGCACAAAGAACTATGTGCACTTACCTAGGAGCATCTGTAGAGTTTGAACCAAAAGACATTGACTTTACTGTAATTAAGGAAAGTAAATACTTATATTTAGAAGGATATTTATGGGACAGCGAATTAGCTAAAAAAGCTTTTATTAAAGCCGCCCAAATTGCAAAACAATCTAATACAAAAATAATTCTTTCTTTGTCTGATTCATTTTGTGTAGATAGACATCGTGAGAGTTTCTTGGAATTAATTTATGAATATGTAGATATTGTTTTTTGTAATGAATCCGAGGTGTTAAGTCTATTTAAAAATGATAAATTAGCAGGCTGCCAAGAAGACCTAGCTTCCTTATGTGAATTAGTCATAGTAACTCTTGGGAGCAATGGTTCTCAGATCGTTTACAAAAATAATGTTGAAATAATTGAGTCAATAACGAAGGGCAAGATTATTGATACTACAGGAGCGGGAGATATCTATGCGGGAGGATTTATCCATGGATTAATAAACAATTGTTCCCTCAAAAAATGCGGAGAGATAGCTTCAATTTGTGCGGGGCAAATAATTACGCAATTAGGATCTAGATCAGATATTGATCTTAAAGAGTTAATAAAATAGATTTAATCAAATAGTCTTATTCAACCAATCATAATATTTCATCTCAGCATGGTATTTTTTGTAAATAATTTGAGGGACATCATATGTGGAATTTTTATTTACGAAATCAATTAAACAATCTTTAAATTCTAGTTTACTTTTTATTGTGATTTCAAACTCTTTAGTATCTTCAATATCATCATCCCACTTATAAATTGAAAAAATTTGTTTTATCGAAACACAAGCTGCAAGTTTATTCTGTATTAGTAATTTAGCCATTCGCAAAGCATTTGCGTTACTTGATTCAGTTGTGATTATAACTAATACTTCCATAATGAATTAAACATCAATATTTTTTAATTATATGATTTATCAAATTGTGATATTGATCAAAAGTGTAAGAATAATCATTTTTAACTTTCGGCCTTTTAACCAAAAATAACTTCATCTTACTTCCAGAAACTATTCTCTCCCAGTTTTTCTGAGAATAACTTCCTGATTCTCTGCATAGAACATAATCTATCTCCCAAAAATCACAAAGTTTTTTTTCTAAAATGCTTTTATTATTTTTACTTGGTTCAAGTATCGCTATGTTTGAATTTTTAATACATGATCCAAAAGCTTTAGTTATACTCTCATAAACTGGAAGTACCCTTGTAAATACATTTGCTTTACAATTCATATAATAATTAGCTGTATCGTTAAGGAATCTTGATCCTATTGCAAGAAGAATATTCTTATTCTCAATATCAACATTATTTATATCCTTTAAATGATCAATATAAAAAAAATTATTAGTGTTTTTTATTAGAGATTTCCTTTCAAATAGTAAAAGAGGTATATTAATCTCTTTACATGCATTATTAAGATTTTTAGAAATTATTACGGCAAACGGATGAGTAGCATCGACAACGCATGTGATTTTATTTTTATTTATGAAATTAATTATTTGATCTTTATTATTTAATTTCCCCGTAATGATATGTAACTTTGGATTCTCAATATAAGCTTGCCCTGCTTTATAAGTTAAAACACTTGCAAAGACTGAATAATTAAGTTCAAGAAGCCTATTAGCTATTACAGGTCCATCCGAAGTTCCTGATAGGATCCAAACATTTTTATAGCAATTTCCTTGATTCTGCATCAGTATGTCTTTAATTAAATAGTAAGTAATGAATCATTGTTTAATTCAGGCGGTCATTAATAGCGCTCCCCAAATGAGGTATACCAAAGAAAACCAAACTCCAATTGCAGAAATGATTGTTAATTTTAAAGGATTACGTAGTGAAGATCCAACCAGAGATCTCAAGATTATAGGATGGGGAAATATTGCCCAAGAAATGGTAGATGAACTAAAGGAGGGGCAAAATATTGTTATTGAAGGACGTCTAAAGA